>NZ_JAWOTF010000025.1:0-45295 GCF_033338735.1 Vibrio sp. Vb1127 | reverse complement strand
GGTTTAAAAAGTTTTCAACTTTAATGTCTTAGTTTCAAACTTTATTGTTTAGTTTCAATCTTTATTGTCTTACGACAGATATTTAGCCGCATAAACCGCCAATAAGCTTGCTGTAAAAGCAATCATTGCTGCATTCAGAGTTTGCCAATGAGACCAAACTTCTTGGACATATGACCAATTTCCACCACCATCAAACCATGGCTTTAATATCATCATCACGAAATACACCCCAATCAAAATACAACCAAAGGTAGAAAAGTATACTCTTACAAAAGTATCCAAGAGAGTTTTGGGAGACCCCATTCTTTTCTGTATTGAGCTAAGAAATTCAGTACTGATACCGATAACTTTGCGAAGATAATTGGCCCCATCACGAAGCTTCTCTACCCCAGATAGTTCTTTATCCATGTTGTACCACTCCTAGTAAACAATTTTTTAAAGCTTAAGGTTACCAAATTGTACTCGTTTCTATGCATAATGAGCGCGATACTCAACCACAGTCAACTAAGAGGTTCATAGTTTCGTGTCTATGCTCTAGATAGCCGATTAGGTTGAGGAGCTCTCGGAAGGAATTAGACCAAGCGTAAGTAGTAAGCTTACGCTTGTTAGAAGAGTTCTTAGTGAGGATTAGAGACGTTCTTGGTCAATGAGTTGCTCTAACGTATTTCAAATGTATTCCCGTAGGAGTGATATTGGTTAAATCTCGGCTATATACATACCCATACTTTTGTAAGAGATCAATTGAGTGATACGTCCAGCCAGCGGCAAAGGCTACACCAGCCAAGGCAAAATAAACACAGATTTTATTAGCTAGCTGCATTGCACTTTGAGAGTAAATTTCATTGATTTTTTTCCCGCACAACATAGCTTTTGGGGCCATAAAAAAAATACAACCTAACGCCCCTAATAATCCAATCGGCACCCACAGAGTTAGAACGGATAGCTGAACAGTGTCTGCTTTATTCAGTAGTTCAAGATAGTCTCTATAGACTACATAAGATGGATAGCCCCAACAAATTATCCCAAACAAAAGAACAAAGATACCAGCCAAACGTAATCTTGTTTTATGTGACATTCTCAAGCATCCTTACGACTTGATTAGAAACTTTGTATTCACCCCAAACAACCTCAATTAAGACATATGTTGCTGTAACAAATAGCGCACCAACCATTACGGGAGCTCCCAGAGCTGCCGTAGCAAATAACAGAACTTCACCAGCTGCTGTTTGCAACATGAATTTGAACATATCGGCACCTACATTGCCAAACCAATCCACTAAGTGATAGTCGTCTTTAAAAACTAAGTCGCTGGTGGCTAGACTAGCGGACACCACAAAGGTTAAGGCACCCGCACCTTTGAAGTTTGCAGTTCTAGATTGAGGACTAAAGCCTGCTTGCACCGACTTAAATGAATTTAGAGGGTACTTCTTACCATTCATATTAAGCCGAGTACCATTGACAAACGCATGCCGTAGCACTTTGCCATTCTCGTTTGTCCCTGAAAATGCGACAAATAATTTACCTCGGCTTTCTACCAAATCAGCTTTAACGCCTAGATCGCCAAACTGTTTAGCAATTGATATCGCATTAAACATAGGCTCTGTGTGATTGAACCAAGACTTAACGGTGTTAATGCTCAAGGCGATAGCAGCGACATCCTTACCAGACTCCAGCCAAACGTTATGTAATATTTTATGTGCATCCTCTAAATCTGTAATTAACACATGCTGGTGGTTTTTAGCCATTTCATCCCCAAGTGAACACTGTAATCCTATTGAGTCACTGAGAAGCTGAGGAGCATTCAATCCTAGAGAAGTAGGTCCTAACCCTGCTTTTTCTCTATCTCTAAGAACCCTCTCACGATTTTCCATCGCTTGCTGAAGGAGTTAATTCAGCTCTACGCTCTCGTTGCTGACGAGCGAAGAGCTCTTTTGTGGTTTCCGGCTTTCTTCTGGGGTAACAGGGGCAGATTCATATCTCATAGGATCATACTTACACTATAAAAATATGATTATATCAATATTTTCAATACGTTATCATTATCAACAATGCCGATCTACGCTTTAACTGCCAGAAAAGCCATTATGGCTAGTTAAATGTTCACATTGAAACCTAAATCACATCAACTTGAACTCAAGTAGAAAGCTTTTAAAGAATAGTTCCCAAATTGGTATGTAATTTATGATATCGATACTATTCATCTCAGACCACTGAGTTGCTTTAATGTGAACTGGAAACAGCATCAAAACTTTACTATTAAAACTAAGAGTCTATTGTAAGGCTTCCAGACCTTTTATTAACTTATAACTAGGTACTTATAAATAATGAAGATTCTCAGCTTTATAACCAAAATCTTTATAAGAGAAAATCAATTAAGTTCCCAAAAGTTTTCAGCTTCACGTGACTTGAATGAACTTGCATTCCGTGCCCAGCAAAACTATCGAGCTAATCCGGATAAGCTCGCAAATAGAAGAAATATAACAGCAATTGTGAACGCATTTCATGCACTCCATTCAAACTTAGCAGCTCAGCCTCACGACAATTATTTCTTTGGTAATTTAATCAAAGACCATAAAAATGGTTATACCAGCATGGATACAGCAGTCAGTTTAACTCTTGACCTTATCAATGAACCTAAAGCACTTTTCTCATCACAATGTGAATATTTTTCAAGGAACTTAGAAGTCATCCTAAGAGATTACTCATTCACAAGTCCACCTGAGAAAATTATATCCCCTTACCTAAACGAAATAAGTGATGTGGCATACGGAGGCATTTAACATCTCCCTAGGCTAACTATAAGCTAAATTGCTTGCATGTAGATGGTGTAGTCGGAACTATTCCCTCATCTCTAATTTCCCGACATAGTTCCTCTACACCTTTAACAAACGCCATGTACCACCCTGAGCCATTATTAAACAGTTTGCTAAGTGTAGTAATCGCTGTAAAACACAGATTCTGCGCCTTGGTGGGCTAAATGCCAGTTTTTCCAATGCTCCCTTTCGGCTTCAACTTGTTCTCTATCTACAACCCTAGGGAGCAACAACTCGATGCCTCCCCTTTCTTCATGGGATATTACGCAGTTATGGCAATTCTCGACTATCATTCGGTTAATTTTATGTGTTTGGTCTCGCGTAAGTTTTGTACCTCTTGGAATTGGAGGAGAAACTCCAACTTGTGTATACAGCAAATGCCTTGGTCCCAGTGGTAAAATGACCTCACTGTTTGGATTTGCCCAGCCACCATTAAAATCATAATTTTTGCTATCTTCATAATTTAACCGTACCACTGGATTGTCTGACGTATACCAACTCATCCCCTCAGCAGGAAGGAGTATGGTCCACTTGTTTCTATGTAGTTGATCAGCAACAGTGGTAAGGACATGTTTTATAGACCACAACCAAGAAGCTCTTCCAACCAAAGATGTAACTTTTACTACAAACTCACCCTTAGCATTGTCTATGATCTCCACTCTTAAGGGTAAGCTATCATGGTAACGAGCCTTCCCATCAGGCTTATAACCCGGAGGTATTTTTGATTTAACCTCTTTAAGGACATCTTTGACCACTTCATTAAGTGCCACTTCATTGAAACGCTCTAAATGCTCTAGGTAACGCTTTGGAGTCCGTAAGTCCTGAAGTGCAACGAAGTTAGCTAATTTCTTATAATCATTCCTTGTAAGCTTCTCATTGCGAGCTACTTTCTCAATCGACTTACTGGCAGGAAATTCATACTTAGAATCGAACCAATTTTCTAATATATCATCTGGGCTACCGTTTTGAGTGTTTACATACAAATATTTATGGTAACCGATCGCTGATGGATAGTAGTCCTTCCATAATGGCACATTCTCGTGTTGAACAACTTTCCTATAGTGGAATACCTTACCCTGCTCGTTGCACCAATTTTTTAGATACATCTCAGGTAAAAAGTGATTGTCTTTTTTTACACTCAATGAAGCCTCCATTTTCTCTTTTAACGCTGCATTATGGTGCTACAAAACCTTACCGTACCACCGGGCTTATACCTTACTACTCGAATCTATAGTGCAATTACAGTGTCTCTCCATGCTCATGAATCGTATACTCAAAAACCTATGGTTCACAGATGTGCACCAGGCCATCTAACCATCCCAATAGCTCATGCTCTTCCTTACATTGCACCAGTACATAGCTGGATATATAATTACTGTATATACATACAGCAGTCAGACGTGTTTTTAAAATGGGTGTTTTACAAATATTTGATCAGTCAATAAATTGCGGCATAACAGGCTTTGAAGACCCAACAAGCGGGAGTGTCCGTAAATCCCTGTCATTGTCAAAACAGCTAGTTCATCATCCTAGCGCAACCAAATTAACTGTTGCTCATCAAGATGTACCTTACTTCGGTATTTCAGATGGCGATTACCTGCTTGTTGACTCAAGCCTTCAACCTGAAGCAAACGACTGTATTTTGGTTGAATACCTTGGCGAAAACGCTCTTGTGTCATTTCAAGAGATACAAAAGCAAGAAGATATTGTAGTTCAAGGCGTTGTATCTGCTCGTTTTCATTGGTACAGAAAAGGCTATTCGATACCTATTCATAACTCATTGAAAGAGTTCGACCTTCATGAGTTATTAATACCTCCTGAGCAACAACATACATGTGTATTGATGCGTGCAAACGGTAAGTCTATGTTACCAATCATTGATAACGGAGATTTGCTACTCCTTAACCGCAGCCTCTCATTTAAAGAAGATCATCCCGTTATCATGGCTTTAAATGGTGAATTGGTATGTAAGAGGTTGAACAAAAGACTGAAAAAAGCATACAGCGACAACCCAAAGTTCAGATCTGTTTATCTATCATCAAGTGACGAAATTCGCATTTACGGCTGTGTCTCTATGGCTATCCGAATTTACCGGAGAGAACTTCGTGGCCGATAAATCATTCGCACTAATAGACGGAACAGGATTTTATGCGCACAGTAGTGCTCAATTTCATCCTGGTTTAAAAGGGAAACCAGTACTCGTGTCAGCAGGCCAAGGTATTAGTATTGCCGGAGCAAATATAAAGGAATTTGGGATACCCAAGTTCTCTCCTATTTGGGAAATCGACTCTAAAGTTGCCATGCATCATGGCGCAATATTTAAGTGTAATTTTAATACCTTAGGGCAGATATCTAGGAACTTTAAGCAATCACTTATAGATGTTTCCGAGGGGCTACCCATTTTTCATTACAGCGTCGATGAATCTTGGGTGGAGACTACGGAGCTACTGAAGAATGGCATTGACCTGGAACGCGAAGCTTGGCGTTGGCGTGAACACATTTGGAAAACAACGGGTGTTCCTACAGGAGTCGGGATTGGTCCTAGTTTAACTCTTTCAAAACTGGCTTCGTTTGCAGCCAAAAAACTTCAGGGTAGTAACGGTGTATTTGTCATTAGTAAAGACAATTTGATTCAGACATTAGAAAAGGTACCTGTTTCAGAGGTTTGGAACGTAGGCAGGAAGCTATCTAAACACTTTTCTCATATGGGCATTTATAGCGCGTTAGATTTAGCTCGCCAAGATCCTAAAAAAATGCAAAAAGCCTTTTCGATTTCCGTCGCCAACACGATCCATGAGTTAAATGCCACACCTGTCTACAATTGGAACGACACACGACCTAAGAAGCAACGAATTTGGTCCACCAGCTCATACCGGGACCGTTTACAATCAAGGGAGTCCATAATGTCGGAATTATCTCTTCACCTTGCAGAGGCATTTTTTAAATTACGAGCGCAAAAATCAGAAGCCCTGGCTATAACAGCATTTGTGTCCACATCCATACATGACGATCCTCAGGAGCAGTTTAAGGCTAGCCGGAGCATACACTTCAGTTACGGTGTATGCGATACCTCTGTAGGTCTAAAGACTTTGAGAGCTATTCAGGGTGACCTTATTCCTACTCAACCGACAAAAACGCGCATTTATAAGGTTGGAGTTGGCCTTACTAGTTTAATCGACGCAGAACACAAGCAAGCAGATCTATTTGAACCAGAGGTTAATAACCATAAATTAAGCAAAGCAATCGACTGCATTAATACGCGCTTTGGGAAAGGGACAATAGAATTTGGAGCACGTACAAAGCGGTACTCAGAGCGACCAGGGAATGTAAAGTTGCTAGAGCTGGAGAATTATTTCAGCGATTTTAATGAGCTACTTGAGGTTAAGTGTATTTGAATGTATTGGGTTGTGTGAATTAGTGAGAATGCAATCTGTCAGTTTGGTCTCCTGAGGGAGATAAAATCTGAAAAATCTGAAAAATCTGAAAAATCTGAAAAATCTGACAGATTGTTTATATTGCTATAGGAGAGGAATAAAGTTTCATACTAATTCCTACTACAAAGTCTGAGTCACGCTACAACTTAGTAATAAAGTATCATAATGGTTGTCTTGAGCATCCACAGATTGAGCGGTCCCATTTAAACACGTTTCTGGACAATTCCGAGTTACGAACAATAAAGCACTCTGACTTTTCGGATTGCTTTTGGTATTGCTACCATGTGGCCAGCCTAAATGTCGCTGGCCACATTCTCTTATCCACTACAGGTTGTAGTGAAAATCTTATGCTTTCCTTCAATGTGATCTTCATTAATGTAAAAAGCACCGCTAAACTCTATACGTCCATAATTATGGTTCGAAGAAAAAGAGCCACCAATCACACCTTTTTCACCTAACAAAGTCCAAACAACCTCCAAATCATTATCCTTTAGCATCTTCAAAAATGGTTCTTTTTTTACCAATAAATGTGCTTTTGTATCGTGTAGAGCTTCAGCAGCAAAACAAACAACATTGTTAGCCTCATCGATATAGCTACCTTCTTGAGAACCATGTTTTAAGTTCATATTGTCAAAAATTAGAGAGCTTGGTTTAAGAAAACTTAAAGTTTCAGCCTTTGATTGATCGAACTCTTCTTCCCAACGATAACCGATAGTAGTAACACCAACATCAGCAATCTTAGTCCCTGTCTTTTTGTCTGTAACTGTCACCCAGTCCGCGCCGCTATAGTAATCAGATTTAAAGAACTTAAAAGCCTCTGACCAGTAATACTCCCTATTAAACAACTGATATCTATCTGTACTTTCAGGCATCCATCGCCCTATATAATGTTGGCTTGCAGCCCAGTTTTTAAAATGTTCATATTCAGATGACTTAACTAAGTAACTTCTAAGATGACACCAAACCTCTTTCCGTGGGTGTCCCCAGTCTTCCTTACCTACTTCTTTAGGCTCTTTCCAAGACGGATAACTTTCCAGAACAAGCCAGTCAGCACCATTATTGTCTTTTACTTCAATCAACGCCTGCGGGTTATCCAACGTAGAAGTATCCTTTACCCAATTTTCAAAAGTACAATCCCACTGAAAAGATTCTTTACTAACCCACCACTTATCTTCAAGAGGTATGCATTTATCTCCTGTATTTTTAAGCAGAATTGTTGGATCTATATCCCTTTCATAGGGTTCCCAAGGGCCTAGGTAAGGAGACTCTTTTCGCTCATCGCCGTATCCCTCATAGCGGATGTAATTATCTGAAAGTCTTGCTATAAATTCATGAAATGAAATCCATTGGTATTTTTTACCTATTCGTTCTTGATGGGATTCATGCCGTCCCCTGCCTGTGCCAATGCTTTTATCAAAATCACCATGCTTATCAGGAGACCAACCTAGATCTATTACGCGATTAAAAATAAAACATTCAGCTAGCCTAAGATCAAAATGAGCATCTGTATCTAATAAATTGTTGTTATGATCAAGGTATGGTTCAATATCTCTTTCATAAATAGTTAAAGTGTTTTCTGGTAAAGCATTTTTAAAAACTAATTTATTCGAAAGTAGCTCTTCTTCTGTTTTTCTGCCTAAAGCGACTCCCATTCGGATTATAGTTTCACCTATAACCAAATCATCAGAGTCTTCAGCATAAATAATAGGGTCTAATGAACTAAATAACTCAAGCTGTTCTTCCGATAAGTCGCTCTTAAATTTTTTAAATATTTCTTTCCTATTTACAGGGGATTGGCCAAATCTACACCCAGACCAATCTGAATGATTAGAGTTAGTGCCTATGGTGTACCTAGAGAAGTCACCCCCCCCCATAACTGAGCTCCACAATTCCCGGTAGTCTTTCTGATCATAAAGACTTTTCAGCTCATCTTTAGTTGGTATGTCATCAGGCCATTCACTTTTGTATGGGGGCTTAGTTTTAGACAATTCAATCTTTTCTGTTATCAATCCAAGGTGTGAAACATACTCTATAATCTCTCTTGCGTAGTCTCTTAAGAGGATATGTGGATATACATCCTCTGTATCAAAGACCTTTGTATAAACTATTTCAGCTACAGCGCCTAGCTCATGATGATCCTTTGTTCGCAGTACACAACCTAAGGCAACAGCTAACACTCTCTCCCAAACATAAGGATCATCTACGGCATCAAATTTATCGATTATCCTAACCAATACTGGAATTCTATTTTCTAACAAGTTAACTAAAGCTTTAGTTGAACAATCCCTCAATTCTCGATTGGTTGAAGTGAAAAACCAACAAAGCGCAGTAGCAACTAACTCAATTGAATCATCAGATATGTAACTCTTATCAAAGTCATCCCAAGCCCAATCTATTAAATGCCTGAACGTAGAGTCTTCACTATACTTATATTTTAATTGAGTAGTCCAAAATGCATCTCTGTTTGGCAAGGAATGCTTAGATAACCAATAATGTAAGAAATTAGCATTAAATGGGTGTCCTTCAATACCTGAAATTGAAATCAGCATTTCTAAAAAGTCGCTAAATGTACGCCTAAACTGAAGCACGTTGTTATTTATAAACGGTTTTAGTTTTTCGAAATCTATCGCAGAAATTTCTCTCCAAACTAAACTATCAATAAAAGAATTTATTAAGTAATCATGCTCACTGAACTCTGGCAGTAACTCATAGAGTTCTTTTCCGTATTTTTCAGGCAATTGAATCGAAAGAGCCTCAACAATTCCTTGGTTGTAGTAAAAGTCATACTCTTCTTTAAAGTAACTTCTTAGACGGCCTCCCGCCTTAAACTCATCTTCAATATTTTCAACGCCGTCAAGTAAGTAGTTTACTGTTAAATGGTCATCAAACCTTTCAAAAGATATATATACTACCTCTTCAACAACGTTTTCGTCATTTCGAGTAATTCCTTTTGTTAACAACCCTTCATCTATTAATGCGTTAAGAAAAGTTTTATCGTTAACATAGTCTCGAACAACAGATTGGACGGCAACATGCGCATTTTTAAGAGGTATACTCTTAGCCCCTGAGCCCACCTTAAGCTTGATTAATTCATTTAATGCGTCATTAACCAATGGAAAGCTGGAATCGAAACTGTACTTTTTAGGTGATGCAAGCGACTTGTTGACACCAGTAATGAAAAAACTGAGAATTTTAGATATCCCATGAAAACCTACTGGAACTTTACTTAATCCACTTTTCTTAACTCCTTCGCATAGTAATTTCAAAAATAATGGGTTTTTGAACTCTGGGTTTAAGTTAGGAGAAGAGGGTCTCTCTATATTGTAATTGTCATAGAATAAATTAACAGCTTCCAGTTCAATGTTTTTAAATCCAATATGTTCATGAGTTTCAAAGTTATTTCGTGATACATTCTCATCAGAAATGGTAATATTTTTATACGTTGACCTAACTGACATTATTAAACCAAGCCAATCAAATTGTTTAATCTCATCAACAAAACTATTTATATTATCATCCCAAAACTTATTGCCATTCCCTTCATTGATCGCATCGATAAATATCAAAACTCTCTTATTATTTTTTTGAGCATATAAATTAAGCTTTTCTAGAAAATCATTGGATGTGGTATCGACCTGTAACCTTTTAAAAATTTGTACCCAAGGAGATTCATCAGAAGTGAGCTGTTGCCCTAATAAGAAAAGAGATGGAGAACCAGTTTTAATTCTTGTTTCAACAACATCTGCAAGTAAGTGAGACTTACCAATGCCAGCTTCCCCTTCAAGAAGTAAAAACGGATTGTTCGACAAGTTTACTGTTATGGAGTTTAAGAAAGTACTTAACTTGTTACACTCATAATCAAAATCCCTAAGTTCCCTTAAAATTGATGAGTATTTATCACTGTAATAATTAGACTCTCCGGCTGCTTTTGCTTCTTCACGCAGTTTCCACAGTACCGATTCAGATTCTGCTACTGCATTGTTGCAGGAAGTAATACTGTTACAAAGTTCATCTGTTGGTATTTTAGTTAATATAGAAAAATCAATTGCTTGGTATAAGGTTGTAATTTCAGTTAGAGATTTAGATATTACAGATTGCTGTGAGGATATTTCATCACACCTACAGAGCTTGTTTCCTTTAATCAGAAAGCTATCTATATGTGAAAAAAAGAGTTCTGAAAAATCTTGAGTTCTCCCAAGACCCTCAAAGATCTTTGCTATTTCTAACTTTAAGTTTAATTCAGGTGTGTATCGTCCACCTAAATCAGCTATTGCCTGTCTGTTTTTCTCATTTAACCAATCATCACTTAGGTGAAACGTGAGCTTCTCGTCTATAGAGCGTAATAGAAGTTTCATTTGAATCAGCTCTTCATTGATATCGAATATCTTTTCCTTATAACTTTCTTCGATATGGAGCTTTTTTAACGTTGTACACTTGTTTATTTTAAGCGCTAGAATCGCATAAAAACATTCAAGTTGTTTTTGAGTTGGAGGAAGCACACTAGGACAATCACTAAACTTATTCACTACCTCAGCTTTATCAGGAAACTCTTTAAACAAAGTATATTCGTTTAGCACGTCAAATAATTGCTTAGATTGATAGAACGGAACCTTGTCTGAATCTGTTGGATATTCAACTTCAAACTCTAAAGCGGTTTCCTCGATAAGCTGATAGAGCCTGTCTACATACCTTTCCTTAGGAAAAAGCTGCTTTCGAAACCAGCCATATCCCTCCTGAGATATAAATTGGTCTACAAACTTGACAGCAACGTAGTATGACGCCCCACCAATTGCCAATGTAATTGGTTCCATTTTTATCTACCCTTAAATGCTAACAAATTATACCGTCATCATAAAAAACGGACTATTTCAAAACGTACCTGTTCTGACTTTACAAAAGTAGAAATCTCAGTAGGCTACTGTTTTTAAGGTGAATAGACTAGCAATATGCTGATGTTTGCACAACTAGAGTAACTGTGAAACCATAGAATTTGGAACTTTAACTTCATCGACCCTAATCCAGATATCTCATAAATTATGTTATGCAAAATTGTGAAAAAGTGACATCAATGGACCAATTGCTCTAACTCATTTTGGGGCAAAACCGTCTTAGAACTATTACATACACAACGTGCCCACTACGAATGTGTTCACGGGTAAAAACACCATATGTATCGCTTCAACTAAACAGGTACCGTACACAAAGACCACAGCCAACACCGACCAACTTCTTGGATTTATATCCAACTTTTTGGCTCGATAAACAAAAAATTGTATCGGCGTATACTACTATCATCCTACCTGGCTGATTTTGCAGAAGAAAGTTCATGGCATGCTTACTGCTTATTGCCGTGATAACTAGTATTCACTTTAGGTATTTGTGTGTCCTATAAAGTTCTTCCACTGTCGGAAGTAATGTCTCATGAATTTGGATTGATAGAGGGCAACTTCCATAATATTTCGGAAGCGGATATCGCCTCTGCTATTCCTTCACATCTTACTTTTGAACAGCTAAAGCAGCATCTCTACGAAGGCAATCTCGTACTCGTGAGTGATACGCCTCAAACTCCCGCTCTACTTAGTTACAACGACCCAATAGGTCCTAAAACTTGGAGGCTGAACTCTGAGGTTATCCCAGCATTCTCTGATGATGCCGCTAATAATTTATTAGCAAAAACGAAAATCACCAGAACAACGGGAGGATACAGCTCTTGTCTAGGGGAAACCTCGACGCTCGAACGAGTTTACACGCCGCAGCCAATCGCAACCGAAAGTGAAGAGGAAATCACCAAGGAATTTGAGTACAGCTTCGAAGTTGGCTGCTCGGATGCCACCATAAAGAAAATGGTGCACAGTGACTTTGCTTTAGCGAAAACTGAAAAAGAGAACGCGTTAACTCGCTGGGAACAAACCAATACCGAGCAAGGCACCCGCTACACAGCGTTATGTGTATTTGATGAGCCAAAGCGTTTAAATATCCACATCGCTGATGACAATCTCGGGCTGACGCCACAGGAAGCCGTCACACTAAAAAAAGTCGGCAGCCATAAAGCTGAGGAAGGTTTTATACCTGTTGTCCCTGCAGTGCGATTGGGCGAACGTTTAGGTTTGCCTACTGAAGGCTATTACTACCACTTTAATGATGGTGAACTTGTCCAAGAATACAAAATTCTTGGGGAAGAAAAATGGGCGTTTTACGCTACGCAATCGACACAAGACAAGCTCAATGACGAGGGTGGTTTTACTAAAGACCAAAGCGCTATTTTGGTGTATTGGAAATTAGCCGATCAAATCATCGAAAATCAATACATCATTTATCTTGAGCGACAAATCACGCGTGAAGAGCTCGATAATCTCAGTGAAGATTGGCTGTGTGAAAACGGGATAAAGTTGGATATCCCCGCATTGTTTAATGCGGTCAAACAGCCGGAAGAAGCGCGCTCAGAAGGTAACAACGATGAGACGCAAGCGGAACAAACCGCAGCGACGCACACCGTAACGGTAGGGGAAGACTGGCAAAGCATCGCTGAACTATATGGTATGGGAGCTAAAGCCTTGCTCTTGCTTAACCCAGTGTTTGAGGCCGACCCTCTGTCACTTGCGGTAGGTGATGAAATTATTGTTGCTGAGAAACAGCAACAACAAGCACCGGACAAAAAGAATACCTTTCCGCCGCTGCGCCCACAAACTTACAACAACATCCGCAACAGTCATTATCAGCACAGTGATCCATTGCTCGGGTTGACCAAATATAGAGCCATTAACACTGCCGATTGCATAGAAGGCGATGTGGTAATCCTCAATTTAAAAGACGCCACAAGCTCGCTCGTGTTCGCTAAATCCTGCACCAGACCAGAGGGATGTATTGAAATTGGCGACCAACAAGAGTCAATAAGTAACTTTGGTCCTTGGTCATTCTTCTTTGCACAAGCCAATGCAAACCCAGCTGCTGTCATACCCGCCATTCAAGCGACACAAGCACAAATGGCTATGGGCAGTTCCGCAGCTGTCGCCGGTTCCCCAGAGCAAATGCAGCAAACCCAAACCGCAGCGATGCAGTTAGATAAACTGGCCGGCACATTGAAAGACAAAATCGTCGAGGGCTACCGCTGGCAGGTCGAAGGTATTGGCGCTTTGTTTGCCATGCAGCAAAGCTTATTTGGCGATAACACCCAATACACAGACCAAGATTTACGCCAAGTAACCACGGCGCAAAGCCGCGTTCGTGTCCACATTACCGAGCCCCAAGATGGCGAGTTTTATCCGCACGTACAGGGCTATCATGTAGATGACACACGAATCCCCATCAAATATGTGAAACAAGGGAACAATGGTCAGTTGTCCGTTGCGATTGAAGAGAACGGACCAACCATATATTGGACTCCAGAAGAAAACGGTGAAGCAAGTTGGCAAACTACCCCCGATCATAGTGATGGGTTTGAAAAAGACGATATACTGGTCACGCCAATCCACTCGGATAGCGATGCGAACGTCACCGTTACGCCTGCGCCTGAAGAGAAAGACTGGCGTGATGCGATCTTGGTATTCCCTGAAAGCTCAGGCATTGCTCCGCTCTATGTAGTTTACAAAGAAAGACTGAGGGATAAGCCCGGAGTCGTTACTGGTAAGGGCGAAGATATCTTGGGTATCTGGTTAGCTGATGCGGGTAAAGATTTAGGAGCTCCAATACCGTCTCAAATTGCTGATAAGCTAAGAGGAAGTGAGTTCAGTAGCTTTGACGATTTTAGAAGAGTCTTCTGGGGCGAGATTGCCAATGATCCTACTCTATCAAGTCAATTTATACCTGCGAACCTTAAACGGATGATGGATGGCAAAGCTCCTCGAGCAAGGTTTAAGGATACCGTTGGAGGAAGACGTTCTTTCGAACTACACCATGTTGAAGAAATACAACATGGCGGTTCTGTATACGATGTTGACAACTTAAGAGTAAACACCCCCCGTAACCATATTGATATACACAAGAGTTAACGATGGAATTAAAAGACACACTGAGTGCTTATACTGAAGCTGATTTCATAAACTTAATAGATGAGATAATTGAATCAAAGGGCAGCGATGATTATCAAGATAAGTTGCTTGAACACTTCATATTAATTACGGAGCATCCGGCGGGTTCAGACTTAATTTACTACCCAGAGAACCCGGGTGAGGATACGCCTGAAGGGATAGTCAAAATAGTGAAAGATTGGCGTGCTAGTCAGGGACTTCCTTGCTTCAAAGAGTAAAAGCTAAAAGGCGTCACGATGACGCCTTTTCTCATTCCCATTCCTCAACCTGCTCTAAAAACCGCTCAAAATCCTCTTGTGTCAGAACCTTATGGCAGCTCTCGGTGAACTCAATATTTTGTCCATTGCGATTGAAGATAACGTACCAACCATCAATTGGACGCCAGAAAAAACGGTGAAGCAAGTTGGCAAACTCCCGATTCAAGTCAATTTATACCTGCTAACCTTAAACGGACGATGGGTGGCAAAGCTCCTCGAACAAGGTTTAAGGATACCGCTGGGGGAAGACGTTCTTTCTAAATGCACCATGTTGAATAAATACAACATTGTGGTTCTGTGTACGATGTTGACAACTTAAGAGCCCCCGTAATACAACATGAGGATTAACAACGAATAGCATTAGAAGAATGGATTACTTTTAGTAAGGCAAAACCCAATTAACAGGATATGAATGAGTATTTACTCTGTCTTATAATGGGGCAAAGGTGTGTTTGCCGTGATTCAGCGATATCACATCTCTGGACAGAAATGAGCGGGAGTATTAGCTCGCAAGCATCTTCTTCGGATAACTTAAATTTGGGGTAACTATCAACTAGCTTAGTAAGCTCATCACCCACATATCTAAACCTATGTGGCTGATGCGATAGAGGAGGTAACCAACTTAGGCTTTTTCAGCATTGTGCCCTACAACTGGGAGTGTAGCCCAAAACAGGGGTAGGCATTGGAAGGGTTAGCTAATAAGCTGCTCTGAAATACCTTTGAATGAGGCAAAACAGGTATCAAAGTCATGCGGCTCTGTGTTGTACACCATTGGAGCAACAAACGCGTCAAAACGTTTACGAAACTCCTCGTTGGATTCTAGCTCTTCTAATCCTAGTTTTAACTCATTGCGCGGATCATCGACAAACTCATGATGTTGATTGCCATATCGCGCCCTGTCTTCTTCCAAAACGGTATCAAACATCGGCTTTAATACGCCCATATCAATCGTATGCTCGGCGCTAATACAGTGAACATCGTAGATATGACGAACCAATGTTTCGTCATCCTTACGCTGTGGATCTCGCTTGACTGACATGGTGCGACGCAACATGGAAAGCACTTTTTCAACCAACGTCGAGTCAATAGATATACACGACATTGTGCTTACTTCGGCAGGTTGATTGTAGCTCTGCGCGACCAGCGATGAAATAGAGCGAGGCTCAACGCCCTGAAGTTCGATTGTCTCGATAAATTCCAGTTTGATATAAGGTCTTAGACACGGTGCTTGATGGTATTGTTGTGGGTACTCTATTTCGATTTCAACATAGCGATAGCTATCACGTACCGTTTTATCGCTATAATTCAGATAAGTGTGGTCAGCTAACCTCGCTATGAGGTGCTCGACTAACGCTTTGCGAGCTCTTCTCTTCGCACCAGGGCCCTTATCGAGAAACTCCTTAGTTGGAATTAATTTTATGTCGACGTCTTCAGACATTCGCAGAATCTTAATATTGGACTTGGCCAAAGCAGTTCCACCTGAAAAAACAAGCTGGTGGTGCTCACTTTCCACACCTTCCAACATGGCAAGCAGAGACACCACCCAATAGTCCTTTTCCGCGATCGACGGGTTGCCTAACTCAAGGGCATCAGATACTTCAAGAAATTGATTTTTTAGTTTTGATATACTCATTGTCGCTTGTTCAATACTCTGTTACCAACCTTAAGGCTGCGATTGAAATGCTTAGAGTCCCACTTGTACCTGATGGACGCTGGTATTTGAGTGGACTGTCCATTGATACTCTTCAATGACATAGCATCCAGCTCAAAGTCTACACCGCGCATTTTTAGGATCTCACGCATGATTGCGTCAGTACCACCGGGATTCGTAGGCATAGGTTTATTAGTTAAGCTGTTGATTGTTGACTTGGTGTATAAGCCATACCCGATTTTCATCAGCACACCTTTATCCACAAGTTTCTTCAATACACGACCAACCTGGTCATAGCTAGCATAGTTGTCGAAGTCTTTACGTTCGAACACATAGCGTCGAGAGCGCTTTATCTTTTGATAAATAAGATCAGTTGCTGTCATGACTCACCCTCCTACATAGTGCTTGACCCTAGTATACTCGAAGCCCATCGTTATTTGAAACACATACGGCATTCATTTAAGAAAAAATACGACGTGCATATTTTTAATAACAACCTATGAGTATGTTTTTACTTGATTTTTTTTCACTTACAAATTAACGACCTCATTTAAAAAAAATAAGCGACCCAATTCAAAAATAAACCTTTACATTGGTGTAAATGGCTATATAGCGCGTGACTACCGAATGAAGCTCATGTGTGCTCACTGACAGGGAGGAGTTATTGGGAGGAACTGATTGTAGTTGATATGACCGAAGCTATTCATTTGTCTGGTATACTAATTTCAACGTTTAATGCTCATGTTTATGTCGGGCGGCATGATAATGAAACTAATGAATAACTATTGGCTGCTCCTTTCAAAGAGAATGAAACCAATGGAAGTATTGATTTAGCTTAAAAGTCTTAAAGGTGAAAAGATGCAGGACTTTGATTAAGCGGCTCAGTCCGCTTTAGAAATGCTTGAGGCCAAGATTCTGGAATTGTTAGTGAAAGCAGATAAAGATGGATTATCCGAGGCCGAAAGTTTCTACTTTGAAGATTTGCTTCAAGAACGTCACGAGTTAGCAAATGAATTAGAAACCAAATAAGCGGGGAAAAGATGGCTTTGAAAACAAGCAACTAGTGATTCTGATATTTACGCAGCATTACAACATCTAATGTCATTACCTCATACTGTGACTGCAACAATGCCGCAACCTTGGGCTAAACAAACATTTTTGGAATGGTTGAAAGAATCACTCCCCAAAAAGATTCAGTACGGGGATCATTTTGATGTTGCTACTGGTGTTTACGCGCATGTAGTTCCAGTTGGTCACGGTTACTCAAAATGCCCAAATGATGATCGATACTTGATTGTTTTGTCTATTCGGTCAGGTAATACAGATTTAGACCATTTGAACGAAATTAACTGATAAAGGGAAAAAACGTGGATATACATGATTTTACAGGTTTCAAGCTTGAACTTGTTCCTAACTGCTCAGAGTCTCCAATGATCTTGAAGATTGATGGAACAGCGTCCCTTAGCATTGAATTACCATCGACAGGAGAATTTCATATTTTCCCTGCTGATGATGATTCCGATTATCACGTTGTAATGTTCAAAATGAATGGAGCGAAAAATAACCCGCCTGAAGTTAGTTTTCACGTGCTCGCGTCAGAGCTGGAAACATTCAAGAATACTACCGTTCTGCCAGTAATCAGTTAGAGAGGAAAATTCATGGCTATGAATCTAAAAAGTAAAGCAGATGATGGTTGATGTCGAGAACGCAAAGCAAGGGATGCGAGGCTACAAAACTGCCTAGAAGCTTGGGTGGCATGGCTTCGATGATTCAGGTTTGTTTCATTGTTCAGGAAACAATTGTCTATGGATTTACGCTGGTTGCATTGTGACCGTTCTTGGCTCGCTACTCAAATAGTAAAAAGTGGCAGTGAAACTAGGTAACGCTGCCAATTTAGTATGAAACTTTAATGCTCAGTATGAAGCTTTATTCTACTCACACTATTACATAAGAAAAAACCAACTAAGAATTCAACACTTACTGCCTACCAGTACTCTCTTTATAGTCAGGGAACCTTTCCTGATATCGTTTAGCAATAGAATGATTGCTATTGTTTTCTGAGACAGCCCTGCCCCCTTCTAAAAACAAAATGTGCCTCACTGGTATACGTTCTCTGAGTAATTCTTCTAGTTCACTAAAATCGAAACGTTTCCCTAATTTACATTTGCAAACCGTACGTACTAAGCTCCCCATTTTGGAAACCCTTTGCTTCTCTAGAGCAAGGGTATCAATATCATTATCACTCCAAACGTTCGGATTAGGAGGAATATCATTATGGTAGTATGCAAGATAATGGAGAATACAGGTAGAACCATTAGGATTTCGGTCACCTATAGGTGTACCATTTGGTTTGCTTGAATAAAACTGCTCCCATACAACAAATCCCTGTTTGTTAGGTACTACCTGACGGGCTATTTGAGATGAAAAGTGAGAGGTAGGTGGTTGATAATTAGGTTTCAGATAGTCCCAATTTGGCCGATCACTTTTTGCTTCAAACAAACATAGTTTCCCGACTCCCTTGTCATAATCAATCAATAAAACACAAGCATCAACGCCCCATGCTTGCTCTTCATTTGATTTCAACTTCTGTGAAAATGCAGCTGATTTTAACGGTAGCCTAGCATTAATCCTATTACGAATTTCTGCAGTTAGGACAGATGTATATTCATTTTCACTAGAAATGATACCTATACTAAAATCGGTTCGAAGATCAACATCAACTTGATTGATCAACTTTTCTATCAACTCTCTCGTTTCTCTGTCAAAAAGTGCCATTTACTTACTTCTCCTAATTTACTCATCTCGATAGAATTATGATTAGCGTCTCTTTTTAAAACGGCCTGAGCTACTTCTTTTGTTCTTTTGAAACTCTCTTGCCAGTTCAAAAATGTTTTGTGAGCAACGTCGTACAGAATGAAATGGATGGGATTCTACGAATCGTAACTTGGCTCTTGTGATGGCGACATACATTAGATTCAACTCATCTCGAATTTCGTCTTCTGTACGCTCGATTAATTTCAATTGGTCACAAAAATCATCCCCTAGCACCACCTGGTCAAACTCTAAGCCTTTCGTTCTGTGGCAAGTTCCTACGACAACTTCAGCAGCCTCAATTTTATCCACTTTAGAAAGCTTCAAGTTCTCATAAATATCAAACAAACCAGTATCATATTTAGAGACAAGTCTGAGGATTCTAGCCATATCGATGTTTTTCGTTTTTTTCGCAACTTCTACGAAATCTTCGAATGTAGTAAAATCACGCTTAAAGTCGCGTGAGCGTATTTTATCGTACTGCTCTAGCTTCAAGTAGAGTAAATCAAAGAGCTCGTTAAATGGATAGTTATTAAAACCTCCAGTCCAGTAAATGCTCTTGCCACGTTCGTCAGCTTCTATCGCGACTTCAATCGTTAATACGATCGTACGGTTGATATAGGCTATCTGGAGATTTTCATCTAAATCGTTTTCTGAAGTTAAAACAGACTCGATAATGCCATTATCGGTCCCCTTAAGCCGTTCATGAACACCAAGTTGGTTCAGAAAGGCATTGGCATATGTAGCAACCTGTTCATTGAAGCGAAATGACTGGGTTAATGAGAAAACTTCGGCTCCACTATTTTCTTGAACTTTCAGTGCATCTTCGGCACCGCGATAACGATAAATTTGTTGCGACTCATCACCACATACATAGACTCTCATATTAGTTTGAGCTTTCATAAAAGCTCTCACTGCAGGGTTAAGGTCTTGCCCCTCATCTACAAGTAGCACATCAAAATGCTCGCTCAAATCTACTTGGGCAATAGAGAAACCTTTTAGGTAACCATCGTGCGTCATGGGAACCGGACTTTCCAATAACTGCATTTCATTCCAGATTTGCTTGGCACTAGAAACTAGCTGTTCTTGAATATCCAATGATTTTTTATTTTTGGGGTTGTATGGAGCGTGTTTTTTTTCTATTTCTTGATCTTCACTACAAAAATAGTTTTCTAAAGTAACCATAGTCCCGTTTGCGATGGACCAGTCGCACCTGAGGTGCTTTCTAATCAGCCCCATGCTGAGGTTTTCTGCAAACTTGTGGCGGTAGTATTTTCCTACGAATTGATATGCTAACTGATGGCCAGTGAGTGATAGACAATTGGGAGGTAAATTAGCGGCATCTGCGATCGGACGATTATAAGTAATATAGAGCATTCTTAGCTCTGGATATGCATTCGCGAACAATCTAAATAATGTAGTTTTACCAGTTCCTGCAAGCGCTTTGATCACAGCAAGCCTAACAGGTTTGTATATGACGTTTTGTTGTTCTAACGTTGGTTTCATTTTGCCCCCAAAGCTGTTTTAATATGGTATATTGTGACAGCAAAACAAAAAGCAGTCAACTATCATATATAATAAACCCCGGAAAATATCCAGGGTTTATCAATTAGTTAGATTTCAGTTTCTATAGATTACATTGGTGAGGTTTTTCGAGATTAGAAACCGTTAGTGGCGTTAATTCATCGCTAAAGCAATGGTACTCATCAACGAAGTTCTTTTCACACATACGGTAGGCAAAGAGCTCATTACCCACATTTGGAAGCATAAGTTTTCCATTTGTAGTGTCTGTAACTAATTCAGCACCTGCCACATCTAATGAATCAAGGCTTGAAACTTTATAAACTTCTATTTTGGTGTTATCGCTAGTGACATGATCATTTAACTTAAACTCCCCCATTGAACAAACATCAATAGAACCACCGAGAGTATCTAAGTAAAACTCTACATCACACTCACCAGCTAGTGGACTTTTTAACGCTACCCCTTCCTCTGACAACTTTCTCATTTGAAGCATTGCCTCATATGCATTCAAAACACCATAGCCGCAATATCCATTGTCACAAGAATAATTAAGAAAACCACTTCCCGCTTCACCGACCACTGGTTTGCCTGTCGATTGTTTAAGAATGGTAATGATTTCTGTAGGAGTTAAATCGGGATTTTCGTTGAGCATTAGTGCAATTGTGCCCGTTACTAGAGGTGTCGAAAGACTCGTTCCAGCCGTTTCGGTGTAGTCCAAAGCTCCATCATTATTCGAATCAACGATTGTCGGCAATGAGAGGCGGTCACCATAAGCAACAATGTCTACGTTAACATCAAAGTTAGAAAACCCAGACTTATATCCATCTAATTGGTTTGAGCCTACTCCGATCACACCGGGACAATCTTTTGGTAACCCTGTTTCATAATTAACGCCTCGATTCCCTTGCGCTGCCACAAAAGTAATCCCCTTATCTTGCGCTACTCGAATCGCGTCTTGAACGTCACCACCACACATTGTGTTCCGCAACGTTAACGACATATTTATAACATCAACTGGCTCTGAAATTAGCGGTACACCAGGAACCTCTTGTCCACTCAGCCACTTGATTGCAGCAGTTAAGTCTTCAACTTTTGCTTCACTACATTTCAGTGCTCGAGCTGCAACCAATTCAACATCAGCTACACCTTTTACGCCATCCCCTTGAGGGTTGGCACCAATTAGTGATGCAACCATATTGCCATGACCTATATCGCAGTGTTCACCACGGTCAGATATCGGTGTGTCAAAATTTGCTGTGTAACCTTCAGTTCCGATAAAACTATATCCATCAACAAAAGGAAGCTCTGGAGTATTTAAAAAGCCTCCATCTATAACACCCACACGTGTCACGTTATTGGTTTTTGCAGTATCTCTGGCCTTAGAAATACTATTCGCCCCTTTAAGTAAGTCTTGGTCTGCCCAATAGGTATTTAACTGTGACTGGTGGTAACCAGTTGAGTCTGACATCGCTAAAGGATCGACTCCTTTAAATAAGATAGGTTCTGCAATGTTCGCATGAGCATAACCTTTAAAAACTGCAGCGCTAATTAGTAGAGATAGGGTGATTTTGTTCATTCTATTTGTCCTTAAATGCTGCAATTGCCGTAAGTAGGGTCAGTTAAATTTTCAACAAACTGAAATTCAGGGTTGAACTTGAAAACTGACAGTTCAGTAAACTGACCGTAGTTCACATTACCTTTAAAGAATGAATAGCCTGTCGAAGAGGCATTGAAATCCACTGCTGGGAGTACACTCAGGCTATTCTCTTTTGCGGCAATCTTGTTCAGATGATCTATGTATTGTTTAGCGCTTGCGTTTAGTTCAGATTCAAAACTTGATAATGGATTAACAAGTAGAGTCTCTATACCACCATTATGCACCTTGCTTACTGCCAACTTGATGTCGTTTAGTTTGTCCAGGTATACCTGCTCATCAAATTCGGGTGTAAATGGGAGCTGACCATGACCCATCAATAAAAAAACCTTTTCATAAGCATGTTGGAGTGATTTTAGCTCCGAAAACTGCTTAATCTCTTCACTGTTATCGATGTACGTTGAAGCGACTTCAAGACGCTCATTAAGACTTGTGTTAACAATATCAAGGCTAAAGTTCGTAGATATTTGCTCGCTGCCATCTTCAAGTGTCAGTGTGAGGCTCAAATCACCTGAAGACTTAAGTAATTCATCTGCTGAAAGAATTAAATTCGATTTATTTACAGACCAATGAATATTTTTTTCATATTCACTTAGAGGAATTTGATTGAGAACCGACTGTGGATCTCTTACAGTAAGAGTGTAGTTATCTGATTTTGAGTTTGTTTCTAATTGGACGGTTATTGACGCCCCATTCTCCACTAGTGATTGAGTTGGATCTGTTACAGTAAGTACAAGTGACTTATCGCCACTACTGCTATTGGTGCCACCACCTTCTCCGCCACCACCACAGCCAGATAGGACTACTAAAATCGAGAGTGCTAAGTAGTTTTTCACTTCAAATCCTTTTTTTTATACGTAAATGACATAGATTAGTTTTCTAAATAAACCAGCGATTTCGCTAGTTTATTGATTGCTCTCAGATTATCCTTATCCAGATTCACGTTTTGAGCTTGCAGTTCAACTTTTGTCGTTAAGTTGAGGACTTAGAATGCTTTTTCATAAGCTTTTCTTTCAAAGCGGGCAATTTTCGCTCAGATGTCTCGTATTCGACAGCTAGTTCCAAGAGCTCATCATTACTAAATCGACTCGTTAACCCAACGATCGCTGCCAAGCCTTTTGACATGGCGCCTTTTTTTCGTGCGTTATCCACAACGCTATTACGAGTACCCAATAATGAATACACCCCTAACTTCGACATACCCAGCTTCAGGAGACGACTCTCCAGAGCATCATAATGCTTCACTTTACAGCGCTGTGACTCTGTAACGCTTAAGATAGGATTGTTTACACTCTGAGATAGAATGTGGATCTGTTGCTCTTTTGGCATTTTCAAAAGAAAATCAACGCATCGAATATGCGATTCCTTTACAGGTTCGTCGGGATTATTTTTGTACTTTTGAATCGCGACTTCATTTGAGCCAAGAAAATAAGCTAATGAGCGTACAGACTGCCCCTTTCTCCGTGATTGCAATTCATCAAAAGGTAATTTGTCTAGATTTTTCTGAAAGTCACTAAATAACATTATGCCTTTATGTTGCGGTTTTCCCGCAACATACCTTAATCTAATTAATCCGAGATAATATCTCTTCAAGAAGGACTTTGTCGTTTTCTAAGGCCTCTGTCGCTGACAATCTGCCCTGCCCAAGCTTAAGGTTTTTGTAAAGGTACCAAGTACCACGTTTGTCTATAATTCGAGCATCTAAGCCTAAATCAAGAACTTCACCGTAGTAATCGAAACCCTTACCAAACAATATTTTGGTTTCAGCTTGTTTAAATGGAGGGGCAAGTTTGTTTTTGACAACCTTAATCCTGGTTTCATTACCCATTGTACAATCGGTGACTTTATAGCTCCCCGTTCTGCGAATATCAATTCGCGTTGTAGCGTAGAACTTTAAAGCATTTCCACCTGTTGTTGTCTCAGGGTTTCCAAAACCACCAATTTTAAAACGAATTTGGTTTATGAAAATAGCCATGGTATTCGTTTTCTTTAGAATACCTGTTAGCTTCCGGCATGCTTGCGACATTAACCTCGAATGAAGGCCCATACTAGCTGCCCCCATCTCTCCTTCTAACTCCATTTTAGGACACATTGCTGCGACACTATCGATAACAATAATGTCTACTGCTCCCGATAGAGCAAGAGTTTCTGCAATAGACAGAGCTTCCTCCGCACTATTTGGCTGCGAAACATACAATTCTTCGCTATTAACGCCAATTAATTTGGCATATCCAGGATCAAGCGCATGCTCAACATCAATGAAGGCACAAATACTTTCTTTCTTTTGTGCTTCAGCAATGACTTCCAATGCCAATGTCGACTTTCCGGAGCTCTCCGGGCCAAAAACTTCATGAATACGACCTCGCGCTAACCCGCCCACTCCTAAAGCTTTATCAAGCTTAGGTGAGCCTGTAGATACGATGTCAAGATTGTTAGTTGTTGCTTCGCCCCCAAGGCTTTGCACAGCACCCTTGCCAAATTGTTTTTCAATTTGCCCTAAAGCAGCAGCAAGAGCCACGCTTTTAGGTGAAGGATTGCTGTTATTGCTAGCTATTGTAACCATAACTACCTCGCTCTGTTTTGTTATATATTATAGTTGAGCAAAGTGTTTGTCAATGGTATTTAATACCATATTAAATCATTTTATAGCTACTGTTTATTTCTGGAATGAGGTACTTCGGTAGGCATATAGGTAAGAATTGTATCCAGATTGATCAGGCTGTCATCTGGCTCCAGATTTCCGGCTTTTGACTCTATCTGACTTGCACTTGCATTATCAATTGGGCTAGGTAATAGCTGAATCCCAAGTACAATGCTAGAACACAGAAACCAAACAATGAGTATCGTCTTTTGCAAATTATCTCTACGCTTGTGCATCTCTAACCCTCCAATTTAATATCATATATTATAGATTGGTTTGTAAATTTTTCTATCTATATTCGGGCTTATATCGATATAGACGCAAAGTTGAGATATAGGGTTGCTCTTCAAACTTACTACGAGCTTTACTAGACCCCAGTCTTTTAGACTTTGGGGTAGACTCAATCGAAACCATAGAACCAATGAGTACCGTTCTCGCTGAATCCATATCGGTAGTTACAACAAATATTGGTAACGAAGCAACTCTTGAATGACTTTTCTCTCCCACTCCTGGTACATATTTAGTGATGTTCGCTTTAATACTTGTTGGACTTGGCGTCCGGTGCACAAGAAACTCCGAATCAGAAATCTCTGCAATTTTCTTAGAAACGATGTCAAAGCTATCAGAACCGTTATCAATGATTTCTTTAGCTAACTCAAGCGCTTCTTCTTTTGAGTATTTCTTTTGGTTACCCCACCCTTTTGATTCGTTATAAAAAACTATTTTTTTAGGTAGCGCCTCTTCTACCACCAGCAAGCGTTCACATTGTTTAAAGTGAACCCTTTGCATGCCTATCTCTGTTAATAATTTTCTTACATAATTCAATGCGGCAGTATTGCTTTTGCATTTACTCGAGGCCTTAGCTTCTTTTACAGCGTCTGAAAATGCCTTTTTGGCATGATTTACTTCTAGTAATTTGGGAACTACATCTTCAGGAATGAAGACCACTCCAGGTAACTGGTTTAACTCTCGTCCTGATTGGTATTCATCGTAAGTGATCGCCGTTATAGCTCTAATGACCGCTTTAATTGGTTTGATGTCAGAGGGATTGTTTAACTGAACGTTAAAGTACGTTTGCTCTAAGGAGTGAGCAAACGCATGAAGTGAGGATTCTAATGACTGAAGTTTTCGTATGACTGGCACACTGTGTAGTGACTTGGACACTCTTCTTCTCTCTCTATCATTTTGGATTGATTTGTTTCAACCCGCTTAGAGCCCCTTTGAGAATAGGTTGCCACCTTATCAAGGAAACCTCTATCGTTAAAAACAAAGTCAACATACTCTTCATACATCGGCAACCCAATTTTATTTTCCCAATATCTATAAGTAACTACTCTACCCCATGGGAAACTTTGGGTTAGTTGGGGCTCACCGAATATCTTAAATAGTTCAGTTTCAGTAGTTAACCCAGGATCAACTAAGTATGCTGGATTATTAGGGATTCTTGTACCACCAGCACCATATTCACCAGTAAAACCAAATACTGGATCAAGACTATCATTTTGAGCACAACCGAAAAGGGAGGCGCTCAACATTACAGCTAACATTAATTTCTTATTCATCATCTTTTCGTTTCGTCATGATATTGAGGGTTTGTTTTACAAAACTAAAATCAGGTACAACTGGCATAAATGCCGCTCTCATATACTGTCGAACTGTTCGATGTATTGAGAACAAGAACCGCCCAATAAAACTATCTATTTCCGATTCATTTAGTTCTTTGTATGTCACCTTAATTTGGAATATTGAGGCGACTACCACGACGCACACTACTGGAATTAACCAGTTAGGAACGAGTGTGTAGTACATATTCAACCCCCAAAAAATAGCCGCTATAACACCAAGTAATGGAAGAAGAGCAATTGCAGCAACCATAGGAAGCCTCCTGTTGTTTTATAATAGGTTACAGCATATACAACTTAAAATCCAATTCCTAAATTCATATCAGTGTCAACCTCTTGTTTAACTTTTTCGTCTACTTGTTTGCACTTGTCTTTTACTGGTCCAGAAAGCTTATTGAGAATTTCATTATTCACAGATGTATCTATAGTGAACTCATTAACTATATTACCAAGCTTGGCTTTAACAACTGCTGGTGGAGTTGGTTCAGCCCTGTCAACAGCTTCTATTTCAGTACTTATGTTAGAATGCAAAGATGGTTTACCTGTCCACGAACTTACCTCAACCTGCCTTAATATCTCAAGAAGGTCCTTGGGGTTTGCAGAGTACGGTAGGCTTAACTGACTACCTTCAAGTTTGGGTTCATTATTATTATCGAAAGTGATATTTAAGAGTTTAATGTGCCCATTGTTCGAGTACTTATGGATAAAGTCTTGTTTAGCTGCAATCTGCACCTCTGTAGATAAATTTCTACCAGCGTCTAAATTCGCTTTATAACCACGATACAGGTCAAACGACTGATGCTCATGTTCAACATAACCTGTTTTTCTAACGACCAAACCTTGATCAATTACTTTACCATCAATGAACTGGTTGAACTCTCCAGCCTTTTTAATCGCGTTTACCAGGAGCTCATCCACATTTAAAGAGGTCTCGGTAACCTTGCCTAATTTCTTGAGAACAGAGTCCCTAAACCCTTGGAGCTTGTTAACCAATGAAACCTTAATAACTGGCTGTATACGATCAATATCTCTTAGATCAATACTTTCAGCCTTCATTGCTAACCATTCTTCCGCAAGGCTACGTCTATCTAGAGGCTTGTTTTCATCAAGGTGCCCATAGTTTTGTTTTATTGTAGCCTTGTCTTCAGTGGAAATGTTTTGCCAAACAGTCTCCATAAGGTCCACATACTCGGAGTTTGTGAACATCTTCTTAAATCCCAAGTGTACCGCTTCATGTGCAATAGTCTTTCGAAGTCCTGACTCATATGCGTTATGTTCACTTTGTAGATTCACATGCATTTCACCATTGTGGGCAACCCCAGCGAGTGTAGAGCTGTAACTTTTCAGATCATTACTAAGAAAGTTCATTGAATCTATCGTTTCATGTACACGAATCTTTAAGTAAGGGTGATTAGCCTGAATCTCTTCAAGAATCTTTATTGATTTGGGGATATCCAGCTCAGGATCTACTTGGGAAGTGGGAGCAGCACCTATTGTTCTTAACGTGTCAGGATTATGTTTTATAAAAGAATGTACAGCTTGAGCTTTACCATCACGCTCGAGCTCACTGTAAAGAATAGTTTTACCTTTAAAGCCTTCCTCCCTCAGCTTCTCTATTGCCAACATTTGATCGATAATTTCAGGCTCAGTTACTGCTTCAGGTAAAATGATTGCTCGAACATCTTTTATGGTCAGTTTTTGAATGGGGTCAGCTTTCTCAGAACCTATTGGCGAAAACCTTGTAGCCTCAGCTAGCTGGTATAATTCATTCGATAAACTATCGCTCAAAGCTTCTTGCGAAACAGGTTTGTTTAGCGATAAAGATTCCACTATTCTACTGAATACATCTTCCTTTGCTTTTGATACATCAATACCTTGGTCCACCGATAACTGGGATACTATCCCTTCAAATTTTTTAATAAGGTCCGCATAATACTCAGATGTATGGTTAGTTGACCCAACAAGCTCACCATCCAGGGTCGCTTGTATTTTACTAAGGTCTTGGTTAGATAAATGTACTAATGCTGCCATCATCTGCGGAATAGTGACATTATTGGAGTTTTCAAGGAAGGCCATAGCTTCATGTTTACTTTTTAGTTCTACACTCGGCTCTAACTTGCATTCTAAGATGTTGTTTAATAACCAAGTATTGAAAGCATCCCTCTCACTGTACTCATCCAACTGCAAATTTAATTGTAATGATAGAGCTTCATGGTCTACTTCTGATTCTTTTGTATATACGTCTAGTAGTTGTTCAAGGTGGTACCTTAAGCCCATTAATTCGTTTCGCGGATCTAATTGTTTGTATAGTGTTGTTGCAGTTTCGTCTAGTAACTCAATACTTTCTTTGGAGTCATCGAGCTGCATCTCATTCATAAACGATAAAACTTGTGATTTAACGGCGCTATCAATTTTGTCATTTAATGATTCCCCTTGCTCTAACAAAAACTGTTTAAAGTCTGGTTCAACGCCCTCAAGCTTTTGAGCAGTAGTGAACTTCAAGTACTCTTCAGCAATTTCTACTAAATCTAAATTCTGAATAAATCTTGCACCGGGTAGATTCTTCTTTGGCAAGTCTGCAAATCTTCCCTGGCTATATTGATAAGCTAAAAGTACTTCTGGTCTTTTACAAAGCTCCAGAGCAGACTCTAAACCATTTTCACTAATAGCGTTTTCTAAATTTGTTGAATCAATACCTAGATTATTTAGTGCTTCGAGCATGCCGGGCCACTCTGAAAGACGCTCCATATCCACAGTGAAGTTCGATATTAATGGGTTGTTTAATTTTCCTTGGGGTGTCCAACAATCAGACTGAGTGATCGTATTTTGAAAATCTACGATTAAATCGATACCTTGATTCGATTCAATGAACTCCTGGAAGGTATTCGTTTCTACCTTAAACCCCTCTCCACTTTTGACTTTATCTAAAAGTGAACTTAGGTTTCCATTTAAACTAAAGCTCGCAATGAGAGAGTTCTCATAACCATTTTCATGAGTCACATCCCAATCTTGCTGTTTCAAATGGTGAAGGGTGTAATAGGTATTGGCCATGCCTTGAGGCACTAGTTTTAAGGTATCTACCATCTCATTTGCTAATGGATGATCAAGGCTTAACTCTTTCCCTTTAATTGAACCATTAGAAAACTCACCGTGTTCCATTAGGTTGTCTACAATACGCTCTCTATCTCGGGTAATGATATAGCTATAAACCATAATTTTAGACCTTGTTATTTATCCGCAAATGACATATTTACTATATTCCATAATCTTTATAAATTCGATTTATTTCAACTCGCGCGTGTGTTAATGTGGTATTTATACTGTGTAATTATCCTTCAGGTACAGCTCATGAAAATCTCAAATTGGCCATCACTCATTAAATGGATTATCTCTGTTGGACCAAAATCAGCCTCTACAAGTCAGCAATATATTACTTCACTGCAAAGTCGTGACCGAGACGCTTGGCGAAAACGAGTATCAAAGTTTAGCCCCAAATGTACTTTTGCTGGTGTTATTAGTGATGCAATGCACGAAAAAAGAGGCGGACTTGTAATTGGTATCGAGACTAAATGTGAAGGCAAGATAAATTTGTTGATCCCTAAAAACAAATGCAACGAAATGGATTTAGCGAAGTCGATACTATCTAATGCATCTATAGTTTCTATCACTTTCACTCCATACATTCATTTTGAGTACGGTCTAATTGGGCTAGTAGAAAGCATAAGTTCTTTATGCCACAACACAGAGAACCAAATATCAATTAAACCTAAACAATTGCCGAAAAATGCAACCTCGACCAACACTACTATCACTCAAAGTGTTCCTCGTTCCACCAATAGCTGGAACAGTTCGAGTGACGAGCAATTGATGAATTACTTGAGTCAAGATATTGGTTTGAGGCAGATAGCTTTACAGATGAACGTAACACCAAAATTCATTACAAATAGAATGCTGCAACTAAGCATAATTGACATTGACCAGTTCGCTGAAATAAAAAGGCAACTGTTAGATTTAGGGTGCTTTCAATAAATGGCTAATGCCACTTGATACCGAAGAGGATTAAACAAGTGGTAGTTTTGTAGAAATATCTATCGTAGAAGCAGCGATCAACAAGTGCTTTGCTTGGTCAAAAACCTCAGGCAAAAACACTATCAAATGAACCAAACAAAGAGGAGCACCAACTTAGTAAATGGTCTCCGAACGGAGCACGGCTTTGAATGTCATATCACGTTTGACCTTGTTTTGACTCACAGCGTTCCGGCGACGGAACGCGATTCAATTCTTGTATAGCGCCAAATGAAAAATTTATATTAGTATCCCCGATGATGATCGTTCAGGCCTTGATATATAGCACTAGCGATTAAATAACCTGTCAATCCAAATACAGACAGAGCATTAGTATGTAGTGCACCATTGAAGTAAGTAGTGATTAGAGATGAAATAAACACCACTACAAAAATTAAAAGCGCTATCTTGAAGCCCCAGTCAACAAAGAAGTCTATTGCAGGACCAAAGCTCAAAGCTAGGTTGTTATTCTCCATTACATTCTCAAGCCTTTTCACAAGCTTCTCCTAGTTTTCTTTATAGGGTTTTCGAATAGATTTTGGCGCTTTGGGTAGCCCGTTAAGCATATCTATATGAGCTTGTTTCTTACTATGCCCTAGCTCAACTTCCTCTGCAATTTGGTAGACTCTTACCTTGCTAAACCCCCACCGATTGGCTAGGTGTGCTGTAGTCCAACCTTTTCGTTTATAGCACTCAATGTATTCGTCTTTAGTCACGGTAACAAGAAACCTATCTTTGTAAAGTATGCTTAACTATATACGTTAAGCATACTTTACTCAACAACTCAAGATTTTTAGTCTTCGCGTTTCACTAATAACATACTAGAATCTGAGTATTCGTTTAGTTTGCACATAGGCCAGCTCTTAATAATTTCGTAATTTTTTCTGTTGATTTCTAAAGGTACTTCTATCATCACATCAATGAAATGTTTACTGTTATATGGAGTAGACTGCCGATGTAATACAATTTCTAACTTATCTTCGCGTGGGATTGCAGTACTTTTTACATAAACACTCGGAGACACAACAGCCTCTACCGCGGTCCGTTCTCTCAAAAATACTAGCAATTGCTCTTTAATGTCGCTCATTATTTTTTCTCTATTTATTAATAACTTAGGGTATACATTGTGTTTCTGTACACTCAGATATCTGACCATATACAGCGACAAAATCAACCTATAGATTCTGTTCGCACTGTATTTGACTTTTTTCATTAGGATTCTGTGATGAAAGCCTCAAATAAAAATGATAGCCTCAACATATCATTGATACCCATTAATTATCATTGACAGTCATCACCTGTTAATTGACAATGTGACTGTCAATTTTATGGAGAGTCACAATGTCATCAGTCACTGAATCCGTTTTGCAGAATTTGGAAAAAGCAAACGAGAGCGTAAGTCGTACCGAGTCAGAACGTCGAGCAAACATCCTTCAGCAATCGAAGGTTGTACTCGATGAACAGTTTGAAGTCAGCAAGGTCATTCTTAATCACTCAGTTCCACAAACCAAAATGAGCAAAATGTGTGGCTGGGACTCTGTCAACACGTTTAAGAAAAAGGAAGAAGATTGGGTGGAGCAAGGCTATCAACCACCTGAAATGATCCGTGGTAAGTATGCGTATTCGCCAGACTATATTCATGAAATTCTCGATTTAGCTGGTAAGCCAAAATGGTCTGATTTTAATCGTGGTACTCATATTATCAATGTACAGAACCAGAAAGGTGGTACAGGTAAGTCCATGACGACTATTAACCTGGCTCAGGCATTAGGTTTACAGCACCTTGAACGTATCCGCATTCTAATCATTGATTTAGATCCACAGGGTTCACTTAAATTGTTCGCTCAATCTAAGGAATACAAACAAAATGATCTGGACCAACTCACTGCCGTTGACATTATGACAGCGGATCTTGAGGGTAAAGATTCTCTATATCAAAATTTCGTGAATTATGGTTTAAGTCATGAGGATATTATTGATGAAGCAATCCTTAATACCTTCTTACCTAATGTTCGAATCATGCCAGCGTTTCCTGAGGATGAGCGATTTTCGTCTTTACATTGGCTCGGAGAAGAAAACCTAATTCCAAGATTAAAAGAACGAGTTATCGACCCTATTCGTAACCAATACGACTTAATCTTTATTGATACAGGACCTCAAATCAACCCGCTTACTTGGAGTGCACTGTACGCTTGTAATGGTTTGTTGGTACCAGTATCTCCAAAGGCTCTCGACTGGAGCTCCACAACTCAATTCTTGGATAATTTACCTAACCAGGTTCGAGCTTTGCCAGAAGGTTCAGAAGGTATTCGTTGGATTAAAATTGCCCGTACCAACGTCGAAGAAGAGAAAGACCGAGATACTGAGCTATCAAATCGTATCAAAGATGAGTACCGTTCCATGGTATTCAATAACTACATCATTCGCTCAAATGCTTTTGATACCGCAGCCAAAAATTATCGAACAGTACTAGATGTCGCTTCTAGCGAAGGTATTTGTATCCCTCGACAGCTACGTGACTCTAAGGACTCAGTAATTGATTTAGCAAATGAGCTTAAAGATCACTTAAAAGATATCGATTTATAAAGAGGGCACCATGTCAAGTCATAGAAGAAATGTCCAAGCTTATACACCAGGTGGTAATCGTACCTCGAAGTTATCATCAGATAGTGTTGCAATCACAACGAAAGAGGAGCAACTCCTTAACGAGGCAGCTCAAGCAGGAGTATCCGAACTAGAAATTGCGGTTGATGGCCAAGAAGTCTTGTTTCAACTGGTCGAAATTCCTTTTGATAAAATTGAAGCCGAAACATTCGTATCAGAGGATAATGTTCGAGATCAATCAATTATGTCTCGGCTGTCAGTTATAGATATTACCAACAAGATCTCTGATAAGGGTCAACTCTATCCCGGTCTTGCTATAAAACACACTGATTCACAAGGGGGTGTCACTTATGAAGTTATTGATGGCTCTCAACGCAGAAGCGGTTGTTTCTACAGTAAGCGCGGTTTTAAGATCTATGCTACAAGTCAAAATATTACACGCGAAAGTAAGCAGTCTTTATCTGAAGTAAGTAATACACATAGACCCATGTCTCTCTATGAGTTAGGTAAGCAATGGCTGAACCTCAAGAAAGAACAAGGTTTGAACAATATTCAGATTGCCACCGAGAAAGGCTATGACAAAAACTTAGTCTCAGCTGGTATAAAAGCGGCAGAGCTACCAAAATGGCTAATAGATGTCATTCCTAGTGTTCCTGATCTAGGAAGACCTTCAATAATTGAATTAGACAAGAAAATAACTAGCCTTTCTGATAAAGAAAAATCAGGCTTTGAAAATTTTTGCTCATCTTTATTAGAAGAGACAGAAAACCTAAGGCTTACAGCATTAAGCGCTAAACACGCCAACGCTCAAATCGTAAAAAAGATTCTGTCATACAGCTATGCCGAGCATGATGAGGATCAAGGGCAAGATGCATTGACAAAGCCAAAGAAACTTAAGAAGAAACTTGATAACGGCTCTGAAGTTCACGTAAAACATGACTCCTTGAAAGGTGAGTTCAGTTTCACAGTTAAAAATATAAGCGATGAGCAAAAGCAGCAGCTTGATCAGCTTTTAGGAGATTGGGGATTATCCATATAGTGTGGCGTTTATCTATCATGCTGAAAAATTGGGCATTTAACTGTTTATAGTGTCATTTTCTTTGAACTAAGCTGTAAACCTGTATATAATTCGCTTCGGAGTTAAATTGCCCCCAAGCGTTTATCTCTGTCCCCCTCTTACGCTTTTGCGTAGGAGGGGGTTCTTTTTTTCAAACCAGAAAATATACAACTCCCCCTCCCCTTATATCTTTACTTGATCAACTCCAAACTTGCGAAAATAAGCTTGTAGCCACAGAATTCTTTAGGCCAGTGTATCCTTTTACTGATATAAGTTACTCTTTTATCAACCTCAATGGCTTGTACTATTTTAAGAGAGTGATGAGAGCAAACCAATGGACTTGTATACTAATCGAACTTCAAAAAATGATTTCATTAAACATGGCATCACAGATCATATAGAAGATGGAATGGACTTATTCATTGCTTCAGCTTTTTTCACAGAGTTTGATGTTATAGATGAGGTCCTTGGAAAAGGATGTAATTTAAAAATCATTGTGCGACTTGGTTTTCCAACCTCACCATCTGCACTAGATAGATTACTAAACAATAATAAGGTTGAAGCTAGGTTCTTCACGACCAACTCATTCCATCCTAAGCTTTACATTTTTGGTGATAAGTCCATCTTGTTGGGTTCAGCGAATCTAACTCGATCCGCCATATATTCTAATCAAGAAGTTATGATTGGCATCCACCCGGAAGATCATAGATTTATAGAACTGCAAGAGTTATTCAGTGAATACTGGCGTGACGCAAAAGTGCTCAATAGAGATGCAGTCAAATGCTATCGGAGTATCTATAACAAGTACTATCATGCAAATAAACTATTAAATGACATGGAACACGATGTCATCGACACCATGGGGGATGTGAACTTCTCGAACATCAATCGCGGTAAAAAGAAAGCATCACAGAAGTCTATTTTCCAAGATACATACCAGCGTTCATATCAAGAATCAGTTAGTGCTTTTAATCGAATAGTAGAAATCTACAAAACCTTCGATAGAAAAGTTAACGGTGACTTAATACCATTAAGATTAGAAATTGACTCATTCTTCAGCTTTGTTCGCGACTTCTATGCCACTCAAGACACTTGGAAGCACCAACCTCTTGGATGGGATGAACAACAACGGTCTAAAACGGCAAAACTTATTAATGAATGGATGAATACAAAATGGGAACATTTTGAGGATCGCATTGTTCCGCATAATTATCCCCTTATAAAAAAAGTCCTCGGTTCAAAGGAAGCAATCATATCAGCTTCAATGATTGATATAGTTGAGGCACTTTGCATTCTGCACTCTTTCCATGACCGGTTTCGCTTCTACAAAGGTGGCCTCAATACATTAAAGGAGAGCTTTATGGGAAGTAATGAAGAACAGAGGGTAAAAAAGACTCTGATATACCTACTATACGGCACTGGAGACCCTGTAACACGTATGGCAAACTGCATATACGATAGTGAGTATAAGTTGAACCAATTCGGAAAATCTAATGTTCAGGAGCTAATTGGATGGATTAACAAAGAAGATTTGCCAGTCATCAACGGTAGGACAACTAAAGTACTAAGATACTTCGGCAACAAAGTTGTTCAAGTAAGTGAGTAACGAAAGTTATAGTTATTGACGCCTCACTTCTGTTGAAATGAGGCAATATGATATCCTAAAAACTACGCTACTTCTTCTACCTCTGCATCGGTCTCAATAAGTCTAATCATTTGCTCATATAAATTAGTCCGCTCAAAGTTCTCCTTTGTATATTTGCTTCGAAGATACTTCTCTACCCCTTTGACAGTTACATTTCTATCTGATGATAATGGTTGCTTAAACACTTGAGCCAGCAACTGGCAAAAGTCATGCCCATTCGCGGTCTGATATATACAATAACCAGCTTGATTTAACTCTACGTATTTATTGTATATGTCGATACAATGAGTTTGTTCTACTCTCGGACTTCTTCTGATTGCAGCTTCGATTAAGATTTGAATGTTTATTGACACATTAAAATCGTTAACCGTCACAGCTTCGCTAGTAAAGTAGTTCATACCTTTGAATCTCACATTCAAATTCAGCAACCTACAAGCGAGTTTTACAAGACCGATTTCATTACAGACGCTCATCAGATTACTCATTAATCTCTGACCAACTTCATCGATCTGCATCGGACCCAGAATATGATTTTGTGTATGTTCAGTTATAAAATCTGTGATAAATTCATCATGAAGCATCATAATTTCTGTATCATGCACGTCCGTCATAAATGTATCGTTGTAAGTCTTTTCTAGTACGTGGTCGAAGTCTGCATCGACTATACCGTAAACTTGATTAGAAATACGAGTCCTCAGCCTATCAACAGCTTCTATGACATCCGCCTTTCCACTTGCTGGAGTGCAGTAAAAGAACTCTGTATTTCTCAACACCATGTTAAACAGAGTAATATCGGAGTCGCCTTCAACAACAAATATAATCCTATTGCCTACGTGGTCAGTTTGGACCTGTAAAAGCAGAGCGCTAAATTTAGTTTCATCGCTACGTTCTCTGGTAGCATCTCTTAAACTCGACATAACTAGTTACTCTTTGCAATCACATGCTTGTCAAAGAGGTCAATTGAACTTTCCCACTCATCACCAATCACATCCGGTGAATGCGTTGTTACTATAAGCTGTGAGTAGTGATTAAACTTTGATATTTGAGAGAACTCATTAAGGAGGTCTTTCTGCCATGAAATGTGTAGAGATACCTCAGGTTCGTCTATCAAAATGATTGCACCATTTTCTGCTTTGAAAATTAGATCAAAGAAAATAGATACTTGGTTCTTCTCGCCTGAAGACAACTTTTCTAAAGGTATATTAGCACCAACATGATTGAAGAATGCGAAGCCGTATTCCGGGTTAACTGCTATAGTTTTAAATGAAAACTTTTTCTTCTCAATTAGCTTCGAGAACTCGCTCAAACGTCCTACAAAGTCTTCATGCAAAGATTCTTCATAGAATATTTCATCCAATTTATCACTCAAGTTAATGGTGTAGTCTGATACAAGGTTTAAGTCATTCAATTCGAGATACTTACTCGACTTTGGTAGCAATCCGAAACGAGTGTAAGGTGCTAACAGGTCTTGTAGGCCAACTATCCTCTCTTTCTGCATGTACGGTAATGCGTTATTTTGAACTTCGTGTGATTCTATTGAAATGCATGAAAATAAGTCATAAACCAACTGGTCAAGCTTGTGCAATTTACTTAGCGCAAACTTCATTTTATCTTCTAGAAACGCTCTTTGCTTTGTAATGATGCTATATGCTTCAGTTTCGTCATTCAGATGTACAGAATGGATAAGAATAGAAAAAGCTTTTCTGTAATCAAATACCTTTTCTTCAGACAAGTTTTGGGTTGAAGGAATGATGATCTTTTTTGTGTCATTAAGAAATGACTCGATCTGCATACCAGATTCTGAGTTGAAGTAACGGACAAGACCAAGATTGGTTTTCAGTTCGAATGTATCAAAACTTATTTTAGATAATTCTTTGTAGTTATTTGAGATAGCATTATGAATCAATTTGAGAAGCATAGTCTTACCATAGCCATTGGGGCCTGTAATAACCACATGATCGGACTCTGGAAGTTCAATGTCATAGTTTAAAAAACCAAACAGATTCTTAACTGTAATTTTTTCTATTCTTAGGAACATTTTGTAGTATTTTTATTGAAAATTATGTCGCATTGTACCATTAGAGGTAATGTCGTAAAGTGCATATTGATTCTGGGTATTTCTGTTTCTGTGGGTTATTCAGTGATTTATGGGTAATGACCAAAGACCAACGTAGCTTGAATAGTAAAGATTTATTAGTCTGAACTCGTTACTTTATCTAGACGATTTATATCCACATTCTTAACCAAAGCATCTGCATCAAATATCAATTGATTTTTTTCATTAACTTTTGGTCTGAATAAAACTAGTACTTTACCAAACTCCCCTTCTGCCTCAGCTGTTAAGGTCGTATTTCCTGAACTATCAACCAAGTAGTTTGTTGAGTCTGAATCCAACCTTCCAATTCGGCCATTCACGTGAATAATTCCAACGTCATAGTCTCTTGATGACAAACTCTCGGAAAAATACTTTTTTAACTCTTCAGGGTTATCCAATATAGATTCAGGGTCATCAACGTACGCACTTGCAACCTTAAGTTCTATATTCTGTTTATTATGAATTGATGTATAATCCGGCCCATTTGGAGTATTTGAAATGCCAGGGCTAACATATAAGCCCACAATTGCCCAAATTGCTGAACATGATGTAACTATTGCTCCTCCACCTTTTGATGAAACCTTGAGATTGTTCCATTCGATTAGTTGCTCCTCTTCCTTTAACGAGGCGCCTCTTTTGAAAATTTTATAACCAAAGTACGCAACGAAAGAACCAATAGAGAAACACAGAAGCATCCCTATACCGTTAAAGACAATAATACCCAATCCTTCCATGGATCTCCCTTATCTTAATTTTACTATTATTTTGTTAATTCATCTAAACAAGCTTAGATCATTCTTGTATCAACAGAGCTCAAACTTAGATTCTTTTTTCTTAGGCTCACCTTACATTCTGTTTACTTATGAACTATTAGTTATTCCGAAAGTATTTATCTGTATTCATTAATTCGTATCGGCAAGTGAGCTTTTTCTAAGGAGTATTTTGTGGCTACCATTCATTCAAACGCATTTGAATTTAATCTCGATGGCTTAACTAATATCAATTTCATAGAACAATCCCACTGTATCACCCATGGTCAACCTTATGATGGAGTCCGTTGCTACAACGCTTGTCACAAGGAGCCAGCAAAATTGGTTGTACTTGCTGGCAGGAAGGGGTCACATGAAGTTTCTAACTGGCTAGTGTCAAATGTAAATTGGCCCAAAGAAAACGGCCTAGGAGGTGCAATAGCAGATACCTATATGGATGACATTCCACGTAAACTCAATTTTGCCATTCGTGGTTGTATCATACTCACCATCTTCGGTATTGAGTACACAATCGAAGACATTGTCCTCGCACAAGGTAAGTCTGGTGCTTACAACAACTGGTGGCTTGGTTCGAGCTCAATGATAAAGATAAAGGCAGAAAACATGACAGATTCATATGCTCAGGAGCTGTCCGAAATGGCCAACAAGTTGATTATGGCAGGACTATCTAAGAGTTTCGCTAGAGCAATCAATGCTATCGGCATTGGAATATACAAATTAACAAAACCACATAAAGTGGGTCGTTGTCTAATTGGGTGCACGAATGACCAATTCGATAAAAGTAAGTCCGTGGTTTTCATAAGTATGAAAAACAGTTCGGCTGATGCAACTATGATGGGTACTTACGCGCTTGATTCTGAAAAATTGTAGTATTTAAAACACTTTAGATTAAGAATATACATTGTATATTCTAATACTTTTTTTTTGAACAACCATGTTGATTAATAGTTAATCAAGAGTTCTGGAACACTATGCCAGATGGATATCTGAGTAATATACACTGTATACTATTTTAACAAATAGCTCCCTTTAAAATATACAGTGTATATTTACAATGTGACATCAATACTGGTCCCATTAGAATATACACTGTATATCACCCCAAAAATTCACATCACTTAAGCGTATTGATTAACTTAATTAAACTATCTGGGTCAGAGGTGTAGAGCGATACCAGCTCCTTTTTACTTAGGTTAGTTAGTATCTTGGCTATCAAATCCTGGTTAGTATTGGTTACTAGGTTCTGAACCTTAAACTCTGAATACCCCATAACCATCGCAACATACAAGTGCCTGTTTTCCTTAAACCACTTCCAATAGGCAGACTTAGAGAAGCCTTCATCTACAAGTCGATCTGGAGCACTAGGCAATCCTAGTTCGGCGTTAACCTCTTTTATGGTTTCCAATTCCACCAGCCTGTTGACAAATAGCTTTAGTTCATCGTAATCATTACAGTAGTTGAATGCATTATCCAACATGAAAGCCTGTTTCGGCTTTGATTTCTGCCACAGTTTTATTGTGCTTTCACTCTGTTTAAACGCTTCAGCTAAGAGAGATAAATCGTTTTTATAGTCATAAGTAAACATAATTGTTTTATAGATTTAATAGTGATTCGAGTAAGGGTTTTGGCGTTACATTTCTTGTAGAACGTTTAGTTACTTTTGTCGTATGCATATTACTATCGACTCGATCAGGAGAAATTGTAACATTCGTATTTACTGGCATTGTACATAAATCCGTTGATAGAGATAGACGCTGTTCGAGTGAAAACTTTGATATTGTTTCACGAAGAGAAAATCTCTTTATATCTTCAATTTGAGCTTTAAACCACTCGAGGGTGATAAGAGCCTCAGATAGGTTTGACTCATATTCTCCCAACCGAGTTAAGTAGTTTTCTACGCTTGGGTTAAATGAAGCTAGAAAATCTTGTTTGTCTAAGTTAATCACATTTGAGGCTGGTGTTTCGATATTACTTAGTCGCGTGTATAGAGCTGCATTCAGATTTCTCAATTCAGTTTTTAGACAAAGATATTCCTCTGAACTTTTATACTTAAAAACATCGTCAAATTTCAAGTTAGATAGGTCTTTAGATACCTTAGCGATTTTTGAAACTGTTTCACTATCAATACTATTAATGGCATTTGAATACACTCCTTTAAGTGCCCAGTTCATCGCAATAGATTGCTCTAGTACTGAAACAACTGAGTTTAGCTGTTCGATTGTAAAGTGTGTAATTTCCTTCTTAATAGATGGCTTAGCATTCAGTTCTGTTAGTTGGTTAGTAGAGAGAGAACTTTTGTAGAACTCTTCAATCGATTTGAACGAGTCTGAGCTTAATAAAGACCAGCACTTTAATGTTCGATGAATCTGAGGCTGATTATCGGTCAAGAATAGTGTGGGATTGTTTAGCTTGACAGTTGATTCACCAAATCGAGCCAGGTATTTCTTCAATCTATCACAGTGATTCCTTAATCTACTCTCACAGCCTTCCAACGGCCTAGACAGTTGCAGCTTTATTTTGTGTCTTATTGCGTTTCTACGCTCCCGAACATGAAGTAATAGCTTAGCTTTATCGATCCTATGCTTTTGCATAGAAACCATAAAAGGCAATTGTTTTAGTTCTGATGCATTCATGTCTTGGTAGTCGAAACAACCAAGTTCTGACAGTAACTCTGTTCTCTTGGCTATGTCGAGGAATGTCGGGTAGTACTTTAACGATATCCTAACGGCCCCTGTCTCTACCATAGAACGTGCCACAGCTCCTAATTGCGTGGACCGTACTGATTGTTTTCTATTAGAGAGAGACAATCTACGTCTTCTTATGTTCTGAATGAGTGCAAGATCATGTTCAGCTTTAATTCTTTCGTAAGGTTGGGTTAAGTGCCACTGACTGAGAGTTCTTTCATTAACTACAATATTTAACTTGTCGCCTAGAGCGGCATTAGGGTCAATATAATGTGCTGGTGTAAAAACATCTTTAACTTCTTCGCCCAAGAGATCGATGTCAGGGTGAAGCACTCTATGATTATCTGCATGCGCATAGTGAAGTCTTGGATTTGTTTCAAGATTATAGAAAGAGAGTCTTGTTGTTCCCTTAGTAAGTTTACCTGATCTAATTTTTGCTACACGTTTTGTGAAATCTAATGAAGGTTTAACTTTTCGAGCCTTTTCCTGGTATTGGATATCAGTAACATGCGATAGATAGGGTATAGAAAGCTTGGTGTTTATCTTTCCACCGCCAAACATAGAACTAAAGGATGCATAAATCACTTTCGTAGCTTCTTGGATAGAACTAAATTCAATGCTACTAATTTGCTCATCAATTTCGTTATACCAATTTAGTGCTTTTTTGTTTGCATAACCCTTAAGTAGACTAGTTTTAAAGTACTCTGAAAATGCACTAGAAGCTTTACGTCCATTACACTCCAACTTGATTACCTTATCAGAGTTACTTGAAATCAAATCAAAGAGTTCAACTCTCTCAGCATTGACCATCACTGAAATCCTTCCTAAGAGATCACAATGTTTAGATCGAGAAGTGTCCTGGCTGATTGGTTCCAGCTTTAAATTATGAGCAATACTCACTTTTACAGGTAACTGTGTTTTAGGGAGGATCTTCGTGGTGCAGTTAAAATCGCTTTCATTCAAATCGCTCGCATCTATTGGACGCTCCCAGTAGCTAAGAAAGGACTTATGATTATCAATAAACCGCACTGGGTCATTGTCAACATTAAGAGTTTTCATTAATACGGCTTCAGGTAATTTCGATGAGTTAATGCTGATTTTTCCATGAATAGATTCGTACTCTGCATTACTTTTAGGATAAGGAATCCAGCCATTACCTCTCAAAAGTTCATTCCAGATAACCAAAGGTCTATAGGGAAGGGCATTTACTCCATCTAGACTCCATCTAAACGAAAGATAAGCAGCATGCTTTTCAGAAAAAATGTTTATTAAGGGTTTCTGGGCCTCTTGAATGTACATATCAAGAAATGCTCTTCTGGCTTTAGCGTTCAAGCTTCTATCATTTTTGATGTCTATAACGCCTTCATGTTGGTCGACGTACCCACTTTTATATAGTCGTTTGAACTCTTCAGCTTTTTTAGATGACTCAATTGAAATTTGAGCAAAATACCTAACCAACTTTTCTAAATACTTTACTTTTAGAACGTTCGGCTGAAATGCTACTCGTTGATATGCTGCAAAATCGATAGCTTTGGCATGCATCATTCTCGCATCCATATTGCAACTCAGCTGAAACATGAAATCTCTAATGCGCAGAACCTCTTCCTGTAAAAACACTTTCCATCGAGTATGTTTAGCTAGTGAGTTTTGGGTTTTATCGTGTTGAACCATTGTGCATAGTGTGCATCCAAATCGACTAGATCCATTGCAACCATTTGAATTCTTTTGTCCTACTGCAATCTCACAGACATCAGAAGAAGCATTCCCATAAATGGCCAAAAGCAGGGCGAAATCAGAAAGGAAGCCGGGAAGGGGAGGGAGCCCAGCTAAACTACGAGTAAGAGGCTTAGCTCCAGAAAGTTCTAAGGAAGTGAAAACCTCTTGGGTAGACCAGTCACGTATTGGAGCGTATAGAAACAGTGGGTAGCCTGTATTTAAGTCAGACTCTTTCATCTCTTTCAATAAATCACTTATAGACTTATCACTGGTTCCCTGAATAACCATATTACCTTTTCGCTTTGTACTCTCGTTGTTTCTTTGCCCTGTAGCGCAAATCACATCAAAACGGGTGTATTGCTGTAGTTCTTCGTCTGATTTAAAGCGGTCCAATAGGTTTTTTAAATATCTTTCGCTAGGAACAATTTTGAGAATAGAGCTGCAGTCACTATTACGTTGTGCATTTGGTATTAGCTTATTACTAGTCAGGTATTTGTTCGCGTACTCTTCATGAAATGACGGAGTGACAATATCGTAGTAAACGTTAATATCGTTATCTTTTGCATAGTCAATAAACTTAGATTTAACCCACCTGGTGTACATAACCATTGGAAGTGATTCCGAAAGAGTGTCAACCGTTGAAACAATTAAGGGGCGAGTTTTTTCGATCCAACCATTTTGAATACAAACTCGATAAGCTTCAGAAGCAGCATTCAAAACTGTGCTGGAGTCTTTACCCATACTGCAAGGAACAAACACTAGCGAATCACTAGATCGCAAAATCGTTATAAACTCTTCTACAACCGCATTGAACTTGAAGCTAACACTCTCGTGCAAAGCCACCAATTCGTTTTCTATTAGGTTTGTTGTTTCAAAAATATTAACCATTGGCTGAACCATTACTAAAGACCGACAACTATATAATACCATATTTAAACACACTTTATAGACTTAAATATACTTAGTGCACTTTTTTGTGCACATATATTGAAGGAGGTGTATTTATATGGTATTTTACTTCTATTCTTTTAGTCATCGGGTCAAGACATGTACACACCAATTTATTCTGAACAAGACCTTCAATTAGTACTCTTCAGAGCTAACGAGGGTATTTGCACGAATGGCATTTCTGTATTTGAGGGGGTAATAACAGGCAAAGAATTTGCTGAGAACTTCACTGAAGAAGAGAGCTCAGATAGTTTAAATGAGTATCAAAAAAGACAGAGAGACCTTGAGAAAGGTCGTGCACAAGGTTTGATTAAGTATTTCGACAATAGGGAGGATACAGTACTCCCTAGCATTACTGTCTTTGTTTCTTCATTAAAACTCCATGAGGAAATATCTATTGGTAACAAAGAAGTCGTCACAGCCACATTAGAAAGTTCATCTGACCGTCTTGTATGTGATGGTCAGAACCGTTTGAATTTGTTTAAGGACAGAGTTACGAATGCTAGTCCTACTCAGTACCATACGCTGGGAGTTAAATTCATTGTTACAAACACGGACACCTTAGAGCCAGTCACTCAAAAGATTAGACAGGTATTTTCTGACTACCACTTACACCTTCGTAAACCAACATCAGCACAAAACTTATTCTTTGACAGCTCGCAAAGCTTTTCCAGATTAATTAGGGACCAGATACTCGATAATGTATTAGTTGATGGTCATTCACTAAAGCGGTTTATAAGTACCACAGGAAAACCCAAGAAATCCCAGTTAATGGACTTGAAGCAGTTAGGCGATTTCATTTGTACCGCATTAGGTACAACTCCTGTAAAAATGAACAAATTGCTTGAAGGTTCAAGCGATACCGAAGCTGAAATAATTCGCTTAACAACTCCATTCCTCACCAAGTTTTTTTCTCTTATACCTATGAGGTTTCTTTCAGACTCAGGGCCAAATGTTATGTACACGAAAAGTATATTTTGGAAAGGGACTGCGATAGTAATTCGATCTATCTTTGAAGAGCATTTGTCTCGAATGCATAAAGCCCCCATTGATTGGTCAGTACTAGATGGGATAGTTCGATTGCCTGTGAAAGATATTACACATGACTTTTGGCTAGAGAATAATGTAGTACAGAAATCTATTTCAAGAAATGGAAGTATTAAATACAGAATGATCCGCAGCTCAGAGAGAAGCAGTGCTCTGATGAATCCCCTAATGATTTTTATCAAAATCATTAAGTTAAGGTAGATACACATCTTGTCATATGATCAAATGGT
>NZ_JAWOTF010000024.1:0-50477 GCF_033338735.1 Vibrio sp. Vb1127 | reverse complement strand
GCAAGCAGCAGCTCAAGTGTCATTGGACGACCAACAATGTTTGATGCGCCAACCACAACCGCATGTTTACCACGTAGCTCAATGTTGTAACGGTCGAGTAGGGTAATGATGCCCTTTGGCGTGCAAGAGCGAAGCTTTGGAATACGTTGCGCAAGACGGCCAACGTTATAAGGGTGGAAGCCATCCACGTCCTTCTCTGGGTGAATGCGCTCTAAAACATGTGTTGTGTCTATGCCCGCAGGAAGGGGTAATTGCACTAGAATGCCGTCAATTTCATCATCGTTGTTTAATTCATCAATCAGAGCTAGTAACTCTTCTTCTGAGCTAGACGCAGGAAGGTCAAAAGACTTAGAAACAAACCCAACTTCTTCACATGCACGGCGTTTGCTACCGACATAAACCTGAGAAGCAGGATCTTCACCAACTAGAACCACTGCTAAACCAGGAGCACGTAGCCCAGCTTCAACACGTGCTTTAACACGTGCAGCCACTTCGGATCGAACAGTTTGGGAAATGAGAGTTCCGTCTATATTTTGAGCAGTCATGACTTTCCTTATAAATTAAGAAGGCAGATTATCTGCGGCGCATTGTCGCAGAATTTCTTATCAACATCCATACGCAAACGTTTGCTTTGTGGTGTTTTTGAACATTAAGCGTTTTAATGGACTTTTTTTAGGCATTCAGATCAGAATGTTATGAAAACCCGTTGATTTACCCGTTTGAACTCGTATAATCCTGTCCCTGTAGCGCGCCCTTAGCTCAGCTGGATAGAGCACGTCCCTTCTAAGGATGTGGTCATTGGTTCGAATCCAATAGGGCGTGCCATTTATTCAAAAGCCTCGATAACTCTTTGAGTTGTCGGGGCTTTGTCGTTTTTAGGTTTTTGGCTGTAATTGCCACTCTATCTACAACTTTTGAATGGCATTCTAGCCATTGCAATTTCTAGCAATCTGGATAGCCACCAACAAAAAAGCGCTGGTTAACCAGCGCTTTTGCATTTATTAAGGGCATTACATCTTTTTAAAGATGATGGAGGTGTTGATGCCGCCAAAGGCGAAGTTGTTACTCATCAAATATTTCACGTCCAGCTCTCGGCCTTGTCCGGCGATGTAGTCTAAATCGCCACATTGCTCGTCGAGGTTTTCTAGGTTGAGCGTTGGGTTAAACCAACCTGTGTGCATCATTTCTAAACCTAGCCACGCTTCAATCGCGCCACAGGCGCCTAGTGTGTGGCCAAAGTAGCTCTTGAGTGAACTGATTGGCACTTTGCCCAGAGCATTCGCTGTTGCGTTGCTTTCCGCAATATCGCCGCGGTCGGTGGCAGTGCCGTGAGCAGATACATAGTCGATCTTCTCAGCAGGAATGCCCGCGTTTTGCAAAGCCATTTCCATACAGATTTGCATGGTTTCCATCTGTGGTTGAGTGACGTGTGCGGCATCACAGTTGCTGGCAAAACCGATGATTTCTGCATAGATTTTCGCGCCACGAGCGACGGCGTGTTCGTACTCTTCCAAAACTAGCGTTCCCGCACCTTCACCAATCACCAAACCATCGCGATCGGAGTCATAAGGTCTTGGTGTGCTTTTCGGGTCTTCATTCTTCAGACTGGTGGCAAAAAGGGTATCGAAGACCGCGGATTCCGTTGGGCACAATTCTTCAGCGCCACCAGCAACCATGACCGTTTGGTAGCCGTGCTTGATCGCTTCGTAGGCGTAGCCGATTGCTTGACTGCCAGAGGTACATGCACTGCTGGTTGGGATCACTCGGCCTTTCAAACCGAAAAATAGACCAACGTTCACTGCCGTGGTATGCGGCATCATTTGCACGTAAGTCGTTGCGGTGATCGCTTTAGTGGTTTTCTCATTCAGCATGACACCAAATGCGCCGATTGCGTCAGTACTGCCTGTTGATGAGCCGTATGCGATACCCGTTTGACCATTGGTGAGTACGTCGTTACCAATCAAACCTGCTTGGCTTAGTGCGTTTTCTGTTGCGACGGTCGCCAATTTGGAAACACGCCCCATGCCGCGTACTTGCTTGCGCTTGTAGTGCTTTGGCAGTTCAAAATCTAAAATTGGTGCCGCGAGCTTGGTGTTCAAACCATCATACTGTTCGTAAGAAGGCATGTATTGCGTCGCGTTCTGGCAGTCACGCAGTTTTGGTTCGACAGATTGCCAATCGTTACCAAACGCAGTCACGCCTGACATTCCGGTTACAACAACTCGACGGCTCATACTAGGCCTCCGTTTACCGAAATGACTTGGCGAGTTACATAGCCTGCGATGTCAGACATAAGGTAACTGACTAAACCAGCAACTTCTTCTGGCTCTCCCATGCGGCGCAAAGGAATTTGCGGCATCGCATGTTCTTTCACGTGTTCGTCTACCATGCCTGTGTCGATAAGCCCTGGAGCAACGCAGTTGACGGTGATTTTGCGTTTTGCCAGTTCAAGCGCGAGTGATTTTGTTGCACCAATTACGCCCGCTTTCGCTGCGCTGTAGTTAGTTTGACCACGATTCCCCATTAGGCCAGAGACTGATGCAAGCGTAACAATTCGGCCGCCTTTGCGCTTTTGCACCATTGGCATAACACAAGGGTGAAGAACGTTGTAGAAGCTATCTAAGTTGGTATGAATCACACCATCCCATTCTTCTTCGGTCATCGCAGGGAAAGCGGTATCTTTTGTGATGCCAGCGTTGTTTACGACGCCATAGTAAGCGCCGTGTTCGGCGATATCGGCTTCTAGCTTCTCACGACAATCTGCACGGTCACTGATGTCGAATTGGATAAGACGACCGCTACCACCATGCTGTTCGATGGTGTTTAGGGTGTCTTGCGCGCCTTGTTGATCGCCCATGTAATGGACAATGACTTGGAAACCATCTTTGGCTAATTGAACGGCAATGGCTTTACCGATGCCTTTGCTGGCACCTGTAACGAGGACTTGTCGGGTCATTGTTGACTCCTGATTTTCATTTCTTGTAATTTTTCTTCTGATGGAACGTAAACGTTCAATTGGCAAGTCGCTACAACAGTTCCTTGTAGCTCAATACGGGCTGAAAAAACCGCCATACCGTTATCTTCCATAACTTTTTCAGCATACACATCGAGCACCTGTTCGCGAGAAAACGTATCGCATTCAGACGTGTATCGACGGCTACCAAGCAAAAAGCCAATCGGTGGCGCTTGTTCCTTCATTAATGCGTGGTAACCAGACCACGCCGCGACAGATTGCGCCATAAACTCAATGCCAACGTAAGCTGGCACGGTTTGAGAAGTTGAGTCGAAGAACGGGTTGTGTTCTGCGATATCAACCTGGCAGTGAATCGTATCTTGTTGAACATCCAAAGCACGATCAACCAAGATCATTGGTTTGCCGTGTGGCAAAAGTTGTTCGATGGGAGGAAGTTTAGTCATGAGCGTAACCAAAAATAAGACTAATATTATTGCCACCAAAAGCAAAAGAGTTGCTGAGAATCGCTTTGTTACCCAGTTTGGTTGGCGTCTCAACTAACGATATATGGATATCGTCTGCTTTGGTTTCGCAGTGTTGTATTGGCAAATCAAGGTTGTACTTGAGAATATGCCAAGCGATCGCGGCTTCCGTTGCACTTGCTGCGCCTAATGTGTGTCCGGTAAGTGGCTTTGTCGAGCTTACGGGAACGGAGTCACCAAAGCAGCGATGAATGGCTTTGCTTTCCATCGCATCGTTTAACGGCGTTGCTGTGCCATGCGCGTTGATGTAACCAATGTCTTGCGCTGTAAGTCCTGCATTGGCCAACGCTTTTTTCATCGCTTCTTCTGCGCCTAACCCTTCTGGATGTGGTGCGGAAATATGGTGTGCGTCTGAGCTGTCGCCAGCTCCGAGAAGAGCAACGGGCGCAGGTGTTTTGCTTAGCAACATTAATGCTGCTGCTTCACCGATATTGATGCCGTTGCGATGTTGGTCAAACGGCTTACAAAGGGTATCGGATAGAGCTTCTAAACCGTTAAAGCCGTTTAGTGTTAGGCGACAAATGGTATCCACACCACCCACAATGACCGCATCAACAATGCCAGAGCGAATCAGGCGTTGCGCGGTTAAAAAAACACGACCACTAGAAGAGCAGGCGGTTGAAACTGAGTAATGTGGGCCGCTCAAATCAAAGTAGGCGGCAATAAAATCGCTGCAGTTGCCAAGCTCTTGTTTGGTGTAATGGTAGTCGGCAGGAAAATTACCGTTTGCCAGCTTTTCGCCAAATGCGATTTCGCCATCTGAAATGCCAGATGTGCTGGTGCCGATCACGACTGCGATACGGTCACGACCATATTTAGCAATGGCGTCACGCACGTCGCCTTCGATTTGCAGCAAAGCCGAAAGTGCGAGGCGGTTGTTTCTCGTATCAAACTGGCTGAGTGCGGTCGGTAATTGCGGTAACGTCTGTGCAATTCGACCGATTACTGTTTGGCGGCCTGAATTTAAAATATCTTGGTCAACCACCATGTTGGATGGCTTCGCTCCTGATAAACACTGGTGGATGAGCGCATCATCTTGTCCCATGGCAGAGTGAAAGCCACAGGCCTGAATATACAAAGGTTGAGAAGAGCGAATAGGCATATTGTTATTCTAAATTGTTCTTAATTAATCTGATGTTGCAGTGTTTGAATAGAAATTGAAAACTGATGTTTGAGGTGATGAAAATCAATCTTACCCTCTAACTTGTTAGAAGAGCTGTATTGAATCTTAATGATCTTTTCACCGTCGCTATCAAAGATGGCGCGAGAATTATTTTTATCAATAATTCGCCACCTTACCTCATTTAACGACCCTTCCCAAGCGGAACTCGGCCAGAGCGTGATCATCAGGTTAAATAATACCTGTTCTGGCTGCGGTAGCGAACCTTGTAAACCGTTGAGCACTTCGGTTTGAATTTGTTCTCCATCGTAAGACAGTGAGAGTACTCTCGTCCCCCAGGATGAGAAGCCTGCCAGCACCACTTCGTTGTTGATCACTTGCAGTTGTACCGGAAGTTGCTCAGATTTGGTTTTACCATCTATTGCCCAAGAAGCCGTAATTAACTGACTGGCAGACAACTGATAGCCCAAGCTTGCGGGAGTGGGCAAGCTAACTTGGGTGTGCTCGGCAATGTCGACCTGAGGCGTCGATTGGTGAGGGACCAAGCTGCATGCACTTAAAAACAGGCTCAGTGCGAATAACGTCGCGCAGCGAAAGGCGTGATTGAAAATCATGACGTCGTTTCCTCTGTTTTAATTGCAATCGGAGAGAGCAGCCAAGCGACAAAAATACCACTTAACACCGTAATGCCAAAACTGTGAATCGCGTGAGTTTGGCTGAGTGACAGCAATCCAAATGACAACACAGTGGTCATTGCCGAAAGGGTGATCGCCAATAGTGTGCTCACACTGCGGGCTTTCTCGGCAAAGAACAGAGTGTAATCGATCCCTATACCAAGAATGAGCACCAAGCCAAGCAAGTTGAACAGGTTTAATGTTGTTCCCATCGCGACAGCAGTTGCAAGACCGCAGGCGCAAGCAATCAATGATGGCAGTAAAACTCGGCAACTGTGTTGCAGACCGTACCGCTTGATTAATACCAGAAAGATCACAGCACTGGCGGCTGCCAATAGCTCCATGATTTTGATTCGGTATTCACCAAATAGGGTGGATATTTCTTCAGCTTTGTTTAGGTAGACAACATCAGACTGTGATTTGGCAAATGCCTTAACAACAGCGGAGTCTTGCAATTGGTTTAACACCACTACCGTTGCCGATTTTTCTTTAATTTTACCCAAATGAAGAAAACGTACAGGCGCTGATACCGGGTTTTGCAAGTACTGTTCAACCGTAACAGGGATAAAGTCGGCGTCCATTTTGGGCTTTTTACTTAAGCCCAGCCCGGAAGTAAGTGGGCTGGATTGTGTCGCGTAAAGATCGCGAATCAATTGATAGTCTTGTTGCTGACGTTCCACTGAGCTCAAGTAGCGGCTCAGGCTCTGGTAGCTTTCGATGGTGCTGTCCGCTTTCCACGCTTCTAATGTTGGCGTCAAAGACTCCAGCTTTTTCATTAGGTTTTCGTCATCGTCGGCGGTAACGACCAACATTTGCTGTGAAGATTGCATGCCACTGAGCGTCGTAATCAAGGTTTCTTGCTGCTTGAGATCGTTCGGCATCGTTTGCAGCAGACGAATGTCGTCATCGTAGTTCAATTGCAGCAAGAAAAAGCCACTCGCAACCACACATAACATCGGCAATCCGACTTTAATTCGAGGTTGATTCCAAAGCGTTAACCATTTCGCCAACAGTGATTGTCCCGGTAAAGTCGAAATGGTGCGCGATGGGTTACGAGCCAGTATCGGATACCAAGCCACCACGGTGATGTAAGCGGCAATCAGACCAATGGATGAAAACAGCGCAAGCTGCTGCAAACCAGGAAACGGTGCCACTAACATGCCCAAATAGCCGATCAAACTGGTGATTAAGCCCAGTGTGATCGCTATGAAAATATGCTTTAACCCTTGCTCGCTATCCCATTCATTTCCCGCCGCAAGACGTTCCGTTAGGTAGTGGAATGCGTAGTCGATAGACACACCGATTAAACTTGCGCCAAACACTAAGCTGAACAGATGGACTTTTCCAAAAATCCACGTCGTAACGGACAACGCAACGAGCAGACCAATGGTGATGGAAAGCAGTGCTACGGACAGCGGCATCACACTCCGAAAGACCAGCAAGAACAATGCAATGATACCGAGTAGAGAGAATACACCGATGGTGCTGATCTCCGATTTTGCACTTTGCGTACCAAAGTCAGCGTAAAATAGAACGCCAGTATGTGCGACTTCAGCGCCATATTTCTGCGCGACGCCTTGTTCTAGCGCTTGAATATCAGGGACTGCAAGTTGCCCAGTTAGGCTATAAGGCGAGTCTTTTAGCTCGGCAGTAATAAGCAAGTATTGAGCACCGTCTTTTTCGACGGACAGATAGCCGTTATCCAATCGGAAAGAGGACGATTGCTGGGTAACTTGGCTTAAATAATCACGGAATAGCAAGAAAGGGTCATTTTGTAACTCTTGCCCGGTCACTCCAGAGAACGGGTTGTACAGCGACTGAATCACATGCTGTACTTGCTGTTCTGGATTTTGGCTTAAACGCTCTCGTTGTTCAGGCGTCAGTAATTGGAAGCGGTGCTTAAAGTAGTAACTCGCCCAAGCTTGCTGTTCTTGAGGTGAGATTTTTCCCACCACATCGCGAAAATGATTACTTTGGCGTAACCCCTTATCAAATTCAGCGGCCGCTGCAAAAAGGGTATTTTTGTCCGGCGCTGTGATCACGAAAATGACTTTGTCGCTCATACTTGCCGAGACCGACTCAAAGGCTTGCTCAGCCACCGGGTTTTGTTGGTTCTTCGGCAACAGTTTTAAAATGTTGGTCTCAATCGGAGATTCTGCACTCCAAACCCATTGTTTGAGTAGCAACGCGCCCGCTAAAACAACGAGATTGAGCCAAACCAGAGCAAAGGTGTGAGTGCCGAGACTGAGTTTAGAAACGGAATTGAGCGTCTTCGGCATCCGTGAGTTCCTGAGGTAGAGAGGTCTGGTTTGTAAACGTGATTTCGGTCTTATCGCCACGCAGCTCTTGCAGGGTTAGGCGATCAATGTGCGTTTTACCGGAAAGAGTGATGGCTTTAAACACCGCATTTAATGGCGACTGTTTGGGCACTAAAACGAGCTGCCACTGATTGTTCTCAACTGAAAAATCGAGTGTGAATTGTTCTTGCAGTGCAGAAGTATCCCCGTGGAACACGGATAAAAACACATGACTAAAGTAGAACGCCATTGGGTTTTCTTGTGCAGAGATCGTTTTCGGTGCTTGGTCGGCAAAAGTCTGACGAAGTTTGTTTTCCGTCAATACCAAATTGACTGCGAAAGGTTCTGTTTGTTGCCACAACAAGCCATGTGTTTTGCTCAGTGTGAACTGACCTTTAGAGGTTAAAGGTTGACTAAACATTTCCAGATGACGCTGCTGCGTAAAATCTCCGCGTACGATTTCATGCTGAGACAACTGCTGTTGAAGCGATGCCAAATCCGTTACATTTACTGTCGGTGTGGCCAGTGCTGGAACAGAAAATATCAGCAAAAAAGAGAGTAACCACTTTTGCATTAGTCCAGACTCCCATGGTTGTGCCATTGCTCTACTTTATCTAAAAAGATTGCTGGAGAAACAAAGCACATCTCTTGCTTTTCAATGGATACGGCGACTTGCGTTGTATGCGCTTTGCACATACGTTGATTCGTTTCGGCGTCGTAAATCACGTAATCCACACGTAAGCGGTTTTCCCACTCAGTGAGTTGCGCGGTAATGCGAATGGTGTGATTAAACGGAATCGCCTTCACGTATTTAACGCGCGTGTCGATGATCGGCCACATGTACCCAGAGTCTTGCATATCGCGATAGCTGTATTGGATCTTTTCCATCAGCACACGACGCGCTTCTTCAAAATATCGAAAGAAGTTGCCGTGATAAATCACGCCCATCGGGTCAGCATCTTGGAATGAGGTGACCATAGTCACCTCCGCTTTTAATGGGTAGAGAACCTGCTCTTGCATTATACCTCCGCGTAGAGTGGCCAATGACGTTGCTGAATGCGTTCAATGAAATGGCGCAAATCTTGTTCCAATGGGCGATCTTCAATCACAAATTCAAACTCGTTCAGTACTGCGTCACGAATTACTCGCAAACTCTGACTCATGTGGTGTTCGTCCAATTCGTTATGACGGCGACGAATCTCAACCGCTTGAACGCTTGCTAGGAGTGAAGCCGCAGCAACTTGCTCTGTTAACTCAAGTACGCGTAAGCAATCACGAGCCGCAATGGTGCCCATGCTCACTTTGTCTTGGTTGTGACATTCGGTTGAGCGAGAAAAAACGCTCGCTGGCATGGTGTTTTTCAACGCTTCTGCCGTCCAAGCTGAGATACCAATCTGAACCGCTTTAAAGCCGTGGTTGATCGGTTTACGCTCGCCTTCTGCACCGGTTAAGTTAAACGGCAGGCCGTTATTGAACTTGTAATCCATCAGTTGCGCCATCTGACGGTCCAGCAAATCAGCTAAGTTGGCAATGTTCACTTTCAACGTATCCATCGCCATTGCGATATGACCACCGTAGAAGTGACCGCCGTGCAGAACGCGCTCGTTGTCGCCATCGATAATTGGATTGTCGTTGGCACTATTTAGTTCATTCTCAATCAATTGACGTAGCCAAGGCAGTGAGTCTTGCACCATGCCAATTACGTGTGGCGCACAACGCAGCGAGTAGCGATCTTGCAGTCGGTCGCTATTGCGTGGCGGACGCTCAGCATTGAGATCATCACGCAGCCAAGCCGCAACTTGCTGTTGACCAGGGTGAGGCTTTACCGCAAACAACGCTTCATCAAAGTGGAAGTCATTACCTTGCATACCCACAGAGACCATCGCGGTAATCTTGGTGCAAAGCTGAGCTAGGTATTCTGCGCGTTTGTAGGCAAGACAGGCGAGGGCAGTCATCACGGATGTACCGTTCATTAACGCCAAACCTTCTTTTGGTTTTAGGCGAATTGGCTCAATGCCCAGCTCTGCAAACACTTCTTGTGTTGGTCGCACATCGCCTTTGTAAAGCACTTCACGCTCGCCAATTAAGGTCGCCGCTAGGTAAGACAGAGGCGTTAAATCGCCACTTGCGCCCACCGAGCCTTCTTGTGGAATACGCGGCGCAATGTCGTGGTTGATAAGCGTAACGATTTGGTTCAACAGATCGTGAGACACGCCAGATACGCCTTGCGACAATGAACACAAACGGGTTGCCAGCACCGCGCGAGCTTGCTCATGAGAAAGGATTTGACCTAAGCCACAACCATGGAAGCGTGTAAGGTGCAACGGAAGTTCATCCACAAGAGCGGGTGGAATCGCCACAGTACATGAATCGCCGTAACCGGTAGTCACGCCGTAAATAACGCCTTCTTCTTTCAGTAATCGTTCCAGAAACGCCACGCCACGATCAATTTTCGCGGTAAATTCTGGCGAGGTGTTCATGTTTGCCTTTGCACCTTGAGCAATGGCAACGACATCTTCGATGGTTAAAGATTGGGCACCAAAAGTGATGTTGTGATTATTGTTGTTTGTCATGTGGCTGATTACTTAAAGTCCAGAAGTTAAAAAAGTTGTACCACTGTAACGGCGCTTGCAGTGTGTGGTGTTCTAATCTGTGGGCGTACTGTTGAACAACGTGTTCTAGTGCCTGCTGACGCTCCTTGCGCGGTAGCGTGATTTGGTCACTAAAGTGTTCAAAGTACACATTAAAATGCGGAGTGTTTGCTTCATCGTCGCGTAGGCCGAAGAGTAGATAAACCGGCGCTTTTAATACCGAGGCCAGCATGAATGGGCCTTGCGGAAATGGCGCTGGTTTACCAAGAAAATCTGCCCAAACGACACGATTTTCTTTGCTGGTAGAAGTGCGATCGCCAACGATCACCACCCATTCGCCTTGCTCGATTTTTTGTTGAAGCAGAATCGCGGTGTCTGGTCCCATTGAGCTGACTTGAATCAAATTCAGTTCCGAGTTTGGGTTTACCGCCTTCATTACCGCATTAAATTGTTCAGCGTGTTGGGTAAATACCAAGGCGTTGATTTTGACATGAGAGTGTCGACGACCAAGCGCGCGGCAGAGTTCGATATTGCCAAGGTGCGAGCCTAAAATGAGCACGCCTTGTTTTTTCTGCGCCATCTCTTCGAAATGATGCTGGCCGTGAATGGTTAGGTTATCGACGTTAAAGTCACCTTGCCAGGCAGCCAGTTTGTCGAGCATGGTTCGCCCAAAAGAAAGCAGATGATGATAGCTGTCCAACTGTTTTGGTAGTGCGATGCTCTGCTGCGTTGCGTAGTACTGCAAGTTTTGCAGGTAAACCTCAGACGCTTCACGGGCAGATTTACCCGTGAAGTGGTAGTAGCGCATGACTAATTTTAAAATCAGGTCAAACGCTTTTCTGCCGAACAAGCGGTAAACCGCGAGTAAGGTTTTGATGCCTAAAATCGTGCCTTGTTCTTTTCGTTTCGACCAGTGGGCATTGCTGTCGTCTGTATGACGGCGCTTTCTGGCGAGTAGTGAAGGAATGCGCGGCAACATGCCAAAAAATAGGCGAGTGTGCATCCAGCTTATCTTGACGTTATCCCACAATGCATCGAAGTGGGAAATGCCACCTTCAGGGTAGAAAACGCGCGTTGGAACAAAATCAATATCGACGCCTTCCCAGTACATTCGCACCAGAATTTCGATATCAAAATCCATGCGTTTGCCGATGTTGTACTTGTTCAACACGGCGACCGTTTTCGCCACTGGGTAGGCGCGGAAACCGCACATGCTGTCTTTGATAGACAGTGACAAGGTTTCTATCCACACCCAAATGTGCGTAGCGTAGCGACCATACAGACGGGCTTTAGGTACGTTCTCGTCGTATATCGGTTGGCCAGAAATCAGGTTATCTGGTTTTGTTTCGCTGGCGCTGAGCAATTTCGGCAATGCTTCTAGGTCGTGTTGACCGTCTGCGTCGATTTGAATGGTGTGCGTAAAACCAAGCTGGTGAGCTTGATGTAGGCCAGCCATCACCGCTCCACCTTTGCCTTGGTTTTCACTCAAACTAATCAGTTTTATCAGCCCTTGCTCACTCAACGCTGAAAGCGCTTGTTTGGTGTCTTCATTACTGCCGTCGTCCACGACCAGCACTGGCAAATCGAAAGAGGATAACGACGCAACTACGTCTGCAATTGTGCTGCCGTGGTTGTAGCAAGGAATTAAAAAGCAGGGACGGTAATCACTCACGTGACTCACCCAGTTTCATTTTGCCTGAAGAGTGAGTCACCAAGGTTTCACCGCTTTTCGATGTGTACTTAAAGGTCAATTTCTCACGCTCATTGTCCCAAGAGAGTGAGAGGCAAACGTCGGCGTTTGGCAGAATCGGCTCTTGAAATTTGATGACTTCCATTCCTTTAAATACCTTGGGAGTATTCAAATGTTGAACGGCGTAGAACAGCGCCCAATCAATTTGAGTGACGCCGGGTAAAAGAGGGAAGTGATTGAAATGACCTTGGAAATCTAAGATGTCAGCATCCACTCGCAGCGACAGCTCCGCGGTATGGTCACTCACTTCAATATTCTGAATAGTTGGTTTTCTTTTATCCATGTTACTAGCTTTATTGGAATAGTTTTTCAATTTCAGCAACTTGGCGTTTGCCTTGGCTGTTCAAGGGAATTTCGTCGACCACTCGGAATTTTCTCGGGATAGCGATCGGTTCTAGCCAATTGCGCAGTGCCTTGCGAAGCTCAAGCCAAAATTTGCCTTTACCAAGTTCATTAAGCACATCGCTGCCTTGATCGTTAAGTACGATGATCGAGACTAACGTGAGGCGACCAGATTCTTCCATTGGGATCACCACGCTTTCTTGAATCCACGGCAATTGCTCTAAACGTTTTTCCACTTCGACAAGGGAAATACGCTTTTCTTCGACTTTGACGATTCGGTCAGTGCGTCCACGCAATTCAAAAGAAATACTATCATGGAAATAGCATTCATCCGCAGTTTGGTACCAAGTGTTTTCATCAATGTGTGGCGAGCGGAGCTTTAAACAATTTTCATGGTTAAGCTCGGCTTCAACACCAGGGAATAACGTCCAGGGAGTACTGGCTTCGTGCTGCTGACGGTAAGCAATGCCGCCGGTTTCTGTGCTGCCAAAAACTTCAATAGGAAGTGACCCAAACAACTGCTGGCTGTGCTGCGCCGCTTGGTTTGGCAAGGGACCACCAGAAGAAAATACGCACCGAATCGCAACCGGATTGTGCTCTTCACTGAGTCGTTTTAGTAACGCAGGGCTGCTTACTAGCGTGGTGTCAGCATCAGCGTGATGGACAATTTGCTCTGGGAACTCAAGGTTGTGTGCTGAAAATGGACGTGCAGAGCACAAAGGCCACAATACGCGGAACAGCAAGCCGTAAATGTGTTGATGAGAAACGGTGCTTTCAATGCGTGTGCTGGCAACCGTGTCGCCCCATAGGTTATCTAGAATAGAAACTTCGATATCGAGCTGTTTCAGCGTTTTTGCAATGGCTTTTGGTGTGCCGCTTGAACCCGAAGTGAATAGCGTTACCGGTATTTCCGCCAGGTTTAATTCACGCCAAAAATAAGGTTGTTTGGCCTCTGGCTCGTTAATCACGGTGGTTTCTAGCAATGATTGAGCTTCGATCAAAAGCGAGCTCACGAGTTCTGGAGCCGAGACATCGGCATCATGCAGCAACAAATCGTAGTGCTCACTGAGCTCTTTGAGTGCTTCTGGTTGGTAATTACCAGGTAATACAATGGATTTTCCTGCATAACAACAAGCAAAAAAGCCAACGGCAAACAGGTAGCTGTTGCCAAAACACAACGCAATGTTTTGCGTTGGTTGGGTTTCTAACTGCTGAGCAAGTGTTGCGACGTGCTGCTGGAAATCACCCCACGTGATAACCGTGTCGCGATCGTAAGAGACTGGGGATTGCTCAGACCTCTCTGCGATGAACAAGGTCGCTAGGGAGGTAAAGCTCGAATACGTTGTATTCATACGATTAGTGTTCCTTTCGAACAAATTGACGCACGATCCATTCTCCAGCGAACAAGCCACCAGCAAGTAAGTAGCTGATGAGGCCGTTATAAAGCGTCCATATTTTTACTGGTAGGAAACAGGTATAGAGTGCAACGGCAGCGTTGAGCGTAAAAAAGGCGCACCAAACCATCGTCACTTTGCGAGTGTAAGCCACGCCACTAGCCGGAAGGTCGGGTTCTTGCAAGCGAGCAAGCCTCTCTATGATCGATTGCGGCTGTTTTAAGCTAAGTCCAAATACGCACAGCATACATACATTGACAACGACAGGGTAAAACTGAAGCCACCCATGTTGTTTAAACACCATGCCAAGCGTAATTAGGACAATGCCAACAGCGCCCGTAACGAGCGCCAAGAACTTAAACTCTTTTAGTGGGGTCTTATTTGCGACGAAAACACGCAAAAGTAACGCAGCAATTAACAAGCCCCCAACTAAGTTCAAGCCAAATTTATCTATACCGAAATAGACGGCGAAGGGGTAGGCAAACAGTACAATTGCAGACAGACCAGTCAGCAATTGGCGCATTAACTTTCCTTCAATAACTCAGTGACAGCGTTAACCACATCGTCAACGGTTCTTACTGCACTAAACTCTGCTGGCTTGATTTTTTTGCCAGTGACATTCTGTAGGTGTACGACCAAATCAACGGCGTCAATGCTATCAAGATCGAGATCTTGGTATAAGTGCGCATCTGATTGAATGTCGGCTGCGTCAATTTCGAACAGCTCAACAAGCGCATCTTTAACTTGTTCAAATACTTGATCTTTATTTACATCAGTCATGAATATACCTACAACTTATTCATTAGTTTGAGAAGAAACGTATTTCGCTAGATTTGCTACAGACGCAAAGTGTTCGCGCGTATTTGAGTCGTCGGCATCAATAACGATGTTGTATTGTTTTTTTATTGCGAGTCCAAGCTCAAGCGCGTCGATAGAATCTAAGCCAAGTCCATCACCAAAAAGTGGTGCATCCGTTTCAATATCATCTACGGTTAAATCTTCAAGGTTTAAAGCATCAATAATAAGTTGCTTAATGTCGTTGTGTAACTGTTCCACTGGGACCTGCTTATTAATAAAAGTTTTCTGGAAAAATGTTTTCAGCTAGGTGCTGTTGTAAGCGTCGCGCCGCTATTGTCGGCGACGTAGTTTGCTTTATAAAGGGGGTAATCTCAACTTTATCCTTAACTTCAACCCTGAAAAAGGGCTTTGTTGCCGGTACTTGATACCATTTTTTCTCTTTTGTGAGGAAACTTGGCGTTACCGTAATATGGACAACTCTTAAATCTCGTTCTGTTCTTACCGCAATTTGTGCTGCACCGCGTTGTAATTTCGGCTCTACACCTGGTGTTGTTCTTGTTCCTTCAGGAAATATAAGCAACACGTTGCCTTTGTTAAATCGTTCATCACAAAGTGCTAATAAATCATCCGGTGCTTCATTGGGAATATATCCGGCTGCTTTTACGATGTGCTTCATAAAAGGATTCGACCATATTGCCGATTTTACTAAACAGTCGCAGCGATTTAATTGTGAAGCAATGAGAACGTAATCGATTAAACTAGGGTGGTTGGCAACAATTAAACAATTACGATCTTGTTGAAGAATATCGGCACCAATAATTTGATAATCGATTGCGCCACTTAGCTTCATCAATTTACAAAATGTGTTGAATGAATATCGAATCGCACCCTGAACTTTATATTCGCGTTCCGTTTGGTCTGAAACAAAAATACGAATGGTCGGAATAACAATGAAACTCAGTACTAAACCACCTAACCCAAATACTGAAAAACAAAATCCTGTTGCTAGCACACGCCAATACTGATTTAAGCGAGTCATTTTTTGTGCCATTCCCAAGCTTGTTGCGGAGCGAAAATAGTCCACTGGCTTTTATCTAACAAGTATTGTTGCAAAAATACTAAACCTTGAGGAAGAGGATGACCGGAACGTTCTGCGTTTATGGAGCTTTGTATCGCGAACTTGTCTCCATGAGAAAGTATTAAGCCAAGTCCAAACCCTTGGTATTGTTGGTTTTCATATTCTAAATAAGAGTCAGGCATAGGCTCATCAAAATCAACAAGCAGTACTTTTTTGTCAGGATTGTCGGACAAAAACAGCCATGCTTCTAATATTGCGCTTTGGAATGTGTTTTCTGCCGCAGCGATAGAAGTTAGGGGAATGGGTTGTTTAGTTGCGATAGTGGCAAGCCCTGCGGCGGTATTGTGCACCGATTGAGAAAAAGCCATCGGAGACGCCTCTTCTCCATTAATTATATCTTCAACTAGTGCGACGCTGCGATGCAGTTCACCATGACGGCTTGAAAATACAAGGTAATCAACTTGATGTTGATTAAGCATTTCGATTGCAGTTTGTACCGCCAGTTTACTGAGTGGGCTCATTCTTCTGCGCATCATCGCAGGAATATTTGCAACATTGATTTTGCCATCTTCTGGCCATTTTATCTCTGTTGCCCATTGTTTCCATTCATTGGATTCGGATAAACCGAATGAATTCGCTGTCCACGCATCAATATTGAACGAAATGTTGATCTTCGAGTTTGGCATATTGGGTTAAATTGTTTATTTTACAGCTCGATACAAATTGGGGTTGACCCAAATTCACAATAAAAAGGAAATTATCATGTCGCGTTTTAAGCTGTATGTCTCGTTATTATTAACTTTGCTTCTTGTTGGTTGTGGACGAGTACAACCTGTAATGAATGTGGAGGATACTCCAGTTGCTTATGATCTTCAAAATAAACAAGTAAAAATGGCCATAGTGCAATCAGCAACTAACCGAGGCTGGACGATCGAAGAAGTAAGCCCTGGTGTTCTTATTGCAAAAATCCACGTTCGTAACCACTCTGCAGAAGTAAAAATCCCATACAATAATAAATATTACTCAATTATTTATCTCAACTCAGTAAATCTCAAAGCAAGTGATGGCAAAATCCACCGCAATTACAATCGTTGGGTAAACAACTTGAATGTTGATATTCAGCGAGCTATTGCATTGTTGGGCAATCAATCTCAACAATAAAACTATTAATTGCAGTTAGGTTTTTCCGTGTTAAATCAAAATAATGACCCTTTTAATGCTTTTGAAGCGAAGACAGAAGCTCAGAAGTTATCTTTTGCACCAATCGTGTTCCAGACCGCCAAAACGCTTCGAGATTTAGGTATTTTAGCCGCTTTAGACAGCGCTGGCGCTCAAGGCATGAGTGCCACAGATATTGCCGAGAAAACGGGAGTATCAGAATATGGTGTTAAAGTACTGTTGGATATGGCGATTAGTGCGCATATTGTTTTATGGGAACGACCTAACTATTCGCTTGCAAACCTTGGTTTTTACCTTCTTCATGATGGTATGACGAATGCAAACATGGATTTTACGGCAGATGTTTGTTACGCCGCGATGATGCATTTGACGGAAGCAATTCAAGAAGGTAAACCGTCAGGTTTGAAAGAGTTGGGCAATTGGGAGACCATTTATCAAGGTCTATCGACGTTACCAGAACAAGCCAAACAGAGCTGGTTTAAGTTCGATCATTTCTATTCGGATCGCTCGTTCCCACTTCTGCTTAAAGAAGTATTTGCAAGCAAGCCAAAGCATCTTGTGGATATTGGCGGAAATACGGGAAAATGGGCGATTCAGTGTTGTAAACATGACCCTGACGTTCAAGTGACGATTGTTGATTTACCACAGCAATTAGAAGTAGCGATGAAGAATGTTTCAGAAAACCAGTTCGTCGAGCGTGTACGTCCATACCCTGCAAACATGCTGGATAAAGCACAAACATTGCCTGGACACGCTGACGTATGGTGGATGAGCCAGTTCTTGGATTGCTTTTCCCCAATTGAGATCCTCAATATCCTTAAAAAAGTTAAAGCCCAGTTAACGAAGGGAGATACTATTTACGTATTGGAGCTGTTTTGGGATGCTCAAAAATACGCGGGAGCTTCCTATAGCCTTAATGCCACTTCTCTTTATTTTACCTGTTTAGCTAACGGTAATAGTCGCTTTTATCGCAGTGATGATTTCTTAGAAATTGTCGAAGCGGCAGGTTTATCTGTCGTTGAAAGAACCGACAATATTGGCCTTGGTCATACCTTATTAAAACTACAAGCAAACTAAATTCAGAATGAAAACAGAGCTCAAGCAAGTTGTTGTCGTAGGAGCGGGGCCATCAGGTTCAACCGTTTCTGCCTTATTAAAATCGCGTGGCATAGATGTTGTTGTCTTAGAAAAAGCGACTTTTCCACGTTTTTCCATAGGAGAAAGCCTACTCCCTGCATGTATGGAAGTTGTTGAACAAGCAGGAATGACCAATGCAGTAAAGCAGTTTGGCTTCCAGTATAAAGATGGTGCTGCATTTCGTCGTAATGGCGTATACACCCAGTTCGACTTTACAAACAAATACACGCCAGGACCGGGCACGACGTTTCAGGTTCAACGTGCCAGCTTTGATAAAGTATTGGCAGATAGCGCTGAAGAGCAAGGCGTAGAGATTCGCTATCAGCATGAACTGCTCAATCTAGTGTTTGAAGGGAAAAAGTCTCGATTAGAAGTGCTCGACTCAAATAAGAAGGCTTATCAAATCGAAGCAGATTTTGTGTTGGATGCCAGTGGCTTTGGGCGTGTTTTGCCACGCTTGTTGGAGCTAGAAGAACCTTCTTGTCTTCCGCCTAGAAAAGCGATCTTTACCCATATCGAAGATCATATCTCTCCCCAAGAGCCGGAATACGATCGCAACAAAATTTTAATTTCAGTTCATCCTGAAAATCACGACGTATGGTACTGGCTAATCCCATTCTCTAATGGTACTTGTTCGTTTGGTGTGGTGGGTGAGCCAGAATTTTTCGAACAATACCCAGAAGATAAGATTGCAGCGTTGCAGCAGTTAGCCAATGAAGAGCCGGGTTTGGCTTCTTTGTTGCGAAATGCGAATTACCCGAATCCAGCAGGCGAGTTGGGTGGCTATTCTGCTAACGTCAAACGTTTAGCGACAGAGCACTACGCGTTGCTTGGTAATGCAGGTGAGTTTCTTGATCCTGTATTTTCATCGGGTGTCACTATCGCCATGAAATCGGCAGAGTTTGCAGCGGACTGCGTGGTTCGTCAGCTGAATGGTGAAAAGGTTGGTTGGCAAGAAGAGTACTCGCAACGCTTAATGGTGGGAGTGAACACATTCCGCACTTATGTGGAAGGCTGGTACAACGGCACGTTGCAAGATGTGATTTTCTATCAAAACCCGAACCCACGTATTAAACAGATGATTAGTGCGATTTTGGCTGGATATGCTTGGGATACGAATAATCCTTACGTAAAACAAAGTGAGCAGCGTTTGTCGACGCTTGCAGAACTGGTTCGGGAAGCTGAACTGTAAGAATATACATTCGCTTATCCGAGAATCAGTAAACCTAGGTCTTACCAAAAAATTGGTAAGACCTTTTTAATGCCTCTTTACTTTTACTTCTAGCGTGTTGGAGACACATTGACCACTTACATCGGTGTGTATCGAATTTGAGAATTTTTATGGTGACATTGATCACATCTAGAATTCCTGTTGCTGATATTTATATTAAATTTGTAGGAAATGGATTACATTCTGGGAGTGTTCCCTACATCTGGCTTCGTTGTGAAAACGGTTTATAAGCAACTGTATAAGTTAGTAAAGTTCCAAAAACTACACCAAAAAAAAGACAAGTTTCTTACCAAATCAATTCGCTTGGTGAGTTCGAGCCATCGACTACGCCAAACGCTTCCTCTACTTTCTAAAATTGTCGAAGAACATGACGCATCAACGGTCTCTTCGATTGCAGATCCCGAGAACGCGGTAGCGTGGGGAGGCAAAGTTTCTCCAGAGTTCAAATCTAAAGTCATCCGTATTAGTAAAGAGCTAAAGATCAATCCTAATCATCTTATGGCGTGCATGGCATTTGAAACTGCTGAAACTTTCAGTCCAAGCATCAAAAATGGTTCCGGAAGCGGGGCTACAGGGTTAATTCAATTTATGCCCTCTACCGCAGAGTCATTAGGAGTGAACACAAAGACTCTTGCGAGAATGAGCGCGCTTGAACAACTTGACTATGTGAAAGCGTACTATTGGCCCTATCGAAATAAAATTAATAGCTTAGAAGATGCTTACATGGCCATTCTCTACCCTGCTGCGATTGGTAAACCGCCGTCTTTCGTTTTGTTCAGACAAGGCTCAATTGCCTATCGACAGAATGCAGGTATCGACCGCCACAAAACGGGGAAAATCACGCTTAATGATGTTTCCTACAAAGTGAGGAAAAAATTAGAAAAAGGTTTGCAGCCCAATTTCCTGGGCTAAGATTGTGTCATGTTCCTAGTTTTTCGCGCATGAATCCTTCTGTTACTTCACGGGGATTCTGATACACTACGCGCCCATTTCCTCTGTTGAGACCTTTCTATGCCATTTTCTAAGCTTGGTTTAAGCGCATCGATTGCTGATGCAGTAAAAGCGCTAGGTTATGAAAAACCCACTTCTATCCAACAAAAAGCCATTCCAATCGTATTGCGTGGCCGCAATTTAATTGCAGCAGCGCAAACGGGCACAGGTAAAACGGCCAGTTTTGTTCTGCCAATCTTAGAAAAGCTTAGTCGAGGCGAAACGCAACGTAAAAAACGCGCTCGTGCGATTATCCTAACGCCAACACGCGAACTTGCGCTTCAGGTTCATCAAAGTATTGAAGCTTATGGTAAAAACTTACCATTACGCTCAATGGCGATGTTTGGTGGTGTGGATTATGCACCACAAAAACAAGCCTTGATCGAGGGTGTCGATATTGTGGTAAGCACGCCTGGGCGCTTGATTGATCTGTACGGTCAACGCGCGATTCACTTTGATGAAGTGGAAATGCTAGTGCTTGATGAAGCCGACAAAATGTTGGATATGGGATTCATCGAAGCGATCGACAAAATCGTCGACTGTATGCCAGAACATGTGCAAAGTTTGCTGTTCTCAGCGACGTTATCTAACCCTGTTCGTGACTTGGCGAAAAATGCGATTATTGATCCTGAAGAGATCACGATTGCAAAGCACAGTGCCTCAAAATCAAATATTAAACAGTGGATCACGACCGTCGATAAAGACATGAAGTCGTCGCTGCTAAGTCACTTGCTTAAAGAAAATGACTGGTCGCAAGTACTGGTATTTATTGAAACTAAACACGGCGCAGCCAAACTGGTAAGCCAACTTGAGAAACGTGGCATTGTGGCAGAAGCATTCCACAGTGGCCGTAATCAGCGTGTTCGCCAGGAATTAATAGAAAAGTTTAAAGCGGGTGAAATCCAGTACTTAGTCGCAACCGGCGTTGCTGCGCGCGGTATTGATATTGATAATCTGCCAGTTGTCATCAACTACGATTTACCTTACCCAGCGGATGAGTATGTACATCGTATTGGTCGTACAGGTCGTGCTGGCGCGAAAGGTGAGGCGATATCACTGGTTTCAAAAGACGACTTTAAGAACCTCTGCATGATTGAAAGTCGTTTAGGGCACTTGCTAGAGCGAGTGGAAATTGAAGGTTTTGCGCCAAGAAAGCCAGTACCAATTTCAATTTTAAATTACGTGCCTAAGAATAAACGTAAACCGCACGATAAGCGCGAATCAAAATAGCCAGTTTATCCCATGATCTAAAAGCCGCATTCTTGCGGCTTTTTGCGTTTTAAGGCATCCAATAATGTAGCCATCGCGACGGTTTCTATTCGGTAATGAGGAAAAAAGTTAATCAGTGTCATACGCTTAACACGTAAAGTGAATCAAGGTGCGTTAAGCTTTTGTCAATTATCTGTCCGCAGGTTTGCACAAGGTAAGGAATGGGCGCAAACTTTTTTGCTTGCTAATGAATGCATAAGATGGGGCACAAATGAAAACAGGTGATAAGCAATTCGCCGTTATTGGTCTTGGCCGATTTGGTTTGGCAGTGTGTAAAGAGTTACAAGATTCAGGCGCTCAAGTTTTAGCCGTTGACATCAACGAAGACAGAGTTAAAGAAGCCGCCAGTTTTGTTAGTCAGGCGGTTGTGGCTAACTGTACTCACGAAGAGACGGTTGCTGAGCTCAAACTTGATGATTACGACATGGTGATGATTGCCATCGGAGCGGATGTCAATGCCAGTATTCTTGCGACATTGATTGCTAAAGAGGCGGGAGTAAAGTCAGTATGGGTTAAAGCCAACGATCGCTTCCAAGCTCGTGTTCTGCAAAAAATTGGCGCAGACCACATTATCATGCCTGAGCGTGACATGGGGATACGTGTCGCGCGTAAAATGCTCGATAAACGGGTTCTTGAGTTCCACCCATTAGGCAGTGGCTTAGCTATGACGGAGTTTGTGATTGGCTCTCGTTGGATGGGTAAGACACTAAGTGATTTGGCTCTGTGCAAAGTCGATGGCGTGCAAGTGCTAGGGTTTAAACGGGGCCCAGAAATTACCAAGGCACCTGACCTTAATACCACACTAGAAATTGGTGACCTAATTATTGTGGTCGGCCCTCAAGATGCGCTCGCAAATAAATTAAAATCGCTATGACGTATTTTCATCAAAAAGGTGTTTTTTACGCACCAGATGGTAAACAAGAGAAAGCGAAAGGCAACGAACCGCGAATTATATTGCTCAGTTTTCTCGGTGTTTTACTGCCTTCTGCGGTATTGCTAACCTTGCCAGTTTTTTCTGTTACGGGCTTGTCGATAACGGATGCTTTGTTTACTGCAACGTCCGCTATTAGTGTGACAGGGCTTGGTGTTGTCGATACTGGGCAACACTTTACGCTTGCGGGTAAAATCTTGCTGATGTTTTTAATGCAAATCGGTGGGTTGGGGCAGATGACTTTGTCGGCGGTCTTACTCTATATGTTCGGCGTGCGTTTGAGTTTGCGTCAACAAGCGCTGGCGAAAGAAGCATTAGGGCAAGATCGGCAAGTCAATCTAAACCGACTAGTAAAGCGGATTGTTGTTTTCGCGCTTGTTGCAGAAACGGTCGGGTTTATTTTTCTCTCTATCCGCTGGGTCCCTGAAATGGGCTGGCAGACTGGTATGTTTTACGCCTTGTTTCATGCAATTTCTGCATTTAACAACGCTGGGTTCGCGCTGTTTTCTGACAGTATGATGAGCTTTGTGAATGATCCGTTGGTTATCTTTACACTGGCGGGGCTATTCATTTTTGGCGGGCTTGGTTTTACTGTTGTGGGTGACATCTGGCTAAACTGGCGCAAAGGTTTCCACTTTTTGCATCTTCACACCAAAATCATGCTGATTGCGACACCGATATTGCTCTTAGTCGGAACGATGATGTTTTGGTTACTTGAGCGAAGCAACCCAAACACAATGGCGTCTTTACCTGCAACAGGGCAATGGTTGGCGGCATTCTTTCAATCTGCGAGTGCGCGAACGGCAGGGTTTAATAGTGTTGACTTGGCGTTGTTTACCCAGCCGGCCTTACTGGTCATGATTGTTCTGATGTTAATTGGAGCGGGTTCCACCTCAACGGGGGGCGGTATTAAAGTTTCCACATTTGCTGTTGCGTTTATGGCTACGTGGACCTTTTTACGCCAAAAGAAACATGTGGTTATGTTTAAGCGAACCATAAATTGGCAAACTGTGACTAAGTCATTGGCAATTATCGTTGTGAGCGGAGCCATCCTGACAAGCGCAATGTTTTTATTGATGCTTACCGAGAAGGCCAGCTTTGATAAAGTTATGTTTGAAACCATTTCCGCATTTGCCACAGTGGGGCTCACCGCCGGCTTGACTGCGGAACTTTCTGAACCTGGTAAATACATTATGATCGTGGTGATGATCATTGGTCGTATTGGGCCGCTCACGCTTGTCTACATGTTGGCACGTCCTGAACCTACCTTGGTCAAATACCCAGAAGACGCCGTTCTTACAGGTTAATATAGCGTTCAACAATGGCCGCGCGACCATTACGAGCATTGATTAATAGCAGTGCTCGTACATTTATAGAATATGTGGAATGTTGCCCAGTTTTACCTACAAATTCGTAGAAGTTCATTTCTTCTTCCTTTCGTTTCGATACTATTCATTCACTCAATTTATATTCTCAGAAGCTACGCTCATAACAGCGTTTTGGAATCCGACGCTTTTGTAGTGTGACACCAAACTACGTCGTGTTATCTGAGCGAATTGATACCAGCCTTCGTCAATAGTCACTCAGTCTTACTCTATGCCCATAGGGTTACTTTGTGTTTGTTGTGCTTGGTATTAATTAACGAATCGAAAAGATGGAGTCGTACTTTGAAATTCAACACACTCGCCATAGCTATGCTAACTGCGCTTCTTGCAGGGAAGAGCATGGCAACTACTCCGCCATCACCGGTTTGGCATACTATTGCGTTGAGCGATGGTAGCTCCAGTGAGGCAATTCTACGTGGAACGGCAGATTTCCACTGGTTTGAAGATAAGCAGGGCAATGCCTTACTTCAGGAAGACGGCGTTTGGTTTTTCGCGCGGATTCAGCGCGAGTCAGACACGCCAATATTGATCTCGACAGGTGTGGTGAAAACGCAGTCGAGTGAGCCACCTGAGTCGGCGAGGTTTCGCCCGGATTTACAAGTTAAACCGCAATTATCTTCTCTAAAAACCATTGAACCGATGGCACGAAAAAACCTACTGCGTTCGGCGCAAGGTTACCAGGCGATGAGCAGTTCAACGGTGAAGCAGCAGCCCCTATTGGTTGTGCAAGTTTCGTTTGATGACCAAGCAATGGTGCATGATTTTGAGCAACGCGTATTTAATACCAATGGTCAAAGCGTTGTGGATTACTTTGATAAAAACTCTCAAGGTAAATTCAAAGTTGTTCCTGCACTTGAGAGTTACGGCACCGCCAATGACGGTGTGATAGATGTGACTGTGGCACAAAGCCACCCTAACTGTCACTCTAGTTCGACTGATAAGACATGCACCGCCAAGTTGAATGCGGTTTTCACCGAGGCTTATCAAAAACTGGATCCATACTTTAATCTTTCGGCCTACGACAGCAATCAAAATGGTACCGTAGAACCGTCAGAACTCTCTGTCATGTTTATTTTTGCGGGGGGCGATCGTTCAACAGGGGTTCTCAACCGTCCTGCGATTTGGCCGCACAAATTCTCTCACGATGATGTCACACTAGATGGTAAAAAGATCACAGACTATTGTGTGTTCGCTGACTATCAAGTTGATCATCAAGCGACGTTGGGCGTGATCGTACACGAGCTTGGTCACTTAATGCTTGGCTTACCGGATTTGTACGCAAGGAACAGTGATGCCTCGATTGGCTCTTGGGGCGTGATGGGTGGCGGTTCATGGGCGCAGAAACCGGGAGATTCATACGCTGGCGACACTCCGGTGAACATGAGTGCATGGAGCAAACACGCTGCTGGTTTTGTTGTACCAACGGTAACTCATGAAAGTCCAGCGCCTATTTCTGTGAACAACGACGATGTCAAGCTGGTGTATCTCGACCCGTATTTGAAAGAGTTTGGTCCACGTATTTACTTGGAAAATCGCACCTTTAGCGGTTACGACCGAGCATTGGCGGCTGAAGGTATTCTAGCGACGTCGGTTAATGTCCAGAACCGCTTTAATGATGTTGGCGCGATGCAGGTTCAAATCATGCAGGCTGATGGTCTGAATGAGTTAGAAAATGATGGTAGGAGTGACGCTGACGATTTATATCCTAATGGTGGCGATGTCATTTCAGATACATCGACCCCGGGTCTGAGAGCGATCACAGGGTTTGATACTGGGGTTCGTATTTCCAACATTGCCAGCAACACCAACGGTGGTAGTTTTTCTCTTGAACATACAAACGAACCAAATAAATCAGCATGGCTGAACTCTCTTCACCAAGGTTATGTGTACGCGAGTGGGAGTAACACTCTGGCGGTGTCACTGGACTTGAATAGTGATACAGAGCTTGATGGCCTTCAACTTTACGCGCAAAGAGATAGCGCTCAAAGTGACATGACTTATCGAGTTTGGCGATTCCCATTTTCGGGAAACATTGGCTATCGATTAATATTGAATCAAAACAACGCTGAGCTTTTACAGCAAGGTAACTTCCAAAAGTCATCTCGAATTTTATTCCCTCAATCAAGCCAATTGAGTGCGGGTCAGCATTTATTGGTCGTTGAATTGGAAGGCGGTCAATTTGATGCAAACTTTGACTTCGGCCGCTTGCTAAAAACTGAAAAAGCCTCCCTACCTGTAATGTGGACTGGTGATTACAGTGAGATTGGCACGTTTGGTCTAGAAAAAGCCGGGTTCTCTTATATTCCGTTTGCAGCATTATTAAATGTGGATGCGAGCAACTTGGTTGAAGCGAAATCTGATTCGTTACAAACCAATAAAAATACGCCAATCAAACTGAACCTGATGGACAATGATTTCATGGCGGTAGGGTATCAGTTCAATGTGGACATTGTGCAGAAGCCTGAGCACGGCACCATCTCTGGCAACCAGTACCAACCTGAAGCTAACTTCGTTGGTCTGGACACTTTCCAATATCGTTTGTTGTCGGTTGATGGTGCGTACTCATCTTCAATCGTGAATGTGCAGGTGGAAGTGCTTGGCAGCAACGAAGCGCCAGTGGCCGTGATTGATGTTGATAATAAAGACATGACGGTTGGGCAGCGAGTCACGTTGTCTGCGTTAAATAGTACGGATGCTGATGGTGATGTGTTGAGTTATAAATGGGAGCAGTTGGCTGGCACTTCAGTTTCTCTTGGCAATGCAACCAGTGTTAGCACAAGCTTTACGGTGCCTCAAGGTGCAAAAGCGGGTGAGGTTCTGACATTCCGTTTAACCGTGACTGATCCTAGTAATGAAGCGTCCAGTGCTACCGTCGATTTAACCATGAAAAACGCAGCGCCACTTACGCTTGCAGATACGGCGACCGTTGCCGTTGGTGAAAGTATTCTGATTGATGCAGCGAGCAATGATTCGGATGTGAACGGCGATAAACTGGTTGTAGAAAGCGTACAGAACGTAACTGGTGTGGGAAGTGCGAGTGTAGAGAATGGCAAAATCCGTTTTCAAGCACCGGATAGCCCTACTGACGGCATCAAGCTGCAATATACGGTTTCAGATGGTCATGGTGCCACTGCTACGGGGGAAGTTATCGTGACGGTTGTTGCTTCTTTGAAGACAACGACATTCAAGAACTCAGAAGGTAGCGGCAGTGTTTCTTATTGGGCTTTGATGTTACTTGCAACATTAGGCTGGCGACGTCGCGTCTAAAACGGTATTGAATTGCGGTATAAGCCACTCACATTGAGTGGCTTATTTTTTATCTGATCTATTTTGGTTTCGTTCTCATTGTCTTATGAGATGTGTTTCTCATTATTTTTAAAGCGATTTTTCTACTCTGCGGTTACCCTAGGGGCCGATTTTTATGAACTAAGGATGTTATATGTCTACCGAGGCCTTTTCTGTTTCGGAAATATGCCGAGAAGCGGCAGTGATGGTCAGAAGGAATCTACTCGCAATTGTTATTGCTTGTATTCCGTTGATTATCGTGCACTCAATTTTTGCTTTTATGTATCCTGAAATGACGGGGCAAGATCAAGCGAACGTTCAAGAAGGCAATGTCGCAGGATTTTATTTCGTCACAATTATTTTGTACCCACTTGTTGCCGCTATGGCGGCTGTGCGTGTGCATCGAATTTATTTAGCCGGCGATTACATGCACTCTGCGTTGGATGTATTTCGTTTGTCAGCTCGAGAATTCCGTTTCATAGGCTGGTGGATACTGTTTGGACTGATGATGATGCTCGTTATTGGTATCCCGATCTTTGTGTTGTCGTTTATCTACATTGCAGAAAGTGGTGAAGCCGACTTTGTTGCTATGGCTATTATCACAACGATTGCAAGCATTCCTGGCTATTGGGTAATGGCGCGATGGTCATTTGTGTTGCCAGCGACAGCAATGGATCATCAGCCGCGCAGTTTGCGTCGTTCGTGGAACCAGAGCAGACCATACAACAAACAAGTATTCATTTTGATGGGACTAATTCCATTGGGTGCGGGCTTGCTCAGTCAGCTGATCTTTAGCCACTTTACGAATCTCTTTATGTTGAGCCTCGTCGGTGTGGCCTATGGTATTTTTGGTGCGTACCAGCTGGCATTGTTATCGTTGAGCTATAAAACGGTAGTGGATATCGAACGCGCTCGTTTTGATACGCCATCACAGCCACCAAAAACGGGTGAAGAATTTTCCGCTTAACCCTTTGATCGTTTTTACATGCTACCTCCGTTTAGGAGACGGTCTGCGGCAGGTTGATACCTTCCTGCCGCCTTCGCGTTATTCACGCAAAATACCCATGCCCATTTCATGGCTGAATGACAGGGACATTCACACGTATACTCACAACAGTACTTCTTTTTATTAAGGAACCCTACATGTCCATTTGGCAACGGGTCAATTTCACCCATCGCTTTAGTCAATTACCGTCAGCGTTCTATACGTTGGTCGAGCCACAACCCTTGGATAACACTCGCTGGGTCGCTTGGAATGGTGAGTTTGCACAGCAGTTTGGTTTACCAGCAGAGCAAAACGATGAGTTATTGGCGGTTTTTTCTGGGCTAAGTGAATTCGAACAATTTCGTCCTCTTGCGATGAAATATGCAGGCCATCAGTTTGGCGTTTACAACCCAGATTTGGGCGATGGACGTGGATTACTGTTGGCAGAAATTGAGCATCAGGATGGTACTTGGTTTGATCTTCACCTCAAAGGTGCAGGGCTAACGCCTTACTCGCGAATGGGAGATGGGCGAGCGGTATTACGCTCAACTATCCGTGAGTACCTGTGCAGTGAAGCCATGGCGGGCCTTGGGGTTCCCACGACACGTGCTCTCGGTATGATGGTCAGTGATACACCTGTTTATCGAGAAAAAACGGAATTGGGCGCTTTGTTACTTCGAATGGCTGAAACCCATGTTCGATTCGGTCACTTTGAGCATTTCTTTTACACCAACCAGTTAGCAGAGCAGAAGCTGTTGGCGGATAAGGTGATTGAGTGGCACTTTGCTGATTGTGCATCGGCGGAGAAACCATATGCCGCGATGTTTGACGCCATCGTGACTAAAACAGCCGAGATGATCGCATATTGGCAAGCTTTTGGTTTTGCGCATGGTGTGATGAATACCGATAACATGTCAATTCTTGGGCAAACTTTTGATTATGGTCCGTTTGGCTTTCTTGATGATTATGAGCCGGGATACATTTGTAATCATTCAGACTACCAGGGTCGTTACGCATTTGATCAACAGCCTAGAATTGCGCTTTGGAACCTGTCAGCACTGGCGCATGCGTTATCGCCACTCGTTGAACGAGAAGATTTAGAATCGTCGTTGAGTCAATTTGAAGTTCATTTAAGCCAGCAGTTCAGCCGCCTCATGCGTGAGAAGTTGGGCTTAAAAACTAAGATAGCGGAAGACGGGCGTTTGTTTGAAGCTATGTTTGAGCTTCTTCACCAGAACAAAACGGACTACACTCGCTTCTTCAGAACACTCTCAAACCTTGATAATGCGCCTTCCCAAGCCGTAATCGATTTATTTCTCGACCGAGAAGCTGCGCGAGCTTGGCTTGATCTGTACTTAGCTCGGTGTGAGCTAGAGGTTGATGAACTAGGGGGCCTGATTTCAACCGAACAGCGTTGCAAACAGATGCGTCAAGCCAATCCCAAATACATCTTGCGTAACTACTTGGCTCAGTTGGCGATTGATAAAGCGGAAGAAGGGGACTTTAGCGAATTACACCGATTGGCCGAACTGTTAAAACGCCCATTTGATGAGCAACCCGAGTTTGATGATTATGCGAAATTGCCGCCGGAATGGGGGAAGAAAATGGAGATAAGCTGTTCTTCATAAATGGGTCATTTCCCACCCATTTATATCTTTTTCTTGGGTGGAATTCACTCGTTACACTTCGGATTCATGTTAACGGGCTTTGTTAATTTATTGAAATATATATAAATTTTAACATGGTCCATTAATTGCTCTTTGTTGAACATCCGTACCCATCGCCTAACACCTAGTTACTCATGGACGGGATGGGATGTGATTCAACAAGGAGAATAATAATGTTTAAGCCTCTAACTCTACTATCTGTCTCTGCACTTGCTGTTACCAGTTTTAATGCTGCCGCAAATTGTGACCCGGGTGAAACGGTCATCAAGTTTAGCCATGTAACGAATGCGGACAAACACCCTAAAGGCATCGCGGCTTCGTTACTTGAAAAGCGCGTCAACGAAGAGATGAACGGTAAAGTCTGTATGCAGGTGTTTCCTAACTCAACTCTTTATGATGATGACAAAGTGTTGGAAGCGCTACTGAATGGTGATGTTCAACTCGCTGCTCCTTCTCTTTCTAAGTTTGAGAAATTCACCAAGAAGTACCGCCTTTTCGATCTCCCTTTCTTGTTCGATGATGTCGACGCGGTTGACCGTTTCCAAAACTCGGAAGCGGGTGAAAAGCTGAAAAACTCAATGAAACGTCGTGGCCTACAAGGCATTGCGTTTTGGCATAACGGCATGAAGCAAATGTCAGCCAACAAGCCGCTCATTTCTCCAACTGATGCTGAAGGACTTAAGTTCCGTGTTCAAGCGTCTGATGTACTCGTTGCTCAGTTTGAGCAGCTAGGTGCTAACCCACAAAAAATGTCGTTCAAAGAAGTTTACGGCGGCTTGCAAACTAAGGTTATTGATGGTCAAGAAAATACTTGGTCAAACATTTACGGCAAAAAATTCTTCGAAGTTCAAGATGGCATTACGGAAACGAACCACGGAATTCTGGATTACTTAGTTGTGACGTCAAACGACTTCTGGAAAAACCTACCAGATGATCAGCGCGAGCAGTTAAATACCATTATTCAAGAGGTAACTGCGCAGCGTAATGCTGAGTCAACCAAAGTAAACCTTGCGAATAAGAACAATATCATCGAAGCCGGTGGTGTGGTTCGTACTCTAACGCCAGAACAGCGCCAAGAGTGGGTCACTGCACTTCAACCAGTATGGAAGAAGTTCGAAAAAGACATTGGTTCTGACCTAATCGAAGCCGCTTTGGCGTCTAACCAAAAATAATAACACCTAGCACATTTAGCCCTCTCAAACTGAGGGGGCTCTTTCCCCCTACAGACGACGTGATGTAATTATGGAACAGACTTTTTTTGCCAAGGCTGGACGAATCACTGATGCCATTGAAGAGACTTTGATTGCTTTCTTCTTGGGTGCCATGACCTTGCTGACCTTTGCCAATGTCATCTTTCGTTATGTCTTTAACGACAATATTCTTTGGGCGCTTGAGCTCACCGTTTTCATGTTCGCATGGATGGTGTTGGTTGGCGCATCTTATGGTGTGAAAAAACACTTTCATATTGGTGTCGATGTCATTATTAACATCGTTCCGGAAGGTAAACGAAAAGCCCTGGCGCTTTTTGCAGCAATGTGTTGCTTAGCCTTCTCTATTTTGCTGTTAATTGGCGCTTGGAACTACTGGTATCCGTTCGCTACTGACCGAGCGTGGTATGAAACGGACGATATTCCGATGCCTGAAATGCTCCAGTTCATGGCCGACTGGTTAAATGAGGGAGAGCGTTATGAAAAGCTGCCACGTTTTATTCCTTACTTCGCTTTGCCACTTGGAATGGCGCTACTAACGTTTAGATTTGTTCAAGTCACGTGGCAAATCGCTACTGGTAAGCTCGATCGCTTGATTGCAGGACATGAAGCGGAGGAAGAGCTCGAATCTCTTAAAGCTGAGATGAGTGACGCTGAAGACGTAATGGCTCCAAAGGCCTCGCAAGACGCTAAAAACAAGGAGCAATAAGCCATGGATATCTTATTTCTATTTTTGATGGTAATTGGCTTTATGCTGGTTGGCGTGCCAATTGCTATTTCGCTGGGCCTTTCCAGTGTTCTTTTCCTTTTAATGCATTCGGATGCCTCTTTAGCGTCAGTTGCTCAAACGCTGTTTAATGCATTCGCGGGCCACTACACGCTATTGGCTATTCCATTCTTTATATTGGCTTCAAGCTTTATGTCGACGGGTGGCGTAGCAAAGCGGATCATTCGTTTCGCCATTGCCATTGTAGGCTGGTTCCGCGGCGGTTTGGCGATGGCTTCGGTTGTAGCGTGTATGATGTTTGCCGCGTTGTCAGGTTCCTCACCTGCAACGGTTGTTGCCATAGGTAGTATTGTTATCGCAGGTATGATCAAAAACGGTTACTCAAAAGAGTTTGCCTCTGGGGTAATTTGTAACGCAGGTACGCTAGGGATTTTGATCCCACCCTCGATTGTGATGGTGGTGTATGCAGCCGCAACGGATGTGTCAGTTGGACGTATGTTCCTTGGTGGTGTGATTCCCGGTTTGCTGGCGGGTGTCATGTTGATGATCGCGATTTACATTGCCGCGAGAATCAAGAACCTTCCAAAGCAACCTTTTGTCGGTTGGAAAGAAACTTTTGATGCCGCCAAGGATGCAAGCTGGGGCTTGTTGTTGGTCGTCATCATTCTTGGTGGTATCTATGGCGGTATCTTTACGCCGACAGAAGCCGCTGCGGTTGCTGCAGTGTACTCATTCTTTATTGCTAACTTTGTATACAAAGACATGGGGCCATTTGCAGACAAGAAAAACACTAAACCTGCGCTCGTTAAAATCTTCCAAACCTTTGTTCATAAAGACACCAAACACACCCTGTATGAAGCGGGCAAACTCACCATCATGCTGCTGTTCATCATTGCTAATGCCTTAATTTTGAAGCATGTTTTAACGGAAGAACGCATCCCGCAAATGATCACCGAGTCGATGCTCTCGGCTGGTCTCGGACCCATCACTTTCTTGATTGTGGTGAACGTCTTGTTGTTGATTGGTGGTCAGTTCATGGAGCCATCAGGCTTGTTGATCATTGTTGCGCCGCTCGTGTTCCCAATTGCGATTGCATTAGGCATAGACCCAATTCATTTGGGCATAATGATGGTGGTGAATATGGAGATAGGAATGATAACGCCGCCCGTGGGTCTTAACTTATTTGTGACCGCTGGTGTTGCCAAAATGTCGATGATGAACGTAGTGAAGGCAGCATTACCCTGGGTTGGAGTGATGTTCTTATTCCTAATTATCGTCACATATGTACCATGGGTATCGACTTGGTTGCCTACTACTTTGATGGGGCCGGAGATCATTACCAAGTAATGGAAGCCAGAAAGTAGAAAGAGGTGTGAGAATTCACACCTCTTCGTCTATTGACTTGTAACAAGTTTTGCGCGGGTCTGAATTAATTCGACGTTCATAGTGTCGCCACCTCTTTTTATTTTTACGACGCTCTTCACCGAATCTTCTCTCTTCTTGATAGCAACCGTCTACGAGCACGGTATCTGTAACAATCGGTATTCTCACTTTTTCGTTCATATCTATAACAACCATGATAAACCCGTTGTTAAAAATTATGATTCAAGTTGAATATAATGCCAGCTATTTGAACGTGTTTTATTTGTAAAGGTCTTTATTTATTTGGTAGCGCTGCATCTTGTCGTAAAGGGTTTTTCTTGGCACATTCAATTGGCACATTGTCTGTTTAATACTACCGTTGTTTTCTAATAAAGCGCCTTCAATGGCTGCTCTCTCAAACTCCGCCACTTGCTCTGCAAGGCTTGAGGAAGACTTAGCGACTGGGTTCGATTCTCCCAACTGAATTAACTTACCCAATAGCACAAAACGCTCTGCAGCATTTCTGAGTTCTCGAACATTGCCAGGCCAGTCATGGCTCATCAGTTGCGCTAGATCTTGGGGTGACAAGCTAGGTGAGCTTTTGCCATAACGTGAAGCTGCTACCAACAGAAAGTGGTGAAAGAGGGCGGGAATGTCTTCTTTTCGTTCGCGTAGTGGCGGGAGATCCAGGGTCACGACATTGAGCCGATAATAGAGATCCTGACGGAAAGTACCTTCTTCAGCTGCGTGTTTTAAATCGACCTTTGTTGCGGCAATCACTCGAATATCTAAAGGCAATAATTCATTGGAACCGACACGCTCAATCACGCGCTCTTGTAATACCCTCAATAAACGAATTTGGGCTTGGATAGGCATCGACTCGATCTCATCCAAGAAAAGTGTGCCGCCTTGTGCAAACTCAAATTTACCGATACGACGGCTTTCGGCGCCAGTGAATGCGCCTTTTTCATGGCCGTAGAGTTCACTCTCAATTAAGTTCTCTGGAACCGCTCCACAATTTACGGCGACAAAGTTTTGGTTCCGGCGAGAGCTTTGCTCATGTAAAGAACGAGCGATTAACTCTTTCCCTGTACCGGTTTCACCAAACAATAAAATATCGGCGTCGGTATCGGCGATTTGGGTGATGGTCTCTCGTAATATTTGGATGCTAGAGGTTTCACCAATAACTCGTGGACCAAGGGTTTTACTGGCTTTAAGTGACAGGCGCAGTTTTTCATTTTCATTGGTTAGTTTGCGCTTCTCAATCGCCCGCTTAACCGTTTCAACCAAATGTTCTGGCGCAAAAGGTTTCTCAATAAAGTCGTAAGCGCCTTGATGAAGGGCTTGCACAGCCATGGAAATATCACCGTGTCCAGTGATCATGATGACGGGTAAGTTTGCATCGCGTTGAGTCAAAGTTGTCAGCATATCCATACCAGAAATGCCCGGCAAACAGATATCAGTGACCACGACGCCAGCTTCTTCTCCTTGCTGCATCGCTATTAAAGCCGATTCTGCATCCACAAAAAACTTGGCGTCGATATCCGCCAGTTCAAAGGTCTGTTCTATAGCGATTCTGAGATCGGCCTCATCATCAATAAAAAACACCTGACACATGATCTTATCCTTTTGATGGTTCAGTGTTGTAAGAAGTGATAGGTAAACACAATGAGAATCGAGCGCCGCCTTGTTCTCGATTATGGGCACATAATTTTCCATTCATACTGGCTAAGATTTGTTGCGAGATAGAGAGACCCAAACCTAAACCGTTCAGTTTAGTGGTTAGAAACGGTTCACATAAATCAGAAAGTGAGAAAGAGCCAAGCCCTGGGCCATTATCATCAACATGAATCCAAACCAAATCAGTGTGCTCATCGTGTTCTACAGATAATTCTACCTGTTTGTCTTGTTGCTCTTTGAGTGCTTCTATCGCATTAGTCAGTAAATTGACCAACACTTGCTCCAGTTGAATAATATTGATCTGCACTTCAACATCATGCTCTGGCAAATTTGTTTCTAACGTGACGCGCCCTGATTTAAATGCGGGCTTCATCAGTTCTTTTACAGAGGCAATAACAGGGAACAGTCGAGATTGAGCCAACTCGTCACCACTGGTTTTTTTGGCGAAAGAGCGAAGTTGCTGACTGATATTTGCCATACGGTCAGTGAGAGCAGAAATGCGAGTGAGATTATCTTCCACTCGCTCATATTTTTCTTTTTTTAGAAACAGCTTGCCGTTCTCCGCAAAGCTACGAATTGCCGCAAGTGGATTATTCAGTTCATGGCTGATACTGGCCGACATTTGTCCTAACACCGCGAGTTTCGCTGCTTGCACCAATTCGTCTTGAGTAACGCGTAAAGTTTGTTCGGTATCGATACGCTGTGCGATCTCCGCTTGCAACTCGGCAGTCCGTGCCATGACTTGATATTCCAACTTTTGATTGGCTTCTTGTTGAATTCGTTCAATTTGCAAGTGACGCTGTTGACGGTGATAAATAAGCTGACCAATTAAAAACAAAACCATGAATGCTAGAGTGAGTACAAAGATGTAACCCATGGTGAACCAAACGATCGACTGTTTAGGAGACAGCACACGAATTGTCAGTTTGAGTTCGGGAAGGGGCAGCGAAGAGACCACCAAGGTTCCTTTATTGTATGGGTAACCCTGTTTAAGCTCAGAATGCACCTCGTCCAAACTACCCACTAATCCGAGCGTTTCAATTGGCGCATCAAGATATTGTTGGCTTGCCCAAACTTGCTTTTTCTCTTTTTTTGTCAGTGGTTGTAAGCTTTTGAGTAGCCATTCACTTCGGCTACTCATGAAAACAATTCCGTATGGGTCGCTGGCGACAAAAACACTGTTAGGTTGCTGCCAGTTGTCCTCTATCTTACTTAGGTCCATCTTCACCACGACGACACCAAGTACACCGCCAGCGTATACGATGGGATAAGAATAGTAGTAGCCACGTTTACCAGATGTTGAGCCCAGTGCGTAGTATTGGCTTCTTTTGCCTACAATGGCTTGTTTGAAATAAGGGCGAAATGCAAAATTTCGCCCGATAAAGGAGCGCTCTTTACGCCAGTTGCTGGCTGCGATCGTTGTACCCCATTGATCGATTAAGTACGTATCCGCTGCTTCAATCACGCCATTAACGGATTCTAAATACCGATTAGTGATTTCCAGTTGCGCACTGTTGTTGGGGTGCAGAAGCGCTTGATAAAGAGGATCATCTTTAGCGAGAAGATTTGGGATATGGGCGTACTTATCGAGTTTATTTTTTATATGGCCAGAAAACTGCTCCAGCTGTGATTGGTGTTTATCAAGTAGAGATTGATAACTGGTCTGCCAAACCCAATGGCCACCGATAATTGCGCACAGGAAATAGAAAGCAAAAAATGTCAGCAGAATCCGTTTTTTTTGCGACATCCTTACACTCCTTACAACTTCCTTTGGTCACGTAAGAAAATGTTAATAGTTTGTAGGAAGGATTAGGGATTTAGTTTTCAACTCTGTGGAGTAAAACAAGAGCAAGATCTCTTTTTAGGCTTTTCGATAAAAAAACCGGTCGATTCTCTTGAAAAAGTCGCTATTGTCCCCATTCTAGATATGCTGGCGATGCTTAGACGGTGTCTGAATCGCATTTTTGAAGAAAAAATGGGTCAGCATTCGAGAATTTAGCGCAGACAATGTCCACATAGTGGCTATTGGCTCGACAGGGTTGCGACAGATCGCTAGAATGTCGCGTCTAAAAATTCTGTCCTGAGGCTAATAGGAGATACCTTTGGTTATTTTATCGAAGATATCACTGATTAGTCCGGTACTGACAACCAGTATCGATACTCGATTTTAAATTAGGTGTTCGGACAGAACACTACACAAGGATGAAGCGTAAGCTCCTCTGAGTTTCGCTCATACGCTCGGAAAACCGAGCCACTTTAGAGGTTTATATATAATGCAAGTTACTGTTGAAACGCTAGAGGGCCTAGAGCGCCGTCTAAACATTACTGTTCCAGCTGCAAACATCGAAGACGCTGTAACAGCTGAACTACGCAACATCGCTAAAAACCGTCGTTTCGATGGTTTCCGTAAGGGTAAAGTGCCTCTAAAAATGGTTGCTAAGATGTACGGCAAAGCAGTACGTCAAGACGTTCTTGGTGAAGTAATGCAACGCCACTTCATCGAAGCTATCGTTAAAGAGAAAATCAACCCAGCTGGCGCTCCAACTTTCGCTCCTGTAGAGAACAAAGAAGGTTCAGACCTAGTTTTCACTGCAACTTTTGAAGTTTACCCAGAAGTTGAGCTTAAAGGCCTAGAGAGCATCACTGTTGAAAAACCACTAACAGAAGTTAAAGATGCAGACGTAGAAGAGATGATCGATACTCTACGTAAGCAACAAGCAACTTGGGTTGAAGTTGAAGAAGCAGCAGAAGATGGCAAACGCGTAAGCATCGACTTCGTTGGTTCTATCGACGGTGAAGAGTTCGAAGGCGGTAAAGCTGAGAACTTCCCTCTAGAAATGGGTGCTGGTCGCATGATCCCTGGTTTCGAAGACGGTATCGCAGGTAAAACTGCTGGTATGGAATTCGACATCGACGTGACTTTCCCAGAAGATTACCACGCTGAAAACCTAAAAGGTAAAGCAGCTAAGTTCGCAATCAAAGTGAACAAAGTTGAAGCTCGTGAACTTCCAGAACTAAACGACGAGTTCGTTGCTAAGTTCGGTGTTGTTGAAGGTGGTGTTGAAGCACTTAAAGCTGAAGTTCGTAAGAACATGGAACGCGAACTTAAGCAAGCTGTTAAGAACCGCATCAAAGAGCAAGCGATTGACGGTCTAGTTGAGCAAAACGACATCAACGTACCATCAGCGCTTATCGAGCAAGAAATCCAAGTTCTACGTCAACAAGCTGCACAACGCTTCGGTGGTAACCCAGAAGCTGCTGCTCAGCTTCCACGTGAACTGTTCGAAGAACAAGCTAAACGTCGCGTAGTTGTTGGTCTTCTACTAGGTGAAGTAATCAAATCTGAAGAGCTAAAAGCGGACGACGAGAAAGTTAAAGCTCTAATCGAAGAAATGGCTACTGCATACGAAGATCCATCAGAAGTTATTGCTTACTACGAGCAAAACGAAGAAATGATGAACAACATGCGCAACGTAGCTCTAGAAGAGCAAGCAATCGACGCGATCATCGCTAAAGCACAGGTTTCTGAGAAAGAAGTAGGCTTCAACGAGCTACTTAACCAACAACAACCTGCTGCTTAATAAGCAATATCTTGCGTAGAAGGTTGACTTAACGTTAACTATTCTGCTAACAATGGTCCGTATGATAGTCATCATCCGGGCCATTTATTTTAGGGACATAAGAATATGAGCTACCAAGAAAAAAATGCAATGTCGCCAATTATGGACGCGCTAGTACCAATGGTGGTTGAACAAACTTCCCGAGGCGAACGCTCTTACGACATCTACTCACGTCTGCTGAAAGAGCGCGTGATTTTTTTAACGGGTCAAGTGGAAGACCACATGGCAAACCTTGTCGTGGCTCAGCTACTTTTCCTAGAATCTGAAAATCCAGATAAAGATATTTTCCTATACATCAACTCGCCAGGCGGCAGCGTAACAGCTGGTATGTCTATTTACGATACCATGCAGTTCATTAAGCCAAATGTCAGCACTGTGTGTATGGGTCAAGCATGTTCAATGGGTGCCTTCCTGCTTGCAGGTGGTGCGCCAGGTAAGCGTTACGTACTGCCTAACTCTCGTGTAATGATCCACCAACCATTGGGTGGTTTCCAGGGTCAAGCTTCTGATATCCAAATCCATGCTCAGGAAATCCTGACGATTAAACAGAAGCTAAACAAGTTGTTAGCAGAACATACAGGCCAACCTCTTGAAGTCATTGAGCGCGATACTGATCGTGATAACTTCATGTCATCAGAGCAGGCTGTGGAATACGGTATCGTGGATGCAGTGTTAAGCCACCGTGGCGAGTAATTAGCCAGCGCATTTTGGCAAAAATTGATATACACTCATTCATGAAGAGTAAAGGCTAAGAGGTTAGCGAATGACAGATAAAAGCAAAGAAAGTGGCAGCGGTAAATTGCTGTACTGTTCTTTCTGCGGCAAAAGTCAGCACGAAGTTCGCAAGCTAATCGCAGGTCCGTCAGTGTACATTTGCGACGAGTGTGTCGACTTATGTAACGATATTATTCGCGAAGAAATCAAGGATGTTCTCCCTAAGAAAGAATCTGAAGCGTTACCAACGCCAAAACAGATCCGTGAACACCTTGATGACTATGTGATCGGGCAAGATTACGCGAAAAAAGTGCTCGCAGTTGCGGTATATAACCACTACAAGCGTTTACGCAATGGTGATACAACGAGCGAAGGTGTGGAGCTTGGTAAGAGTAACATCCTTCTAATTGGTCCTACAGGTAGCGGTAAAACACTACTTGCGGAGACATTAGCTCGATTCTTGGATGTGCCATTTACAATGGCAGACGCGACGACACTAACCGAAGCCGGTTACGTAGGTGAAGACGTTGAAAACATCATCCAAAAGCTTCTGCAAAAATGTGATTACGATGTAGCTAAAGCGGAACGCGGCATCGTTTACATTGATGAAATTGATAAGATTTCACGCAAAGCTGAAAACCCATCTATTACGCGTGACGTATCTGGTGAAGGTGTTCAGCAGGCGCTACTAAAACTTATCGAAGGTACGGTTGCATCGGTTCCACCTCAAGGTGGTCGTAAGCATCCTCAGCAAGAATTCCTACAAGTGGACACATCTAAGATCCTGTTCATCTGTGGTGGTGCTTTTGCTGGCTTAGACAAAGTGATTGAGCAGCGTGTTGCAACAGGTACAGGTATTGGCTTTGGTGCTGAAGTTCGTTCGAAGAATGAATCGAAGACAGTAGGTGAGCTATTTACTCAAGTTGAACCTGAAGACTTAGTGAAGTACGGCCTCATTCCAGAATTCATTGGTCGTCTGCCTGTAACAACAACACTGACTGAGCTTGATGAAGAAGCGTTGATTCAGATCCTATGTGAACCGAAGAACGCACTGACCAAGCAATATGCAGCATTGTTTGAGCTAGAAAACGCCGAACTTGAATTCCGTGAAGATGCGCTGCGCGCTATCGCGAAAAAAGCAATGGAGCGTAAAACAGGTGCTCGTGGCTTACGCTCGATTCTTGAAGGCGTGCTACTTGAAACCATGTACGAATTACCATCTGCAACAGACGTTAGTAAAGTCGTGATTGATGAGTCCGTCATTAATGGCGAGTCAGAGCCACTGCTTATTTACAGTAACGCAGACAATCAGGCAGCTGGAGCAGAGTAAATTCAGCCATAATGAAAAAGGAGGTAAGTAATTACCTCCTTTTTTTATTTCTCTTATTGAATCCAAACAATTAGCCCCCATATACTGCCTTAAGTAATACGTTAAACGTGAAAGCGGAAGAGAGAATTATATGAACTTGGAACGTTCCGAGCGTATCGAGATCCCGGTACTACCTCTACGTGACGTAGTGGTCTACCCACACATGGTTATTCCATTGTTTGTTGGTCGTGAGAAATCGATTAGCTGTCTAGAAACGGCGATGGAAACCAACAAACAAGTTCTTCTTGTGGCACAAAAGCAAGCGGATACTGACGAGCCTACGGTTGACGACCTATTTGACGTAGGTACGGTAGCCACCATTCTCCAGCTCTTGAAGCTTCCGGATGGCACAGTAAAAGTATTGGTCGAAGGGCAGCAGCGAGCAAAAATCAATCACTTTAAAGAGAGTGACTTCTTCCTAGCAGAAGCTGAATTTGTTGTTACGCCAGAATTGGATGAGCGTGAGCAAGAAGTGATTGTTCGCAGCGCGATTAATCAGTTTGAAGGGTTCATTAAGCTAAACAAGAAGATTCCACCAGAAGTGCTAACGTCACTTAATGGTATCGACGAAGCCGCACGCTTAGCGGATACCATTGCGGCTCATATGCCGTTAAAGTTGGTGGATAAGCAGCAAGTGCTTGAAATTGTTGACGTCACTGAGCGTCTGGAATTCCTGATGGGCCAGATGGAATCAGAGATCGACTTGCTGCAAGTTGAAAAACGAATTCGTGGTCGCGTTAAAAAGCAAATGGAAAAATCTCAGCGTGAGTACTATCTGAATGAGCAAATGAAAGCGATTCAGAAAGAACTTGGTGAGATGGAAGACGCACCAGACGAGTTCGAAACGCTACAGAAGAAGATTGACGAATCAAAAATGCCTCAAGAGGCACGTGAAAAGACAGAGCAAGAGCTGCAAAAGCTTAAGATGATGTCTCCAATGTCTGCTGAAGCAACAGTGGTTCGTAGCTACATCGATTGGATGGTCAGCGTTCCTTGGGCTAAGCGCTCAAAAGTTAAGAAAAACTTAGCGAAAGCAGAAGAGGTTCTTAATGAAGATCACTACGGTCTAGAACGCGTCAAAGAACGTATCCTTGAATACCTGGCGGTTCAAAACCGTATCAACAAGCTAAAAGGTCCTATCCTTTGTCTTGTTGGTCCTCCTGGTGTAGGTAAAACGTCTCTTGGTCGTTCAATTGCTTCAGCTACAGGCCGTAAGTATGTTCGTATGGCGTTGGGTGGTGTGCGTGATGAAGCGGAAATTCGTGGTCATCGTCGTACTTATATCGGCTCATTACCAGGCAAATTGATCCAGAAGATGTCGAAGGTTGGTGTGAAGAACCCGCTGTTCTTATTGGACGAAATCGACAAAATGTCTTCAGATATGCGTGGTGATCCGGCATCGGCTCTACTAGAAGTACTGGACCCTGAACAGAATAACTCGTTCAACGATCACTACCTAGAAGTGGATTACGATCTCTCTGACGTTATGTTTGTTGCGACATCGAACTCGATGAACATCCCGGGTCCATTGTTAGACCGTATGGAAGTTATTCGTTTATCTGGTTACACCGAAGACGAGAAGCTGAACATTGCAAAACGTCACCTTGTTGATAAACAAGTGAAGCGTAATGGCTTGAAAGCGGATGAGATCGTCATTGAAGATTCTGCGATTATTGGCATCATTCGTTACTACACGCGTGAAGCGGGTGTCCGTAACTTAGAGCGTGAGATTTCTAAGATCTGCCGTAAAGCGGTGAAGAACATCTTGCTGGATAAGGACATCAAGTCAGTAACGGTAACGATGGACAACCTAAAAGAGTACTTAGGTGTTCAACGTTTCGATTACGGTAAAGCGGATGAAAGTAACCGAATTGGTCAAGTAACTGGCCTAGCTTGGACCGAAGTGGGTGGCGATCTATTAACGATTGAAACTCAATCAATGCCAGGTAAAGGTAAGCTGACACAAACGGGTTCTCTTGGTGACGTGATGCAAGAGTCTATCCAAGCAGCAATGACAGTGGTTCGCTCTCGTGCAGAAAAGCTAGGTATTAATACTGACTTCTACGAGAAGAAAGATATTCACGTACACGTCCCGGAAGGCGCGACACCAAAAGATGGCCCAAGTGCGGGTACAGCAATGTGTACAGCATTGGTTTCTTCTCTAACAGGCAACCCTGTGAAAGCAGAAGTAGCGATGACGGGTGAAATCACACTGCGTGGTGAGGTTCTACCTATCGGCGGCCTAAAAGAGAAGTTACTTGCGGCACACCGTGGTGGCATTAAGACAGTGCTAATTCCAAAAGATAACGAGCGTGATTTGGAAGAGATTCCTGATAATGTTATCGCGGATCTGGAAGTTATCCCTGTACAGTGGATTGATGAAGTACTGAAAGTCGCACTAGAGCGAGACCCGACGGGCGTTGAGTTTGAGTCTCAAAAATAGTGATGTGTAGCAAAAATAAGTAAAAGTTTACGCTGATAAGCCCAAAAAGGCTTGTCAGCGTTTTTTTTGGGCGCTAAGTTAGTTTCGATAGCTTCCAGCCCTTGATGAATAAGGGGTGGAGCATATTTTCTTAACAATGGAACGAAAGTCATCACAAAAATAATCACAGATGACACAAAGGGGAAATTACAGTGAATAAAACTCAGTTAGTAGAACAAATCGCAGAAAATGCAGATATTTCTAAAGCGTCAGCGGGTCGTGCTCTAGATGCATTCATCGAAGCAGTAAGCGGAACTCTTCAATCTGGTGATCAAGTCGCTCTAGTTGGCTTTGGTACATTCAGCGTTCGTACTCGTGCTGCACGTACTGGTCGTAACCCAAAAACTGGTGAAGAAATCCAAATCGCAGAAGCAAAAGTACCAGCTTTCAAAGCTGGTAAAGCACTGAAAGACGCTTGTAACTAATCACGGCGTTATTTCTGTAACCGGCCATTTGCTTAACTTTTGCTCAAACAATAAGTTTCGAACAAAAATTTACAAACTTCGAGCCGAACTTTCTTAAATTATGCGCATCATACTGATGCGCATTTCTTTTTCTGATATTATTGCGCCATTATTTCTATTAGATAGAAGCAGTAGGCTTCAATTGTGGAGAGCAGTTAAATTATGATGGATCGACTACGCGAAGGCGTGAATAGCATCGCGGTCAAAATTATCCTTGGACTTATCATCCTGTCTTTCGTATTTGCAGGTGTAGGTAGCTACATCGTTGGTGGTAGCAACAACTCTGCAGCGAAAGTCGGTAACACTGAGATTCCTCGTGGTGAGTTCGAGATGGCATACCAAAATGAGCGTAACCGTATGCAAGCTCAGTTGGGTGACTACTTCTCTCAAATGCTGGCTGACCCTGCATATGTTGAATCTTTCCGCAAATCCGTTTTAGATCGAATGATCAATGACGTGTTGCTTGACCAACAAGCTGAAGCTTTGGGTCTGCGAATCAGCGACACTCAAGTGCGTAGCATGATTCTAGACATGCCTCAGTTCCAATCTAATGGTCAGTTTGATCAAGAGATCTATCAAGCTTCTTTGCGTCGTGCAGGCTTTTCGCCAGACTCTTTTGCTGAGTACATGCGTCGTGAATTGGTTCGTGAGCAACTGCTGAATGCGCTACAAAACAGTGAATTTATTCTGCCGGGTGAAGTACAAGCAGAAGGCAAGCTGTTCACTCAAACTCGTGATATTCGCACGATTCAGATCGACTTAGCGGAGTTTGCGAAAAATATTGAATTGACCGACGAAGAAATTCAAGAGTACTACAAAGCAAACCCAGACAACTTTACACGCCCAGAGCAGGTTAAAGTCTCTTACATCGAACTGTCAGCTGAAGCGCTAAAGGAACAAGTTAATGTTTCTGATGCTGAGGTGAAAAAGTACTACGACGAGCACTTAAACAAATACTCTTCAGAAGAGCAACGACGTGTCGCTCACATTCTTGTAGAAGGGGACGATGAAGCAAAAGCGCAAGCTATCCTAGATGAGCTAAACGCGGGTGCAGATTTTGCGACGCTTGCTCAAGAGAAATCTGACGATTTTGGCAGCGCTGAAAACGGTGGTGACCTAGGTTGGATTGAGCGTGATGTGATGGACCCTGCTTTTGAAGAAGCGGCATTCGCACTGAAGAATCCTGGCGATACGTCGGGTCTAGTAAAGTCGGACTTTGGCTATCACATTATCAAGCTTGAAGAGCTAAAAGATTCTGTGGCGAAGCCATTTGAAGAAGTCGCTGCTGAAATCAAACAAGAGATGGTCGACCAACAAGCGATCGATCAATTCTACGAGTTGCAAAATGAGCTTGAGCGCGTAGCGTTTGAATACCCAGACTCATTGTATGATGCTTCTCAAGCGGTTAACCAAGAAGTGAAGACAACGGACTTTATTTCTCAGGTTGATGCACCTGAAGTGCTTCGTAGTCCTGCGGTAATGCAAGCTATCCTAAGCCCTGAAGTTAAAGAAGATGGCCTAAACTCTGAAGCTATCGAAGTTGCGCCTGAGCATATTATCGTTGTTCGTGTTGAAGATGCGCGTGACGAGACAGTTCTTCCACTAGAAGAAGTGAAAGATCAGGTTGTTGCAGAGCTATCTCGTGTTAAAGGTGAGCAAGAAGCGATGGAACTTGGAACACAAGTCGTTGCGGCATTGAAAGAAGGTAAGACGAACGAGCTTGCTGAAAACAATCTTGCCTTTGGTGAACAAGAGACAGTAGATCGTCGTTCTCCGTTGGCAACAACGGTATTCGCGATGGCAAAACCAGTCGATGGTAAACCAGTATACGGTCAGTCTAAAGATCTTGAAGGTAACATCATTATCATCGAGCTTGATGCTGTAAACGCAGAGCTAGATAGTGAGTTAGAAGATCAAGTTGCGATGCAAATGCAGCGTGCATCTTCTCAGCAAGATTTATCATCTGTACTAGCCGTACTGCGTGCAAATACTGACATTGAGTACTTTGTTGTGAGCAACTAAGCACAATTAGTGTAATTTGTATGTTGAATAAAACGGACCGCATAAGCGGTCCGTTTTATTTTTGTCTTTATGAACTTCAATCATCAATAGGCATTACTTAAATTAGTGCGCGTTTAAGTGATAGCGGCCGTTGTGAATTCCGGGTCATCTCAGTTTGTTAAATGCATAACCATATTGCTTTCCATTGCAAACTTGATAGTGACTCGCTCTCGACGACTGTTTTTAGCCTACTATTTTGGAGATTGTATGTTCAATATGAAATGGATTTTGACATTGTGCTTATTTGTTTTTGCACCTTTTAGCATGGCTGCGGATTCAGCCACTGACAAATATGAAGGAATTGAAATTACTGTAAATATCAACACGGCCACTGCTGAAGAAATAGCGACCATGTTGAAAGGTATAGGTGAGAAGAAAGCGCAGAGTATAGTGGACTACCGCGAGGAACATGGCCCTTTTAAAACGGCAGCAGATTTGAAGAGCGTAAAAGGCATAGGTGAAGCGACAGTTAAGAAAAACGAAGACCGCATTTTACTGTAGCTTGATGTATTGCAGATATTGAGTCTGAATTCAGAACAATATCTGTTTCCCTATTACTGCTTTCCCGAACCAGCCCCTCTTTCGTGGTTCGGGATTTTTTATCCGAATAAACGACGGCGAAGGCCTTTTTCCAGTAAAGCCATTACTAACCCACCGAGTGCGCCAAACATATGAGCATCAATAGCAACGTTTGCACCGATAAGCTCAGCAGTACTGCTGGATGGGCCATAGACCTGCTCCCATGCTACTTTGGCGATTAGTCCTCCAACTAACAACACACTGCTTCTTCTGCTTTCAAAGACTTCTCTGAGCGCCCAAAATCCAAACAATCCGTGTAATACGCCGGATAAACCCACGTATACCGACATGTTGGTAAACAAATTCAGCGCACCAACACATGCACATAAGATTGAAAAAACGATAAGGAAGTTACGAGTGCTTGGGCGAAAAATAAAAGTAATGATCCACAATCCGGCGAGGTTCATTCCTAAGTGCGCAAAGTTGGTATGTGTGAGATTTCCTGTTACGATTCGCCACCATTCACCATGGCGTATATTGTAGCTGTGCCACTCGGTTAGGCTTGCCATTGGTTCAAATTGAAGTATCAAACAGATCACGCTGATAATACTCAGCAAGGTATAAAGGTTCACTCTATGTCTCGTTATTGTTCTCGTTGTGGAAAATCGCAAAAAGCGTGTATTTGCCAATGGATTGTACCGCTGGCAAGCGAGGTAGAACTTATCATTCTTCAGCACACGAGTGAAGAACATCGTCCGCTTGGTACGGCACGGATTCTCAATTTGAGTTTAGATAACTGTATTTGTTTGATAGGAGAGGACTTTTCTTGTGATGATGCCTTAAATCACTTATTAGCGGATGAGTCATATCAACATTTTGTTCTTTACCCATCAGAAGAGTCACGATGCATTTCTGAAATCACTCAAGCGAGTCATAGTGTATCTAAGAAAATACGTTTGATTTTGCTCGATGGTACGTGGAAAAAAGCGTACAAAATGTGGCAACTCTCAAGCAACTTACATCCACTCCCAACCGTGCAGTTGCCTAAGCAACTACAAGGGCACTACACCATTCGTAAGGCGCCCTCTGAGAATAGCTTATCGACAGTCGAGGCTGGTTATCATTCGCTTCGCTTGCTTGAACCCGAGCGAGACTTTACACCGCTGATGCGTGCGTTTGAAAAGATGATCGAATTCCAAATCGCCCAGATGCCTCCGGGCGTTTTTGAAAAGAATTACTTGAAAGGTTGAGTGTTACTAAAGAACGATGGAAGAGAAAAGTTGGCGGTGTAGCTTTTGCGCGTGACCATCGGTCATTGCAGAAATATAATCGGCGATGACCCTCATTTTATTGCTCTCGCTCTTCGCCTGACACCACAGATCTCTTGTATGAACGGGTAGTAATCGCTCTGGGTCTGCTGTTAACGCTTCAAAAATATCCATAATAATTTGCTGACCCTTATACTCAACGATCTGGACCTGCGGGACTTGGATAACGAAGGTGCTGACAAAGTGCTTGAGTACGTCAAGTGCACGTGCCATCTGTGGTTCTAAACACGCATTCCAAGACAGTAACGGGTTATTAAACGGCTCATCCACCGTTTTGATTGAAATGCTGGTCAGTAGCGCGTTAACCATACCACCGATAGCATCTTTCCGCTCATGGTGCTTACCGCTAAATAGCATCTGTCCGATGGAATCGATATGAGCTTCAAACCACGGGTCGCCACAGTCCGCTAATTGACTTGCTGCGCCTTCTTGCCATTGCTGACGTGTCACCATACCAAGTACGATTGCATCTTCTAAATCATGAACACCGTAGGCGATATCATCTGCTAGCTCCATGATTGAGCAATCGAGTGATTTAAAACGCGTTTTACTGTGCTCAAACTCCGATTCTGGCGTTGAACGCATCAGACTAAGCAATGCCTTGTCGTTGTCAGAAAGCGGTGCAATTACCCAATCAAATAAGTCTTTATCACAATCATAAATGCCTTTAGCTGGGCTCCAATCTTTTGCTTTTAGTTTACGTTGATGCTCGGCTGGTTGAGGCAACTTGACGGAGCGTGTTTGACTAATGAGGGCAGGGTACTTAATCAAACCAAGCAGTGTGCGGCGTGATAAATTCATTCCGAAATGCTCAGTATAAGGCTCTAACTTAGTGACGATACGAAAGGTTTGGGCGTTCCCCTCGAAGCCGCCATGTTCGCGCATTACGTAGTTTAGAGCGACTTCTCCCCCATGACCGTATGGAGGATGCCCGATGTCGTGAGCCAAACATAATGAATCAATTAAGCTGTCTGATGGTAATAGATCGCGGAACTCTGGCTGTTTTTTCTTTAACTGGGCGACGATACCGGTCCCTAGTTGCGACGCTTCTAAGGAGTGTGTTAACCGACTGCGGTGAAAGTCTTCCAAGCTATTGCCGTGTACTTGGGTTTTTGCTTGTAGGCGTCGAAATGCAGCCGAGTGAAGAATACGCGCTCGGTCTCGTTGGTACGGGCTCCGATGGTCGTCTCGACGGATTTTATGCTCATCATCATGGCGCTCTTGCCATTGCGGGTGTAATTCAAACGACACGATTATCTCCGTAAGCTAACTGATTTCATCTAACGATAATTCGAAACTTGGGGCAAAGGTATTGAGAAAGTAATCCATTTCAGGCGTTCTGCGTTCTTGCAAAGTGACGTCTAAGCGTTTTTTTGCCAGAGCGAACTCATGGTTGCCGGCGCTCAGTTCTTCAAGACATTTTAAATAGGCACAGATGGAATCGGCTTGCTTAACGATTTTTGCGTCCTCTTCGTGTGCAGAGTGAGAAAGAAGATAGGGGGCAAAATCATCGTGGAACTCTTCCGGTAACATTGAGAGTAATTTTTGTTCCGCTGCCGATTCTATCTTCTTATATTCTTTGGCAATTTCAGGGTTGTAATACTTCACTGGAGTTGGAAGATCACCCGTTAATACTTCACTGGAGTCATGGTACATGGCAAGAATAGCGATGCGTTCTGGATTAAGGTTGCCGCCGAACTTTTTGTTTTTAATTAGGGCAAGGGCATGAGCGACAAAAGCAACTTGTAAGCTATGCTCTGAAACGTTTTCTGGTGAGACGGACCGCATTAAAGGCCAGCGTTGGATCAGCTTCATTCGAGCCAGGTGGGCGAAAAAATGGCTTTCTTTCATGGCTTTCTCCGTTTCTGGTGTAAAAAAGGAACTCACTAGGAGTTCCTCTAAGCATATGAGAGATCAGCACTAATTACTACCAGTGATTCATTACTGGCTGTAGGTTGATAGGAATCTTTCAAAACGTCCAATGGCGATTTCTAGATCTTCAACGTGCGGTAGTGTCACGATGCGGAAGTGGTCTGGTTTTGGCCAGTTAAAACCAGAACCTTGCACCAGTAAGACCTTCTCTTGTTTTAAGAAATCTAAAACCATCTGCTGATCGTTCTTGATGTTGTACATTTTAGTGTCGATTTTCGGGAAGAGGTACATCGCACCCTTAGGTTTGACACAAGAAACACCAGGAATCTGATTGATCAATTCATACGCTCGGTTGCGCTGCTCTAATAAGCGTCCGCCAGGTAAAATCAGTTCATTGATACTCTGGTATCCACCTAACGCGGTTTGAATGGCATGTTGCATTGGTACGTTTGCACATAAACGCATCGATGAAAGCAGCTCCAAGCCATTCACGTACCCTTGAGCCAGATGTTTAGGCCCCGTTAGGAACATCCAGCCACCACGGAAACCACAAACACGGTAGGCTTTTGAAAGGCCATTGAATGTCATGACTAGCACGTCTTCAGTGAGTGTGGCGACTGAGGTATGTGTTGCACCGTCGTACAACACTTTGTCGTAGATCTCATCTGCGAAAATGATCAGTTTGTGCTGGCGTGCTATCTCAATCACTTCAAGTAGGAAGTCACGGCTGTATACCGCACCTGTCGGGTTGTTCGGGTTGATCAGAACAATGCCACGTGTCTTTGGTGTGATTTTCTTTTTGATGTCTTCAAGGTCTGGGTACCAGTCAGCCTCTTCATCACATAGATAATGAACCGGCTTACCACCAGATAGTGCAACTGAAGCTGTCCATAACGGATAGTCTGGTGCTGGGATCAGCATTTCGTCGCCATTGTTTAATAGCGCTTGCATGGCCATTACGATCAACTCAGACACGCCGTTACCTACATACACATCTTCGACATCTAGCGAGCGTATACCTTTACGCTGATAGTGTTGGACCACAGCTTTACGAGCAGAGTAAATGCCTTTGGAATCACAATAGCCTTGAGAAGTCGGCAGATTACGAATCACGTCGACTAAAATCTCATCAGGGGCGTCAAAACCAAATGGGGCAGGGTTACCAATGTTTAGCTTTAGGATTTTATGCCCTTCTTCCTCCATGCGCTTAGCATGTTTGAGTACAGGACCCCTAATGTCGTAGCAGACATTGTCGAGTTTTGACGACATCCCGATATTTTGCATTGTTTAATTCCTAAAAATTCGTTAATTTCTTTATTAAAATACAATAATTTGTTTTTTATTAGAATATATATCTGTAAATAATCTGTCTGCTGGTTAAGTTTTGCTCGCTTGCTATCACAGGATTTTGCAAAAGATCGCATACGACCTTGATTTGCTTTGGGTCTAAACTTAGAGTAGCCGTCAGTTACC
>NZ_JAWOTF010000023.1:0-50960 GCF_033338735.1 Vibrio sp. Vb1127 | reverse complement strand
TTCGATAAGCTTTACGAATATGCAATTGAATTGATTAACAAAGGCTTAGCGTACGTAGATGAGCTAAGTCCAGAGCAAATTCGTGAATACCGCGGCACACTAAAGGCGCCAGGTAAACCAAGTCCATACCGTGACCGTTCTGTTGAAGAGAACTTGGCGTTGTTTGAAAAAATGCGCGCTGGTGAATTTGAAGAAGGTAAAGCGTGTCTTCGTGCTAAAATCGACATGGGTTCTTCATTCATGGTCATGCGCGATCCAGTTTTATACCGTGTGCGTTTTGCTACGCACCACCAAACTGGTGATAAGTGGTGCATTTACCCAATGTACGACTTTACGCACTGTATTTCTGATGCATTAGAAGGCATTACGCACTCTATTTGTACGCTTGAATTCATGGATAACCGTCGTCTGTACGATTGGGTTCTAGACAACATCACGATCGAAAGCCGTCCACATCAATACGAGTTCAGTCGTTTAAACCTTGAATACACAGTGATGTCTAAGCGTAAGCTTAACCAGCTAGTTACTGAAAAACTGGTTAATGGTTGGGATGATCCACGTATGCCGACTGTCTCAGGTCTGCGTCGTCGTGGCTTCACACCTGCATCTATTCGTGAGTTTTGTAAGCGTATTGGTGTAACGAAGCAAGAAAATATGATCGAGTTTAGTTCATTAGAATCTTGTATTCGTGATGACCTAAACGAGAACGCTCCGCGTGCAATGGCTGTACTGGATCCTGTTAAAGTTGTTATCGAAAACTTTGAAGCAGGCGCAGTAGAAAACTTGACAGTTGCCAACCACCCAAATAAACCTGAAATGGGCGTGCGTGAAGTGCCATTCACGCGTGAATTGTGGATTGAGCGTGAAGACTTCCGTGAAGAAGCGAACAAAAAGTACAAGCGTTTAGTGCTAGGTAAAGAAGTTCGTTTACGTGGTGCTTACGTGATCAAAGCTGAGCGCGTTGAAAAAGATGCCGAAGGCAACATCACAACGATCTTCTGTTCTTACGATGCAGATACGCTAGGTAAAAACCCAGCAGATGGTCGTAAAGTGAAAGGCGTTATTCATTGGGTGTCAGCTGATAAAGCTCTTCCAGCGGAAATTCGTCTGTACGATCGTTTATTTACGGTGCCAAACCCAGGCGCAGCGGAAGATTTTGCTTCTACTATCAATCCTGAATCATTAGTTGTGATCAATGGCTTCGTCGAGCCTAGCCTAGCTTCTGCAGAAGCAGAAAAAGGTTACCAGTTTGAACGTATGGGTTACTTCTGTGCAGACTCGAAAGACTCTTCAGCAGATAATCTAGTATTCAACCGCACGGTTGGTCTACGTGATACCTGGGCAAAAATTGAGAATCAATAATCTCAATTAATGCTGAGAAAGATGAAAAAATGCCAGCAAACGCTGGCATTTTTTATACCTAATCCCACAGAGTGCTATATAGATGTGCAAAACTGTGGAGAAAAAAGATGGGTGTTTAGTAGCTTTTGTTCTGTAACCAAAGTACTGACGTCTAAGGTATTGACTTCTAGAAACAAAAAACGCCAGCATGTGCTGACGTTTACTTTTTAAATTAACAAACCCTTATTTTTTCGGTTTGTGTGCATCTGGATTGTCTTTACAACCACCATCGCTACACTTGCCGTACAAGTATAAGCTGTGGTTTGTTAGTGTGACATTGTACTTAGCTGCAATCTCTTTTTGACGTTCTTCAATAAGATCGTCAGAAAATTCAATTACCTCACCACAGTCTAGGCACACTAGGTGGTCGTGGTGATGTTGAGTCGATAATTCGAAGACTGACTTTCCACCTTCAAAGTGGTGACGAGTTACAATACCAGCATCGTCGAACTGGTTTAGAACTCGGTAAACAGTTGCTAGGCCGATTTCTTCACCTAGATCAATCAACTTTTTGTACAAATCTTCAGCACTGATGTGCTGGCAGTCTGGCTGCTGAAGTACTTCTAGAATTTTTAGCCTCGGAAGGGTTACTTTTAAACCCGCATCCTTCAGCGCCTGATTATTATCTGACATATACTTTCCCGTTGGATCATCTGCAGCGATTTAACAGAATTCAATCTTCCTACCATTATAGGATAAGCGTTCGGAACATTAAACCACGAACTTCAAAGGGTTAATAGAATCTTTTTGTAAATTAGAAACAGGTCCATTATATTACAGCTCTGACCAGTTACAATTGTGTAACATTAAGCTTGGAGAGGGCAGGGATAGCGATGAATAGGCGACTAGCGAAGATATACAAACCAGGAATTGTAAAGTTCGCACTCAATATTTGGCCTCCTTTTTGGGGGGCGGGTATTAAAATCTTACATATTTCTCAAGACTTCCGTACTGTAAAGGTACGTTTAAAGCTTCGCTGGTGGAATAAAAATGCCAATCGCACCCAATATGGCGGCAGTATTTTCTCTTTAACTGATCCTATTTACTCGTTGATGCTGATGGGGATTCTACGAGAGGAATATTATGTGTGGGATAAAGAGGCAAGCATTAACTTTATTAAGCCGGGGCAAAGTGATTTGTTTGCAGAATTTGAGGTCACTGAAGGGATGCTGGAAAACATTTATCAAATGACACGGAATGGAGAAAAGTGTTTTCCTGAGTTTATTACTCATGTAAAAGATAAACAGGGGAATGTGGTTTCAGAGGTTCAACGCAAGCTTTATGTAAGAAAGAAACCTCAGTATCGCGAAGAGGAAGTACTTACCGATGCTGTGTGACAATACATACAAAAAGACCTCCAAGTGGAGGTCTTTGTATCATTCAATTTGATTAGCCTTCTAGCTCAGCTAAACACATCTCTTCATAGATCTGTTTAACCCAGCTTTCAACACGCTCGTCAGTCAATTCTGGTTGGCGGTCTTCATCAATACATAGACCTACGAATTGGCTTTCGTCACCTTCAACAAGTGCTTTAGACGCTTCAAATTCGTAGCCTTCTGTCGAGGTATGGCCAAGAATTGTGCCGCCTTTAGATTCAACGATATCACGGACTGTGCCCATCGCGTCACAGAAGTATTCTGCGTAGTCTTCTTGGTCGCCACAGCCAAAGATAGCCACTAGCTTAGTAGAGAAGTCGATTTGCTCAAGCTCAGGGAAGAAGTCATCCCAATCACATTGTGCTTCGCCGTAGTACCAAGTTGGGATACCTAGAAGAAGAAGATCGAAGTTATCAATGTCTTCTTTGCTGCTTTTCGCGATGTCTTGAACGTGAACTAGATGTTTACCTAGTTGCTTTTGAATCATCTTTGCAACGGCTTCAGTATTACCTGTGTCGCTACCGAAGAAGATACCTACACTTGCCATAGAGTCTATACCTTTACATTGTTTGTTATTGGCGATGCTACTAAGGGTTTAACCTAACCCTGAGCCTTCCCAAGTTAGCTGAATTACACCTTTTGCAATAAAGCCAGCACAGCCTAGGAAAAGGACTAACCACACAATACGACGACCAAAAACAGGTACATTGCCTTGCTTTAGCACATCTTTTATCGCCATCCCGATGAAAAAAAAGATAGCAGCAAAAAGAAGATCGAGCCCAATAGACTCGAGCATATCCATATAGTCGTAAAGCATTTTAGCCCTTCATGCCGAAAAATCTTGGGCGCACTATACCACTGTTAAACGGTAAAGTTAATGCACTACAAGAAAGGTTATTTCAATAATCTAGTGTTGCTTTTCGAATTTGTTAACTCGAAATGTATTTTCGAATGACTCTCATTACTTCTGTCGGTTTCTCGGCGTGTAACCAGTGACCAGTGCCAGCGATAATGTGTGCTTTAGCATGGTTAAATTGTCGCTTCACTGCCGGCTGATGTTCTGGCATTAAGTAGTCAGAGTCGCCGCCTTTGATAAATAAAGTTGGGATATCTGTTGGTGTGATTTCTTGCCAGCCAATAATTTGGTCATAATTCTCAAAAAGGCTCGGTACGTTAAACCGCCAATCCATCTTATCGCCATTTTTGTACAGTGATTTAGAGAGAAATTGTCTTACACCATCGAGTTCAATATGTTGAGCTAGGATATCCATGGCTTGCTGTCGATTTGCTGGTTTTTCATTAATAACAGCATGTAAGCCGTTAAAAACATTATCGTGACGGTTCGTAGTGTAGGCTACAGGCGCCATGTCGAGAACGACTAACTGCTTGACTACATTTGGAGCAATGTCCACAAGAGCCATCGCGACTTTTCCGCCCATGGAGTGACCAATAACAATAGATGGCTCAACGTTTAAGTGCTGAAGGAGCTGAGCCACATCTTTTGCCATATCGGTATAGTTATGGACTTCGGAGTGGAAAGAGAGGCCGTGATTTCTCAGATCAATACTGATCACCGTGTGATCTTTAATAAGATCGCGGGCGAGTAGACCCAGATTACTTAAACTACCAAACAATCCGTGAATCAAAACAACTGTTTGGCCTTGGCCTTCCTGCTTATAGTTGAGTAATGCTGACATTTTATCTTATTCGTGATGGGTTTAACGTGGAGTATCCGCGTGGATCTCGTTATAATCCCCCAGAGTTTAAACATTGAGAATGTGAAAAGCGAATGAAAACAATTGAGGTTGATGAGGATCTATACCGTTATATAGCTAGTCAAACTAAGCATATCGGTGAAAGCGCCTCGGATATTTTGCGACGCCTTTTAAACCTTGATGGTCAGTTGCAGGAAGCTAAAGCCGCGCCTGTAGTAGAGAAGCCACAAGGGATTGTAGTAAGTAAAGATGCGGGTAAAACGGAATCTGTTGATGTAGTGAAAGAAATGCGTTCGCTGCTTATTTCTGATGAGTTTGCCGGTCTAAAAAAAGCGATTGATCGCTTTATGTTAGTATTATCGACCTTACATAAATTGAATCCAGAAGGTTTCGCCCAGGCTACGAATGTAAAAGGACGCAAACGCGTGTACTTTGCAGATAATGAAGAAACCTTGCTAGCAAACGGTAATACGACCAAGCCAAAAGCCATTCCTGGCACACCGTTTTGGGTTATCACGAATAACAATACAAGTCGTAAAAGACAGATGGTTGAACAAGTGATGGCACACATGGGGTTCCAACCTGACTTAATAGAAAAAGTAACAGGTTCAATCTAAGAAACCTGATAGAAGCCTCATAATGCGTCGCAGTGAGCGGATATTATGAGGCTTTTTTAATTTTTATTTGTATTGAAAGAAAGGATGTCAAACATGGCTATGCACCCTCGTGCTGGGCAAAAAGCGCAGCAGGAAGATCTTCACAATATCCCAGCACTCGTTGCTAACTACTTCTTACTTCAACCAGACGCGGCAAACGCAGAACACAAAGTTCAATTTGGTACTTCTGGCCACCGCGGTACTGCAGACAAGCACACTTTTAACGAAAACCACATTTTAGCGATCGCTCAAGCGGTAGCAGAAGTTCGTGCTGAGCAAGGCACAACTGGCCCGTTGTTTGTGGGTAAAGACACGCATGCGCTATCTGAGCCTGCTTTCTCAAGTGTGATTGAAGTACTGATTGCAAACGGTGTGAAAGTGATTGTCCAACAAGACAACGGTTACACGCCAACACCGGGTATTTCACACGCGATTCTGACTTACAACATCAAACACGATGAAAAAGCAGACGGTATCGTTATTACCCCATCACATAACCCACCACAAGACGGCGGTATCAAATACAATCCGACACATGGTGGTCCTGCAGAAGCTGAGTTGACTCAAGCTATCGAAGATCGTGCGAACGAATTGATTGCTGGAGGTTTACAAGGTGTTAAACGCCTACCACTAGCAGAAGCAAAAGCATCGGATCTGTTTGTAGAGATGGACTTGGTGAAGCCATACATCGATGACCTGGTGAACGTTATTGATATGGAAGCAATCCAAAAAGCGAACCTGAAGATTGGTGTAGATCCATTGGGTGGCAGCGGTATCGATTACTGGCGTCAAATTGGTCAGGCATACAACCTAGACCTAACGCTAGTAAGTGAATCGATCGATCCTTCTTTCCAATTCATGTCGCTAGATAAAGACGGCGTTGTGCGTATGGACTGTTCTTCTCCTTACGCAATGGCGGGTCTATTGGCACTGAAAGACGAATACGATTTAGCATTTGGTAACGATCCTGACTACGACCGTCACGGTATCGTTACGCCAAAAGGTTTGATGAACCCGAACCACTTCTTAGCCGTTTGTATTGACTACTTGTACCGTCATCGTGACGCGTGGGGTAAAGATGTCGCTGTTGGTAAAACACTAGTTTCAAGTGCGCTGATTGACCGTGTTGTTGCGGATCTAGGTCGTGAGCTATGTGAAGTGCCTGTTGGTTTCAAATGGTTTGTAGACGGTCTGTACACTGGTAAGTTTGGTTTCGGCGGCGAAGAAAGTGCTGGTGCGTCTTTCCTTCGTAAAGATGGCACGCCTTGGTCAACAGACAAAGATGGCATCTTGCTATGCCTTCTAGCAGCAGAGATCACTGCGGTAACGGGTAAGAACCCACAAGATTACTATGAAGAGCTAGCGGCGAAGCACGGTGAGTCGAAGTACAACCGTATTCAAGCTGTAGCAAATGGCCCACAAAAAGACGTATTGAAGAAGTTGTCACCAGAAATGGTTGCGGCTGAAACTCTAGCAGGTGATGAGATCACTGCTCGTCTAACGCATGCACCAGGCAATGGTGCTGCGATTGGTGGCCTTAAAGTAACGACAGCTAACGGTTGGTTCGCTGCTCGTCCATCAGGCACAGAGGACATCTACAAGATTTACTGTGAAAGCTTCAAAGGTGAAGAGCACCTAAAACAAATCGAAGCAGAAGCACAAGAGATCGTTAATCAAGTGTTTGCAGCCGCTGGTTTGTAAAACATCCAATGGTCAATGTATCTAGCAAAGGGTTGATGTGAAAACATCAACCCTTTCATGTTTAAGTGCCCCGAACAGCTTTATCTCCGGGCCATGAATCTGGTACCACAAACCAGAATTGACCGTCTTCCGTTTGTGCGTGTATGAATCGATCTAAAGGCTTTTCAATAGGTTGAGAGAAATCGTCTGTACCGGTCGCCCAGCATGGTTTATGTAAATGATAAAGGGGTTTACTAATTAAATCCCATTGACTTTGATAGCACCAGTAACCACTAATCTGACTTGGATTTAATTCATAACCCAAGCACTCCTTAGGAGTTGGCTCTGGAGTAAACGGATTAATATAGAGTCGTCCTTGCATCATTAGGCGCTCTTCTGGAGATTCGTTTAAAGGAATTATTTTTTGAAATTCCGGGCGATCGCTCATTTTCAGTTGATGCGTGAGCATTCTATCCAATTTCGCATGTAACTGGTCGTGAGCATTCGGGCCATACCAAATGCCGTTGTAAAGAAGATAAAACTTAATCGCCACTTCCCAATGTTCTATCTGATTTGATTCTGTATTCCTCAACACCAAATCGACAGCACCAATGGTCTTACCTTCAGCGTCGTTTAACTGAATTTCTTCGGCAATAATCTGATATCGTTCTGAATTAGAAAGAGCCGCAGTGCATAGGTGCTGATATAAAAAACCCAGTCTCGGATTACCATTGTATTGTTCTGAGCTATTCAAAGGTTTGACCGAGACATCTTCTAAGGTTGCAAACGGAGGGCGTAACTTGAAAAGCGGAGGTGAAGTGGCGATCCATTGGTAAAAGCGTTGCAGTTGGTTCATCCGTATCCCTAAATGTATGGTGAGGCGACAAGCTTTGTTATTGTAACTAAATTTGCTTTTGAGGGTAGGGTGGCTAGCATCGATATTAGGGTTCGAGATACACTTTAAATACCTAAATGATATCAAGGTGCCAGATGTCAAAACGTTGTTGTATCAACTAGGTTGCACACTCTCGGTCTGATTTCATCGAGAGGTTATTTAGGTTTACATGCGCTAGAAATTGGAAGTAATAATGAATAACTTAAAGCTAGAACAGATTCTTAATGACAAACTGTCACCGCAGTTAATTAAAGATTACGCACCAAACGGGTTACAGGTAGAAGGGAAATCAGCGGTAAAGCGTGTTATCACTGGCGTAACCGCCTCTCAAGCCTTAATCGATAAAGCGATTGAGCTTAATGCAGACGCATTGCTTGTTCATCATGGCTATTTTTGGAAAGGTGAGCCTGAGCCAATTCGTGGCATGAAAGGTAAACGAATTCGTAGCCTGATCAAAAATGATATCAACTTATATGGTTATCACCTTCCTCTAGATATTCATCCAGAGCTAGGCAACAACGCTGAATTAGCTCGCTTACTTGAAATCGAAGTAGAAGGTGGGCTTGAAGGGCACCCTCAGTCAGTTGCTATGTTTGGGCGCTTGAAAAAGCCGATGTCTGGTGTTGAATTTGCGAGTAAGATCAATCAAGTTCTTGAAAGAGAGCCTCTGCATATCGCTCCAGAGAATACTGATAAGATGATTGAGACAGTCGGCTGGTGTACTGGTGGAGGGCAGGATTTCATTGAACTTGCTGTACAGCACGGGCTGGATGCATTTATCTCTGGAGAAATTTCAGAGCGCACCACTTATACTGCTCGTGAAATGGACATTCATTACTTTGCTGCAGGTCATCATGCTACTGAGCGTTATGGTGTTCAGGCCTTAGGCAAATGGCTAGCGGATGAATATGGCCTACATGTGGAGTTTATCGATATTGATAATCCGGTTTAGCGTTCTCCATTAATAACGTTAAACGCAAAAAAGAAAAAAGGGTTGAGACGAAAATCTCAACCCTTTTGTTTGTCTATCTTCGTACTAAAAGATCATTCACGTTCGTGAAGTGGAGAAAACTCACGTTGTGTTTCGCCAGTGTATAGCTGACGAGGACGACCGATGCGGTTCAGTGGATCGCTGTGCATTTCGTTCCAGTGAGCAATCCAGCCGATGGTACGAGAAATCGCGAAGATAACCGTAAACATAGAAACTGGAATACCAATCGCTTTAAGAATGATACCTGAGTAGAAGTCTACGTTCGGGTACAGCTTCTTAGACACGAAGTACTCATCAGAAAGTGCAATGCGCTCAAGTTCCATTGCAACGTCTAGCAGAGGGTCTTGAATGTTTAGCTCTTTGAGAACTTCATGACACGTTTCGCGCATTACTGTCGCACGTGGGTCGTAGTTCTTGTAAACGCGGTGACCAAAGCCCATTAAGCGGAATGGGTCATCTTTGTCTTTCGCGCGGTCTACATATTCAGGGATCTTATCGACGCTGCCAATCTCTTCTAGCATTCTCAAGCAGGCTTCGTTCGCACCACCGTGAGCAGGTCCCCAAAGGGATGCAATACCAGCGGCAATACATGCAAATGGGTTCGCACCAGAAGAGCCAGCTAGACGTACAGTTGATGTCGACGCATTCTGTTCGTGATCCGCGTGTAGAGTGAAAATCTTATCCATCGCACGGGCAACCACAGGATTTACTTCATACTCTTCGCAAGGGTTTGCGAACATCATATGCAAGAAGTTCTCTGCGTAGCTAAGGTCGTTACGAGGGTAAATAAATGGCTGACCGATAGAATATTTGTAACACATCGCCGCCAGTGTTGGCATTTTTGACAGCAGACGGTACGCTGCAATTTCGCGGTGTTCGTCGTTGTTAATGTCAAGAGAGTCGTGATAGAAGGCTGCAAGTGCTCCAACTACACCACACATTACCGCCATTGGGTGTGCATCGCGTCGGAAGCCATGGAAAAAGCTTGCGATTTGCTCGTGTACCATTGTGTGACGAGTAACGGTCGTTTTGAATTGCTCGTATTGTTCTCGGGTAGGGGCTTCACCATAAAGAAGGATGTAACATACTTCTAAGTAATCTGCGTTATTGGCTAATTGATCAATCGGGAAACCGCGGTGCAAAAGAATGCCTTTGCCGCCATCGATGTACGTGATTGATGATTCACAAGATGCAGTGGCAAGAAAACCTGGGTCAAAAGTAAAGTAACCATTGGCTCCCAGCTTACGAACGTCAATTACAGGTGTACCTAGCGTACCGTCCATAATTGGCAGTTCGATTGGCGCTTGACCTTCAACATGAAGGGTCGCTTTCTTATCCGCCATAACAATCTCCTTTGTTTATTATTTAATCCGTCCAGGATGTTTATGTGCCATTTTTGTACTGTTGTTAAAGCTTAAAGTCAATTTTTCTCCATCTTTGTGTGCACTTGTTATGATTTTTCTCATGAAAATCGTTAAAAATCTGTTCTATGTAGCATAATTTGTTACACCAATTGTATTAGAATGTTGCTCGCCGTATATTGGCAAAGAAAATTTTAGTTAAATCCTTATAAATTCGGGGCTAGAAACAAAGAGTGAGGTTTGTTGCTGGATTCCGTTTGTTAACAAACCGTTTACAATTATCTGGGTTGTTACTCGCGATATTTGTTAAATAGATGTTAACTTTTGTACGTTTGGAAGCTGAAATTGGTTATAACAATAAATGCTCAATGGAGCTGAGTGAGCAAGCCCGTGAAAGAAAGAAAGTCAAGACCTGTTAATTTAGATTTACAGACCATCCACTTTCCTATCACAGCAATCGCATCCATCCTACACCGTGTGTCTGGGGTAATTACGTTTGTTGCGGTGGGTATATTACTGTGGTTACTATCCATTTCTCTGTCATCCCCAATGGGTTTTATGGAAGCCGCTGACATCGTCGATAGTTTCTTCGTAAAATTCATCCTGTGGGGAATTCTTACTGCACTTGCCTACCACATCGCAGGTGGTATCCGTCACTTATTGATGGATCTAGGTCACTTTGAAGAACTAGATTCAGGCACGATGAGCGCTAAAGTCGCGTTTGGTGCAACAGCAGTATTATCATTATTGGCGGGGATCTTGGTATGGTAAAACACGTATCTTCATTTGGTCGTAATGGTGTACACGATTTCCTACTAATTCGTGCAACTGCAATCATTATGACGCTATACACGATTTATCTGATTAGCTTCTGTGCATTTTCAGATATCTCTTACGCATCTTGGACCCAATTCTTTGGTGGTACCTTCACTAAAGTATTCACCATGTTGGCACTTGTCTCGATCCTGATTCACGCATGGGTTGGTTTGTGGCAGGTATTAACTGATTACATTAAGTGCGCGAAACTACGTGGCGCACTACAACTTGGTGTTATTGCCGTGCTATTCGGCTATGTCTTCTCTGGTCTATTTATTCTGTGGGGTGCGTAAGTGTCTATTCCAGTTCGTGAGTTTGATGCCGTAGTAATCGGCGCTGGTGGTGCAGGTATGCGCGCTGCACTACAAATTTCAGAACAAGGCCTATCATGTGCTTTGTTGTCAAAAGTATTTCCAACACGTTCTCATACTGTGTCTGCACAGGGTGGCATTACTGTTGCTCTGGGTAACTCGCACAAAGACGATTGGCAATGGCACATGTACGATACCGTTAAAGGTTCCGACTACATCGGTGACCAGAACGCGATTGAATACATGTGTAAAAATGGTCCTGAGTCAGTTATCGAGCTTGAAAAAATGGGTCTGCCATTCTCTCGTTTTGATAATGGTACCATCTACCAACGTCCATTCGGTGGTCAATCTAAAGAGTTTGGTGGTGAGCAGGCTGCTCGTACAGCCGCTGCTGCAGACCGTACTGGTCACGCACTTCTTCACACGCTTTACCAGCAAAACGTAAAACACAAAACAACCATCTTCTCGGAGTGGTACGCTTTGGATCTTGTGAAAAACCAAGACGGCGCAATCATGGGTTGTACTGCGATTTGTATGGAAACGGGTGAAATCTGTTACTTCAAATCGAAAGCAACCATTCTAGCTACAGGTGGTGCAGGTCGTATTTACGCATCGACCACTAACGCGCACATCAACACGGGTGATGGCGTTGGTATGGCACTTCGCGCAGGCGTTCCAATGCAAGACATGGAAATGTGGCAGTTCCACCCAACAGGTATTGCTGGCGCGGGTGTTCTAGTGACGGAAGGTTGTCGTGGTGAAGGTGGTTACCTTCTAAATAAAGATGGTGAACGCTTCATGGAGCGCTACGCACCAAACGCGAAAGACCTTGCTGGTCGTGACGTGGTTGCTCGTTCAATGATGATTGAAATTCGTGAAGGCCGCGGCTGTGATGGTCCTTGGGGTCCACATATCAAGTTGAAACTTGATCACCTTGGTAAAGAAGTACTTGAATCACGTCTACCAGGTATCTGTGAACTGTCTCGTACATTTGCACACGTTGACCCAGTGAAAGAGCCAATTCCAGTAATTCCAACTTGTCACTACATGATGGGTGGTGTACCTACTCAAGTCTCTGGCCAAGCAATTAAGCAGAAGGCCGACGGTAGCGAGATGGAAGTACAAGGCCTTTACGCATGTGGTGAGATTGCTTCTGTATCGGTACACGGTGCTAACCGTCTGGGCGGCAACTCATTACTAGACTTGGTCGTATTTGGTCGTGCTACTGGCTTGCACCTTGGCGAAACGCTAGCAGCGCAAGCAGAAGCTCGTCCTGCAACAGAATCTGATATTGAAGCGTCTCTAGCGCGTACTATGCGTTGGGAAAACAGCACTGGTGGTGAAGATCCAGTTCAGATTCGTAAAGACCTACAAGCATGCATGCAAAACAGCTTCTCGGTATTCCGTGAAGGCGATGCGATGGCAACCGGTCTAGAAGAGTTGAAAGTGATTCGCGAACGTTTGAAAGATGCGCATCTAGCGGACAAGTCTTCAGAGTTCAACACGCAGCGTATTGAGTGTCTAGAACTTGATAACCTGATGGAAACCGCGTTTTCAACTGCCGTTGCAGCAAACTACCGTACAGAGAGTCGTGGCGCACATGCTCGTTTCGATTTCCCTGAGCGTGATGATGAGAACTGGCTATGCCACTCTATCTACAATCCGGAAACAGAAGCGATGACTAAGCGTGATGTGAACATGACGCCAACGCATCGTGAAGCTTTCCCGCCGAAAGTACGTACATACTAAAGGGAGGATACGACTATGAAATTAAACTTCTCTTTATACCGTTACAATCCGGATGTGGATACCAAGCCTTACATGAAAGAGTATACCCTTGAGGTAGACGAAGGCTCAGACATGATGGTGCTTGATGCATTGATTCTGCTAAAAGAGCAAGATCCAAGCATCGCGTTCCGTCGCTCATGCCGTGAAGGGGTATGTGGTTCTGATGGTTTGAATATGAATGGTAAAAACGGCCTAGCGTGTATCACACCGTTATCTGCTCTACAAGGCGATAAGATAGTTATTCGTCCACTACCAGGGTTACCTGTCGTGCGCGATCTTATCGTTGACATGACGCAGTTCTATGATAACTATGCGAAAGTTAAACCATTCTTGATTGATGATGGTGCATTACCACCATCACGTGAGAACCTACAATCGCCTGATGATCGTGCGCATTTAGATGGATTGTACGAATGTATCATGTGTGCATGTTGTACAACGTCTTGCCCATCATTCTGGTGGAACCCTGATAAATTCATCGGCCCAGCTGGTCTTCTCGCAGCGTACCGTTGGCTAATTGATAGCCGCGATACGGCAACAGATGAACGTTTGTCTGATCTTGATGATGCATTTAGCGTTTTTCGTTGCCATGGCATCATGAATTGTGTAAGTGTTTGTCCTAAGGGATTAAATCCGACGAAAGCCATCGGTCACATTAAGTCGATGTTGGTTAATCGTTCGGTTTAATTTACTCGCTCTTAGGAATGTCGCAGTGTTGCGGATCACCCGATATGACCGCTTCACTGCTTCAGTAATATTCGAGTAAAGAATACAAAAATTGCCGACCGTATTTTTAGTCGGCTCTTATAGCTCGGCAAAGACCGAAGCAAACGTGAAAACTACTGGTTAAGGGAAAATATGCACAACGGCGTGATGAAGGCATGGCTCGAGTCTTCACACTTGGCTGGCGCCAATGCAACGTATGTAGAGGACCTCTACGAACTGTATCTAAGTGATCCCGATCTGGTAAGTGAGGAGTGGAAACGTGTTTTTGAAGGCTTGCCTAAGCCATCAGAAGAAGTGGCAGAACAACCACATTCACGTGTCCGTGACTACTTCCGACGACTCGCTAGAGAAACAAAGCATTACAATGTCCAAGTTAGTGACCCAGATGTCGATGCAAAACAAGTAAAAGTTCTACAGCTAATCAACGCATACCGTTTCCGCGGGCATGAAGCTGCAGAATTAGACCCACTAGGTCTATGGCAACGCCCAACAGTGGCGGAGTTAGACCCTGCTTTTCATAATCTTACCGAAGATGACTTCGAAGAAACTTTCAACGTAGGTTCTTTTGCTGTTGGGCAAGAAACCATGAAGTTGAAAGATATCTATGAAGCCCTCAACAAAACTTATTGCGGTTCCATCGGTGCTGAATACATGCACATGACTGACACAGAGCAAAAGCGTTGGATTCAGCAACGCCTTGAGTCTGTCGTAGGCCAGCCATCATTCAACAAAGATGAGAAGCGCACATTCCTAGAAGAGCTAACAGCCGCTGAAGGTTTGGAGCGTTACCTCGGGGCGAAATTCCCAGGTGCAAAACGTTTCTCTTTAGAAGGTGGTGATGCGCTGATTCCGATGACGAAAGAGTTGATCCGTCATGCGGGTACAAGTGGAATGCGTGAAGTGGTTATCGGTATGGCTCACCGCGGTCGTTTGAACATGCTGGTGAACGTACTTGGTAAGAAACCTCAAGACCTGTTTGATGAGTTCGCCGGTAAACACGACGAAACTTGGGGTACGGGTGATGTGAAATATCACCAAGGTTTCTCTGCTGATTTTGCGACTCCTGGCGGTGATGTTCACTTAGCACTTGCATTTAACCCGTCGCACCTAGAAATCGTAAACCCAGTAGTCATGGGCTCAGTTCGAGCACGTCAAGATCGCTTGGGTGATAATCAAGGTAGCAAAGTGCTTCCTATCACCATCCACGGTGATTCTGCAATCGCTGGTCAGGGTGTGGTTGCCGAAACGTTCAACATGTCTCTTGCTCGTGGGTTCCAAGTTGGTGGTACGGTACGTATCGTCATCAACAACCAAGTAGGCTTTACGACGTCTAATCCTCGTGACACGCGTTCTACGATGTACTGTACCGATATCGCGAAGATGGTGCAGGCGCCAATTTTCCATGTAAATGCAGATGACCCAGAAGCAGTTGCTTTTGTTACTCGCATTGCATTGGATTACCGTAACGAGTTCAAGCGCGATGTCGTGATCGATCTTGTATGTTACCGTCGCCACGGCCACAATGAGGCGGATGAGCCAAATGCGACTCAGCCTTTGATGTACCAGAAAATCAAAAAGCATCCTACACCACGCAAATTGTATGCAGATGTTCTGATCGATAAAAATGAATCAGATATCGAGACAGCGACTCAGTTAGTCAATGAGTATCGCGATGCATTAGATCGCGGTGAAGTGGTTGTTAAAGAATGGCGTCCAATGGCGTTGCACTCTGTAGACTGGTCCCCTTACTTAGGGCACGAATGGGATATGGAGTGGGATTCAAAATACGACAAGACACGCCTTATTGAGCTAGGCAATCGTCTGTGTCAGTACCCAGAAAGCCATAAACTGCAAAGCCGTGTTAATAAGCTATACAACGATCGTCTAGCAATGATGACCGGTGAAAAAGCCATTGACTGGGGTATGGCTGAAACATTGGCGTATGCTACATTGGTTGACGATGGCAAGCGTATTCGTCTTTCTGGTCAGGACTCGGGTCGTGGTACTTTCTTCCACCGTCACTCGGTTCTTCATAACCAAACCGATGCAAGCACTTACATTCCATTAGCGAATATTCATGACAACCAAGGGCCATTCCAAGTCTTTGACTCAGTATTGTCAGAAGAAGCTGTGTTGGCGTTTGAATACGGTTACGCAACAGCCGAACCAGGTGGTTTAACTATCTGGGAAGCACAGTTTGGTGATTTTGCCAACGGTGCACAAGTTGTTATCGACCAGTTTATCTCGTCAGGCGAGCAAAAGTGGGCGCGTTTGTGCGGTCTTACTATGCTTCTACCTCATGGTTATGAAGGTCAAGGCCCTGAGCACTCATCTGCACGTTTAGAGCGTTACCTTCAGCTTTGTGCTGAGCAAAATATGCAGGTTGTGGTTCCTTCAACACCGGCTCAGGTGTACCACATGATTCGTCGTCAGGTTGTACGCCCAATGCGTCGACCTCTCATTGTTATGTCGCCGAAATCTTTGCTGCGCCACCCTCTATGTACTTCAACGATTGAAGACTTGGCGGATGGTACATTCCAATCTGCAATTCCAGAAGTAGATGATTTAGAACCAAGCAAAGTGAAACGTGTCGTGTTCTGTGCTGGTAAGGTTTACTTTGACCTACTAGAGCAGCGCCGTAACAACGAGCAAGACGATGTTGCTATCGTGCGTATTGAACAGCTTTACCCATTCCCAATGGAAGAAGTACAAGCAGCAATTGCTCAATACACTAACGTTGAGGACTTCGTGTGGTGTCAGGAAGAACCTCAGAACCAAGGTGCTTGGTACTGTAGCCAACATAACTTCCGTGCCGCTATTCCTGCAGGTGCAAATCTTAAATACGCAGGTCGCCCAGCTTCTGCTTCGCCAGCAGTTGGCTACATGTCGGTGCACTTGAAACAACAAAAAGCGTTGGTTGAAGACGCTCTGAACGTGAACTCAAAAACTTCGAATTAAGAATTAGAAGTTAAAGGAAGAAACAGATATGACAATTGAAATTCTGGTTCCAGATTTACCTGAATCAGTTGCTGATGCAACCGTAGCGACATGGCACAAACAACCAGGCGACGCAGTAGAGCGTGACGAGGTTTTGGTTGACATCGAAACAGACAAAGTTGTGCTAGAAGTTCCAGCTCCGGAAGCTGGCGTTTTAGAAGCTATTGTTGAAGCAGAAGGTGCGACAGTACTTTCTAAACAAATCATTGCTAAATTGAAGCCAGGCGCAGTTGCAGGTGAACCAACTGCAGACAAAACAGAAGGTACTGAAGCATCTCCTGATAAGCGTCACAAAGCTGCGCTTAGCGAAGAAAGTAATGACGCATTAAGCCCAGCAGTGCGCCGTTTGTTGGCTGAACATGGCTTAGAAGCAAGCCAAGTGAAAGGCACTGGTGTTGGTGGTCGTATTACGCGTGAAGATATTGAAGCGCATCTTGCGAACGCTAAATCTGCGTCAAAAGAAGACTCGCCAGCAGTGGTTGACGTGCCGGCAGCGGCTCGCAGTCAGAAGCGTGTTCCAATGACTCGCCTTCGTAAGACAGTCGCTAACCGTCTGCTAGAAGCGAAGAACAACACGGCAATGCTAACGACGTTTAACGAAGTGAACATGAAACCAATCATGGACCTTCGTAAGCAGTACAAAGATCAGTTCGAAGAGCGTCACGGTATTCGTTTGGGCTTCATGTCTTTCTACGTGAAAGCAGTAACAGAAGCGCTTAAGCGTTACCCAGAAGTAAATGCTTCGATTGATGGCGATGACATTGTTTACCACAACTACTTCGACATTAGCATGGCGGTATCAACTCCACGTGGTCTAGTTACACCTGTCCTAAAAGACTGTGACAAGCTTGGTTTCGCTGATGTTGAAAAAGGCATCAAAGAGCTGGCTATTAAAGGTCGTGATGGCAAGCTAACGGTAGACGAGCTAATGGGCGGTAACTTCACTATCACAAACGGTGGTGTGTTCGGTTCACTAATGTCTACACCAATCATCAACCCACCTCAATCAGCGATTCTTGGTATGCATAAGATCCAAGAGCGTCCGATGGCAGTGGATGGCAAAGTTGAAATCTTGCCGATGATGTACCTAGCGTTATCTTACGATCACCGCCTAATTGATGGTCGTGAATCAGTTGGCTTCCTAGTAACGATTAAAGAGTTACTAGAGGACCCAGCACGTCTCCTATTAGACGTTTAATATCGCTAAAACGTCTAGTTATCGTAGGTAGCTAGACGTTAAAAATTTCAATGGCTAGACTAGCTCAACGTTTGGCCTTCATTTGAATCCTTCAGTATGAGAACTCATGATGAAGGATTGATTTGAGAAGACCCTACAGACGTACAAGCAGCCAAGACTGCAGCGTTATGGAAATAATAAATCCCTTAAGGGAAAAACAAACGGAATATCGAAATGAATTTGCATGAATACCAAGCCAAACAGCTGTTTGCAGAATTCGGTTTGCCTGTGCCAGAAGGCTACGCGTGTGATACACCACAAGAAGCTTTTGAAGCCGCAGGCCGTATTAGTACAGCCAAGAAAGTAGTTAAATGTCAGGTTCACGCTGGTGGCCGTGGTAAAGCGGGTGGCGTAGAGCTACACGATACAAAAGAAGGCGTTAAAGAGTTTGCACAGAAGTGGTTAGGTAAAAACCTAGTGACTTACCAAACTGACGCTAACGGTCAGCCAGTAACAAAAATCCTTGTTGAAGAAGCTTCAAATATTGCGAACGAACTATACCTAGGTGCGGTAGTTGACCGTGCTAGCCGTAAGATCGTTTTCATGGCTTCTACCGAAGGTGGTGTGGAAATTGAAAAAGTTGCGGAAGAAACGCCGGAACTCATCCACAAAGCAGCAATTGACCCACTAGTAGGTCCACAAGCTTACCAAGGTCGTGAGCTAGCGTTCAAACTTGGTCTTGAAGGCGACCAAATCAAACAATTCGTTAAGATCTTTATGGGTCTTGGCACTATGTTTTCTCAGTACGATCTTGCTCTGCTAGAGATCAACCCACTTGTGATTACTGGTGAAGGCAACTTGCTATGTCTTGACGGTAAGATCAACATCGACTCAAACGCACTGTATCGTCAGCCTAAGCTTCGTGAAATGCACGATCCTTCACAAGAAGATGAGCGTGAAGCACACGCAGCTCAGTGGGAGCTGAACTACGTAGCACTAGACGGTAACGTTGGCTGTATGGTTAACGGTGCAGGCCTAGCAATGGGTACGATGGATATCGTAAACCTACACGGCGGCAAACCAGCTAACTTCTTAGATGTAGGTGGCGGCGCGACGAAAGAGCGTGTTGCTGAAGCATTCAAGATCATCCTATCTGATGACAATGTGAAAGCGGTACTTGTTAACATCTTCGGTGGTATTGTACGTTGTGACATGATCGCAGAAGGTATTATCGGCGCGGTTAAAGAGGTAGGCGTAAGCGTACCTGTTGTTGTTCGTCTTGAAGGCACTAACGCTGACCTAGGTCGCGAAGTTCTTGCTAATTCTGATGTTGATATCATTGCTGCTGAGTCGCTAACTGATGCTGCTCAGAAAGTTGTTGCTGCTGCGGAGGCTAAATAATGTCTGTATTAATTAACAAAGACACTAAAGTAATCTGTCAGGGGTTCACTGGTGGTCAAGGTACTTTCCACTCAGAGCAAGCTATCGCATACGGTACGCAAATGGTTGGCGGTGTGTCTCCAGGTAAAGGTGGCCAAACTCACCTAGGTCTTCCTGTATTCAACACAGTTCGTGAAGCAGTAGAAGCGACTGGCGCAACAGCGACAGTCATCTACGTACCAGCACCTTTCTGTAAAGATGCAATCCTAGAAGCGATTGACGCGGGTATCGAGCTAATCGTAACGATTACTGAAGGTATCCCTACTACAGATATGATCGACGTAAAAGTGAAGCTAGAAGAAACTGGCGTTCGCATGATTGGTCCTAACTGTCCGGGCGTTATCACTCCTGATGAGTGTAAGATCGGTATCATGCCTGGTCACATCCACAAGAAAGGCAAAGTAGGTATTGTATCTCGTAGCGGTACTCTAACTTACGAAGCAGTTAAACAAACCACTGACGAAGGTTTCGGCCAGTCTACTTGTGTTGGTATCGGTGGTGACCCAATCCCGGGTTCAAACTTCATTGATATCCTAAAACTGTTCCAAGAAGACCCTGAGACAGAAGCGATCGTTATGATCGGTGAGATCGGTGGTACTGCAGAAGAAGAAGCAGCAGCATACATTAAAGAAAATGTAACGAAGCCAGTGGTTTCTTACATTGCTGGTGTAACTGCGCCTCCTGGTAAGCGTATGGGCCATGCTGGTGCGATTATCTCTGGTGGTAAAGGTACTGCTGAAGACAAATTTGCTGCACTAGAAGCGGCTGGCGTTAAAACTGTGAAATCTCTAGCAGAGATTGGCCAAGGTCTACGTGAAGTGACGGGTTGGTAATCGACCACACTACTTAATAAGTATTAAAAAGCCTGCGATTTCGCAGGCTTTTCTTTTTCCGTTTCCGTGGATTTATGTTTGTTGTTAGCAAGGTCTTTCGCGTTTAATACTCAATGCGATTATGCTTTGCTTTTAATCAGCTGGCTCAGCATAAATAAGGATGTTGCGCTGATCACTACGGAAGGGCCGGCCGGTGTATCGAAGTGCCATGATAGGCTAAGCCCCATCAGTACTGCCACAGAGCCAATAATGGATGCGAACAATGCCATTTGCTCTGGTGATGAAGAGACTTTACGTGCTGTTGCGGCTGGGATAATTAGGAGCGAAGTCATGATCAACGCGCCAACGAACTTCATACCTACTGCGATTACTACACCCACCATTAGCATTAACACCAATCTAACTAAGTCTGTATTCACGCCCTCAACAGCGGCAAGTTCTTCACTGACAGTGCTAGAAAGCAGTGGGCGCCAGAAGACGTACAAACACGCGCTTACCGCAACAACACCTGCGTAAATAAACATCAGATCTTGTGGAGAGACGGCAAGTAAGTCCCCAAATAGGTAGCTCATTAAATCGACGCGCACGTTTTCCAAAAAGCTAACCGATACTAAACCGATAGAGAGTGCACTGTGTGCCAAGATACCTAACAACGTGTCTGTAGCCACAAGTTGTTGCTTTTGCAGAGTGACAAGCAAAACGGCCAGAGCTAAACAGCAGACGAGTAGCGCAAGGTAGAGATTTACGTTGAGCAAGAAGCCCAGCGCTAGGCCCATTAACGATGCATGAGCTAGGGTATCTCCGAAGTAAGCCATTTTACGCCAAACGACAAATGACCCAAGTGGACCGGCAATGATCGCGATACCAATACCAGCAAGAATAGAAGGTAGGAGAAACTCAATCATGATGGTGATGTCCGTGTTTATGGTGGGAGCATGATATCGCATCACCGCTTACTGGCGTTCCGGATAAATCGTGATGATGGTGCTCATGGTCGTGATGATAAAACGCGAGAGACTCTCTCGCTGCATTGCCAAATAGTGCGATGTAAGAAGGGTGCTGAGTAATAGTGGCAGGTGAACCTGAGCAGCAAACATGGTGATGCAGACAAATAACATCGTCCGTTTTCGCCATCACTAAATGTAAGTCATGCGATACCATAAATACGCCACAATCAAAGCGGTGACGAATGCTCTCAATTAAGTCATAGAGATCGATTTGACCTTGGATATCCACCCCCTGAGCTGGTTCGTCTAATACCAATAGCTGAGGACGTTGAAGCAGAGCGCGAGCCAGTAACACTCGTTGGTTTTCACCACCGGATAAGCGATGCATATTACTATTAAGTAAATGTTCAGCGCCAACAAGCCGTAATGCATCAATGCACTCCTGCTTACTGTATTTTCCTGCTAAATTTAGAAAGCGGGTTACATTCAATGGAAGGGAGTCATTGAGCTTCAACTTTTGAGGAACGTAACCAATTTTCAGTTTTCTTTGTCGGTTCAACTTGCCGCTAGTTGGCTTTTGAAGACCTAAGATAACTTTGACTAACGTTGATTTTCCCGCTCCATTGGGACCAATTAGGGTAGTTATTTTGCCCTTTTCTAATTCCATACTAATGTTATCGAGAACTCTGCGGCCATCGAACTCGACGCATAACTGCTCAAGATGGACTAAGGAAGACATGAATGAAACTCATTTGCAAATCAATAATGTTATAATGTAACATTATCTCACTTTCCACGCCATATCCCAAGTAAAACTATGAAAAGAGCATTAATTCTTGCTGCCTCAGCAATGTTAACACTGCCAGCACAGGCGGTAACGGTACTGACGAGTATCAAACCTATTCAGTTGTTAGTAACAGAGCTTACTCAAGGAGTAACTTCACCAGACGTGTTATTGCAGTCTAACACATCACCCCATGACTACGCTTTGCGTCCATCGGATGTTAAAAAGGTCGCTTCGGCTGATTTGGTTATCTGGTACGGACATGATCTTGAACCGTTTCTAGAGAAAGTTGTTTCGGATAGATCGAATACTTTGACTATTAGTCAAATTCCAAATCTAGAATTGCGTGAATTTGATAGTGAGCACAACCATGACCATGATGGGCACGATCATGGCTCACATGATCCGCACTTTTGGCTAGGTGTAAGCCAAGCACAACAAGTGGCCAAGGCTGTTGTGAATCAACTTGTATCACTTGATCCGGAAAATGCAGCTCAATATCAAGCGAACCTCAAAAAGTTTGAACTCGAGCTAAAAGACACTGACCAACAGATAAAGCAGAAGCTGGCACCAGTAAAAAACAAAGGTTACTTTGTATTCCATGATGCTTACGGTTATTTCGAAGATCGTTATGAACTAAATCAAATGGGGCATTTTACTGTGAGCCCGGAACGCAAGCCAGGAGCGAAGACCTTAATTCAAATTCGTCAAAAGCTAAGTGGTGGAGATGTGGCTTGTGTATTTTCTGAACCTCAGTTTACCCCGGCTGTCGTTCAGAGCGTAATGAGAGGCAGTGATGTCACTAAAGGCGAGCTTGACCCGTTAGGGAGTACAATTGAAGCAAAACCTGGCAGTTACTTTACTTTTCTCAACAATATGGCGAATAGTTTTGAGCAATGCTTGAACAAAAAGTCAGATTAAGTGCTGTCGTAATGTAGGAGTAGTCTTTTTAACGTGATCCAGTAGTAAGAATTACAACCTTTGGTAAGGCGAGCCTTTTCTCAGAAAGTAATTGAGATATCATTACCAATAATTATCAGCTCAAAATAACCGTATCAATCCATGTTTTACAAACGATGAACGGTCACTTTCAGAGCACAAATTGATACAAAAGGTTTTCGTCTTGCTACGCCAATTAGCCCTTGCTCTGTTGGGCTTTGTCTTATCCTACCAAGCATTTGCGCTTCATAATGCAAATGCAATCTTTTACCCTTTGCCAACTCAGGCAAAGGGTACTTTTATCGCGGCTAAAAAGTTGTTCTTGGGTGAAAAGGGCGGTTTGTGGATTCATGACGTACACGGACGAGTCCTGTTTTACGATGGTCAAACTATATTGCCTAAATCAGGTAGCTTCCTACAAACGTCGGCTAAGCAGTTGGCTTATCATAAAGGTGCTTTTTGGACCTTTATTGAAAATGAGGTCTATCGAACTTATCCAAATCAGGAACGACGTTTAGTCTTTAGTTTAAATCCAGGCTCACAAATAAGAAAAATAGGGTCTTCAAAGAACTATATTTGGGTGAGTGATGGCTCGCATTTCTATACCTACAATATCGACACTAGCGAGTTAAACTCTTTCTCTCTATTGCAGCTCTATCAACATAGTAATAATAGCTACGTTTACATTAATGATGCGGTGCTAGTTGAAACGAAGTGGGCACTAGCAACGACTTCCGGCTTCTATCTTTCTGAAGGTGATAAGTTTGACCATGTCGCTGCCTCAGGTCAAAGCTACATTGAGAAAGTCTATTATTCACACACGCGAAGAGAAATTTTGATAGGTACATTGCGTGGCGCTTTAATTTTCAACATTTACCAGCCTGATAAAGAAGTGATTAGAATTGGCGGCTCACATGTTTTGACATTCGCAGAGACAAATAAAGAGTATTGGGTGGGGACAGAGCATGGCCTTTATTTGTACTCATTTTTTTCAGGTGAGGTCACCGAAGTCGCGCCTGCAAGTTTTCTTGAGTTAGAGTTAGATAACACGAAGATTTATTCGTTGTTGAGCGACAATATGGGAGGGATGTGGATTGCGACTAACCAAGGTATTCGTTATTACTCGCTATTTAGTAAAAAATTTGAACGAGTGACCTTTAGTAGTTATGACTCACACACCCTATCAGGACGAATTCGGCAAACTATTGAAGGTCCTGATGGTGCGCTTTGGTTTGCTGATGACCGAAAGATTTATCGTTCAGGAAAGAGTGGGATTAACCAAGTCTTAGAGTTGGAGTCGCAGATCAATGAATTTGCGTTTCAAAACGGCATGCTTTGGCTTGCAACCTCAAAAGGGCTGGAAATATTTGATCTAAATGGTCTCAACAAGATTACATTTCCTTATTTACAGGTTATGGCCGGACATGCCGTAGAGCATGTGACCGTTGATGGTGATGACCGTCTTTGGGTATCAAGCGGATATCATCTTTACAATGTTGATACTGCTGCACAAAGCGTACGAAACTTTGGAAGTGAGTGGCTAGTAAGTCAGTATTTGCCTGCTAAGGTTACGCGCCTATATGATACTGAAGATGCCCTATTAATAGGCACCGATCATGGCGTATACCAATACAGTAATGACAACATCCAGTTTATCCGTTTTTCAGAAAAGTTTGGTGAATCATTAGACATGACCACGGCGGTTGATGGCAGCCAGTGGTTTGCTTCATCTTATGGTGTGTTTAAAACAGATACACGAAGCGATGAAAAACGTGTTGTTGAAATGAGTGAGCCCAACGCCAGACCTGCTTGCTTGATCAGAGACAGGCAAGGTGTATGGTTAGCTTCCTCTGTCGGTTTAAGCTATTACCACCTTTCGGGTGAGTTAGTGAAACATTACTCATCGTCATCAGGCTTAATGAACAATGAGTTCCTCCCTGGTATTTGTAGCGTTATACAGCAGACAGAAGTTGGTGAGCGAGAGCTTGTTCTGGGGTCGAAGTACGGACTCGTAAAAGCAGAAGCATCCAAGCTGCTTGTATCTAATCCCCCAGAGTCTAAGTTTATTGTTAGCCAAGTTGTGCTTGAAAATGAAGTTCTGCAAGTTGGTAGTGCCGATCTGAATGGGCTCACACTGCCATATGGATCTTCGCTGAGTTTTTTATTCGGTGTGATGCCAAAACCAGACAGTCAAAACTTGTACTATCGATTGAACAACGATGACCCATGGCAAACGTTAGAGGGGGGCCAACTGACACTCGAGCACCTTAGTTCCGGTGAATATCACTTGCAGGTCAGTAATGAGTCTCAAGTTGCCGCTGGAGTCGTTGGTTTAGAATCTCACTTTATCGTCCTTCATCCTTGGTATCTATCGCGATTTGCTATTTTAGGCTTTGTCGTAGCTAGTATTACGGTCGTTGCAGTACTCGTATTCTGGCGCTCGCGCTACGTTGTACAGGCTAACCGTGATCTAGCAGCTCAAGTGACTCTCAAAACGAATCAGTTAAGACATCAAAGTAGAGTGTTGCTTACGAGCAACCAGCAATTACGTAAACAGATTCAAGTTAGAAACCTACTCGTAGACCATGTAGCTCTATCCATAAAATCAAGCGTCGACTTTATTGTGGCGAAACTACCTATGCCTCTCGATACTGCGACGGAGGATCATTTGGCTAAAACGAATTGGCAGTTAAATGAACTCAAAAGCGTTCCAAGTGATGTAAGTGGTGGGAGTCAGAACTACAACTTGAGTCAGATAACTCAGTCAGTGGTTGATGTATGGCAAGATGACTTTGCAAAAGCGGGTATTTTGGTAGAGCTAGAAGATGAGAGTAAGCAGAGCCGGGTTGCTCTGGAAAGCTTTAATCTTGATGTTATTTTCAATAGCATTTTTGCCAATATCATCAAGCGCTCTTTCCGAGGTCAAACGGTTAGAATTATGCTAGAAGAGGGGCATGATATTGTGTCATTGAGCTTTCTTGATTACGGGACGCAATTACCTAATAAAGTCGCGACTGGGCTTCCATCTAACTTAAATCACTCTGAGTTGAGTATTGACCACCTTGCCCAACTAGTGACAACGAGTGGTGGTTATTTGGCTGTCTTCTCTTCTGATGCTCAAAACAAAGTCGAGATTACATGGCCATCTGCGAAGGAAAGGAGTTATCTGGATGAACCGCAGCAAGAACTCAATCCTGTAACTATTGCAGAAGATCAAGTCACACCAGAGAAAGAGTGGTTGCAAAAAGTCTATCAATTAGTGGCAGAGCATTACCATGATCCTGAATTTGGCACTGCGTCAGCCGCTAAAATGCTGTATATGTCTGAACGCTCTTTGCAGAGACGTTTTAAATCTGCCTCGTCAAGAACGTTAAAAGACTATGTCACAGAGGTTCGTTTGGAAACGGCGTGTGAAAAGTTATTGGCGGGTGAGAAAATCAGTGAAGTCGCCTTTAACTGTGGCTTTAATGATCCATCTTACTTTAGCCAAAAGTTTAAGCTACATTTTGGTTTGCCCCCTTCCAAGTTTGCTTTGACTCAAGAAAGCCAAGAAATTAACTAGAAAACCTTCATTATAAGCTCCCTAGTTAATAGTTAAGATGCTGGGGAGCTGCATACAGTGCTCTATTATTGCTGCAGTTGCTAACGCAGTGAGTTTCATTGTTTTTTCATCACATCTAGCCTACAAATCCATTCTCAACACGTAAGCACGATCACGTTCTATCTGTTAGTCGCGATGTTCATAGCAATAAGCATAAATGGCTTCAAGAGAATGATTTATTGATAGTTGCAACAAATAAATGACAGTTGTATTGCTGTATCAAAAGAGCGTTGTTCATTTGGGTGAATGATGGTGTGCGACATTCGTGAAAACGAAAACTGTGTTGAAAAGATGAATAAGGTAAAGAAGTTTTGAAAGAGGTGAAAAAAAATATCGTGGTATAGCCGGGGGGACTATACCACGGGTGTCAAGGACACCTTCGCTTGCTGCCGGAGTGACATGTTGCCATGCCACCTCTGGAATTTATTAGAGAGGTTGCCCTCTCGATGGAGTAACTATACGAGAGGTTACTTATTTTTCTTATAAAAATAACGCCATGTTTATATGAGAAAAGCGACAACGTTTGGTTTTTTACTTAACCAATTGTTTTAATTTGTATTTTTTGTTTTCTATCTTGGTTTGTGACATTTTTGTTTCGTTAGGTGTCATTTTTAATTGTTAATTTTGACGTAAATAACGAGAGGAAATTTACGAAGTTAACGTTTGAAAGCGTGAAAACATTTACGGAATCTTTGATTTCACACAAGGATTGAAGGGGTATAGGGGAGTAATATTGGCAACCTAAACTTATTAAATAATAATATTTCTCATTAGCAATACTCTTAAGGGCCACTATGAAGTTATCAGAGATTAATCCTGGCGATACGGTGACGATTCGGTTGTTAGATGGTCTTTCATCAGATATCAGAAAGAAACTCATGGTAATGGGGCTGCTTCCCAATACAGAAGTCAAAGTGATTCGACGTGCGCCAATGGGCGATCCTTTACAAGTCGAAGTCCGTGGTGTGTCTGTCGCATTGCGAGAAACAATTGCTCAGAAAATTGAAGTGGAGCGAGTGTCATGCAATATCAAGTGCTAACCGTAGGTAACCCTAATAGTGGTAAAACGACGCTATTTAATGGTTTAACTGGCGCAAAACAGCAAGTTGGTAACTGGGCAGGCGTCACGGTTGAAAAGAAAACGGGACAATTCAAGCATGCTGGGGATGAGTTTTTGCTCACTGACCTTCCGGGTATTTACTCATTAGACAGTGGTAATGATAGTAATAGTATTGATGAATCCATCGCATCGCGTGCGGTTCTAACTCATCCTGTTGATCTCATTATTAACGTGGTGGATGCTACAAGTTTAGAGCGCAGCTTATACATGACGCTGCAACTTCGCGAACTTGGTCGCCCTATGATTGTTGTCCTCAACAAGATGGATGCGCTAAAGCGTGAACGTCAGATGATTAACGTTGCAGAGCTTGAGAAAACGTTAGGTTGTCCGGTTGTCAGTTTATCTGCAACCAATAAAACTCAAGTGGCAGAGTTTAAAGAAAAGCTCCATAAATCCATCGTTCAAGGAGTGCCACTTAAAGAATTGTCTTTGCATTACGGTGAGAAGATGGAGTCGGCAATTCAAACGGTTTCCGCACTTTTTAACGACCAAAACGTCGCTCATCGTGCACTAGCGATTCGTGCGCTTGAAAAAGACACAATGGTGCTCAATAGTCTTTCTGATATTGATAGAAGCAAAGTCTTGGAAGTCATTACGACGTTAGATTTGGATATCGATTTGCATGTCGCGGATACTAAGTACACGCATCTGCATGAACAGTGTAAAAAAGTTCGCCGAAGCGAAGGCAAGTTAAGTCGTAGTGTGACTGAAAGACTCGACCAGTTTATTTTGAACAAGTGGATTGGAATTCCTTTCTTCTTTGTTGTTATGTACCTGATGTTTATGTTCTCGATTAACATCGGTAGTGCATTTATCGACTTTTTTGACATTGGTGTGGGCGCATTGTTGGTTGATGGTGGGCATCACTTGTTAGACGGTCATTTGCCTGTGTGGTTAGTGACGGTTCTTGCTGATGGTATCGGTGGTGGTATCCAGACGGTTGCAACCTTCATTCCGGTTATCGCGTGTTTGTACCTCTTCCTAGCGGTACTTGAGAGCTCAGGTTACATGGCTCGTGCAGCATTCGTACTAGATAAAGTGATGCAGAAGATCGGCCTACCGGGCAAAGCATTTGTACCGTTGGTTCTTGGTTTTGGCTGTAACGTACCGTCAATCATGGCAACTCGTACTCTAGACCAAGAACGTGAGCGTAAACTGGCTGCATCTATGGCGCCATTTATGTCATGTGGTGCTCGTCTGCCTGTATACGCGCTATTCGCTGCGGCATTCTTCCCAGGTTCTGGCCAGAACATTGTATTCGCACTTTACCTACTTGGTATTGTGGCAGCGATCTTCACAGGTCTTTTCCTTAAGCATACGCTTTACCCAGGTAGCAGTGATAGCCTAGTAATGGAAATGCCAGACTATGAGCTTCCGACGCTACAAAACGTGGTGATCAAAACTTGGCAAAAGCTAAAGCGCTTCGTACTTGGTGCAGGTAAAACCATCGTTATCGTTGTTGCTATTCTGAGTTTCTTCAACTCATTGGGTACTGATGGCAGTTTTGGTAATGAAGACAGCGAAAACTCGGTGCTTTCTAAAGCTGCGCAAGTTGTAACTCCAGTATTCGCGCCAATCGGTGTTCAAGAAGATAACTGGCCAGCGACGGTTGGTATCATTACCGGTATCTTCGCAAAAGAGGCGGTAGTTGGTACGCTTAACAGCCTGTACACCACGCCAAGCGACGGTGAAGACGCAGAATTTGATCTAATGGGCAGCCTAGAAGAGGCAGTAATGAGTATCCCTGAAAACTTAGCCGGTTTGAGCTACTCAGATCCACTAGGCATTGAAGTGGGTGACTTAACTGACTCAAATGCCGTTGCCGAAGAACAAGAAGTCGATGCTTCTATCTTCGGTAACATTAAATCTCAGTTTGCTTCTGGCAATGCCGCATTTGCTTACCTAATCTTTATCCTACTGTACACACCTTGTGTGGCGGCGATGGGGGCTTACGTACGTGAGTTTGGTCATAAGTTCGCACGCTTTATTGCGGTTTGGACAATGGGCTTGGCTTACCTATGTGCGACGTTCTACAACCAATTGACGCATTTCGCAGATAGCCCAGTGACAAGTGGCATTTGGATGGCTGTGATCGTTGCTATCTTCTTTGGTACCTACCGTGTGTTCAAACAAGTTGGTAAGAAACAAAACGGTGCATTAGAGGCGCAAGTAGCATGATTTTAAAAGAGCTTTATCAATACATTGCAGACAAAGGAACCGTCTCCCAGTCAGATCTGGCTAAACAGTTTGGGATGAGTGAAGATGGCGCCGACGCGATGTTAAACGTGTGGATTAAGAAGGGCAAAATTAGCCGCCTAGTCGACACTAATAAAGCTCATGACGTGACTCGTGTTCGCTACTCAGTGACTAAACAAGATGGTTTGTCTCTGACAGTCACCATGTAGCGACTATCAAAATTAGTCACCTAAAAATTATCACGTAAAAACGACAAAGCCGCATCAGCAATGATGCGGCTTTTATTTTGCTGGTTATTGTTTGTGAATACAGCGAAATTAATGTTCTTCAGAGTGTTTAGTCGCGCCTAACCCTAGGAACTTCAAACCAAGACTTAAAACTAAAATCGAAATAGGTAATGTTAAGATCGTCCAATCTAAGCTGTCGAAGTTAATCAGCACGAGCTCTAAGAACTTCACAAACAAGATCACGATGATGACTTCAGCCAAAATGTTTTTTAGATGGCCGATGTTCGGGGTTCTGATCCAATGCAAAACCGACTGCTCTTGTGTTTTCGCTTTAGCTTTGTTGGAAATAAATAGTGTGTAGATGCCGTGAGCAAAGATGAACAAAACTAGTGCGACAAGAAACGTATCCAGTGACTTGATCAAATAAGCGATCGCGATGTCTGCTTTATCTAAATGTGCGAGTGCTTCTGGAGGTGTTTGATTGAGAATGAAGACCGCAAATGCCGAATAGGTTTTTGCTGCACCCATAAGAAAAAGCAAGAATGAAGCAGCCATGGAACAGATGATGGCGATCCAGCTGACGTATCGGAATGTGTTGAAGACTTGTTTCATGATGACCCTCTCTAACTGAGCTGGTAGTCTAAACAAGTTTTATTTTAGTGATAATCCCAGAAAAATGAGAAAGATTGTTACAAATACGTATTAATCTTTCTCTGTCTATTTCAGCCGTATTCAAAGGCGAATTATTTTCGCTTGCAGTTCTTATGCTTTTTGGAAAATAGAGCTTAGTGACAACACGTTTTTAATGCGACCAAGTAATTCGTTTTGCTCTTCTTCTGTACGGAATTCACCTTTGGTGTTACCCCAAACCGGTCCCGGCCATGCGACGTCATCTTTGAAGCGAGCAATATGGTGAATGTGCAGCTGTGGCACCATGTTACCTAGTGCGCCAAGGTTTAACTTGTCTGGACGGAATGTTGCTTCCAGTGCTTGGCTTACTGCCTGAGATTCTAGCAAAAACTGTTGCTGTTCTTTCATTGGCAAGTGGTGAAGCTCTTTTAGGTTTGCACGTTTAGGTACCAAAATAACCCATGGCACGGCATTGTCTTTATGCAGAAGTGCCACACACAGTGGGAAGTGACCGATAACGGTAGTGTCTTTTGCCAATTGAGGGTGCAGTTCAAAACTCATTATATTATCCGATTTGAATTGAATGACATCAGTATACGCCAGATAAAACAAAAGGTTGACGCTTTCACGCCAACCTTTTGAAATCATATCGATTCTCGATTCTCGATTCTCGATTCTCGATTCTCGATTCTCGAATCGCTTACATGCGCTCTAGAGTATCAATACCTAGTAGAGACAGACCTTGCTTGATGGTCTTCGCTGTTAGCGCTGCTAGTTTCAGACGGCTTTGTTTCACTGCTTCGTCTTCAGCTACTAGGATAGGGCACGCTTCGTAGAAGCTAGAGAACTGACCTGCTAGTTCGAATAGGTAGCTACACATGATGTGTGGTTGACCTTCGCGAGCGACAGATTGAACCGCTTCTTCGAACTGCATAAGCTTAGCAATAAGTGCTTTCTCTTTCTCATCAGTGATTTTGATGTCACCTTGGAGAGCGTCCATAGCAACACCAGCTTTAGCGAAAATAGAAGCTACGCGAGTGTATGCATATTGCATGTATGGTGCTGTGTTACCTTCAAACGCTAACATGTTGTCCCAATCGAACACGTAGTCAGTCGTACGGTGTTTAGATAAGTCAGAGTATTTAACCGCTGCCATTGCAACTGTTTTAGAGATCTTCTCTTTTTCTTCCGCATCTAGCTCAGGGTTTTTAGATTCGATCAGTTGTGCTGCACGAACTTCTGCTTCATCTAGAAGGTCGGCAAGGCGAACGGTACCACCCGCACGAGTCTTGAATGGCTTACCATCTTTACCAAGCATCATGCCGAACGCGTGGTGCTCAAGAGATACTGACTCTGGCACGTAGCCTGCTTTACGAACAATTGTCCAAGCTTGCATTAGGTGCTGGTGTTGACGTGAGTCGATGAAGTAAAGCACACGGTCTGCGCTTAGCTCTTCATAACGATATTTTGCACATGCGATGTCTGTTGTTGTGTATAGGAAACCGCCATCGCGTTTTTGAACGATAACGCCCATTGGTTCGCCATCTTTGTTCTTGTATTCATCTAGGAATACAACTTGCGCGCCATCATCTTCAACGGCAAGACCTTGTTCTTTTAGGTCTGCAACGATCTTAGGAAGCATGTCGTTGTACATGCTCTCGCCCATCACGTCGTCACGAGTCAGTGACACGTTTAGACGGTCGTAGTTGCGCTGGTTTTGGATCATGGTTACATCAACGAGTTTTTTCCACATTTCTGCACAGTACTCGTCACCGCTTTGCAGTTTCACAACGTAGTTTCGCGCCTTTACTGCGAAGTCTTCATCTTCGTCGTACAGCTTTTTCGATTCGCGGTAGAAGCCTTCAAGGTCCGCAAGTTCCATAGAAACTTCGCCAGACTCTTGTTGTACACGCTCAAGGTTTGCGATAAGCATACCGAACTGAGTACCCCAGTCGCCGATGTGGTTCGCACGGATCACTTTGTGACCTAGGAACTCAAGAGTACGTACTACCGCATCACCGATGATGGTTGAACGTAGGTGACCAACGTGCATTTCTTTAGCAACGTTTGGTGCAGAGTAGTCAGCAACGATAGTTTGAGCTTCGTCTTCTGCAACGCCAAGACGTGAGTCAGCCAGTGCTGCTTCCGCTTGTTTTGCTAGGAACTCTTCGCTTAGGAAAATGTTGATGAAACCAGGGCCAGCGATTTCTGTCTTGCTCGCAATACCATCTAGGTCTAGAACATCCAGTACTTTCTGTGCAAATTCTCGTGGGTTAGTACCCAGTTTTTTAGCAACGCCCATTACGCCGTTTGCTTGGTAGTCACCAAATTGTGGCTTTGCTGATTGGCGTACTGCCGCAGGACTGCCTGCAGGTGCGCCAGCGGCTTCTAGAGCCTGAGATACTTTGTCATTAATAAGTGCTTGGATATTCACACGCGTTTCCTTCAATTCAAGGACGAAGAACTCGGCGAAGTAAGTGCCGAGTTCTGTTGGAGTTCACAAAAATGGGGCTAATGATAACAACTTTATTGCTTTTCATACAGAGAGGAATTGGGGAAATTTATACTTTTTCGATTGAATGGAAATGTGGTTTGGTTTGCGTTTACTATTGCGCTCAGAGTAATGAGATAAATCGCCCCAAAAGAGAACCACAATGACGACTCAACTAGTTGAAAAACGCCTAGCGCCTAAATTGATGATCCAAGATCTGGATGCATTTATGGCGAAGATTGAAGAGCTTGCATCCCTGTTAAAACTGGATCTGAGCTTTGCTCAAGCTGACCATATTGCGCTGCGAATTAATGATACTGAAACAGCAAAAGCCGCGCATGAAGCATGGAATCAATACGGTAAGGTGATTTCACAAGCGAAAATCAACGGTCGCCCGATTATTGTTATTGAATTCGACAAAGCGTTAGAAAGCCGTGGCTGGAAGATAGAGTGTCTGGAACTGCCATACCCTGCGGAAGGCAAAATCTACCCAACTGAAAGCTGGGAACATGTGGAGTTTGTGATTCCGTCTCATGCCGAAACCGCAGATGAGTTTCTTGCTGATTTGAGACACACTTATCCAGCGTTTGGCGCACGCTTTAATGAGTTAGAAGAGCTGGGTGTGAAGATCAAACTGTCGAGCCCGAAAGGGGATGGCGAACGCTTGAATAACCCAACAGTGGCGTTTAAGTACCAAGGCATTTGTATCAAACTGCACCCGCATTCACTTAAGCGTATTGTGGAGTCTGAGCAGGCGTAAAACGCTAGGGTGAGAATTGCTGAGTTGCGATAGGCAAAAAGGGAGCCGAGGCTCCCTTTCGTAAGCGAATCACTATTTAGCCAGTGACTTGCTTTTTGGGTTGGTAATGGAAAGTTTTTTGCCTTTCAACTCTTCATCTAAAGGCAGTGTAAAAGTTTTGGCAAACGGCATTCGTTTACAATGATCCGCCTTGTCTCTAACGATAGTAATAAGAGCTTCTGTCTGTGAGCTTTGCTCTATTTTTAGGCTAAAGTCCTCGTTTTCACTGCAGCCGTTAGACTCTGTGATAAATGAAATTTGACTCTCACTTGTCCTATAAGTCTCTACCATCATTGCTTGGTGCTCAGACGTCTGGTTTGTTTGCAGTCCTGCGTTTGCTGAACATGCAGTTAAACTGATAGTGCCCAAACCAAGTAGGAATATCTTGAGTCTATGTTTCATCTCGTTACCTTTTTTTGCGTCGTACGAATGAACCTGCAGCCATTAACACCAGTAGGCCAATAGATAAACTGCCGCCTGAACTAGACTTTTTATTAACGTCGTTACCAGCATCGCCCGTATTATCTGTGCTGACTGACATATTTATGTTGCGAACAAATGCTTGCGCGCTGTAAATGCCACTTGAAAACGGGTGTTGGACGTATTCAAACGTTATCGTATTAGATGCTTTGTAAAGATCGATCTGGATCTCTTTATAATCGAGGAGTTGGTTGGTGCTATCGTAAATTTCACCATTAACTAAGATGAACAAGTAATCAAAACCATCGGACATTACTTTGAGATCCATGGTAAGTTTGCCCTTCGGAAGATCGGTCAAAACCAGCTCAGATACACCAGGATAAGCTCCCATATCCGCTGATTGCAGTTCACCATTTTCAGCCGTCCAAGCGTTTTGACCGGTATAAACATTTGCGTCTGCTAGCGGAATGGCATTACGCACTGATCTGCTTGCTTTATCTACACCTGAATACTCGAAAGTTGTTGTGAGTCTGGACAGTTTCGGATGATCGGTAAAGAGCTCTATCGTTGTTTCTGATCCCGAATAGCTAGGTTGGTAGCCGACGGTAATTTGACAGCTTTGCGAAGGCTTTAAGGTACCAGTACAAGTGCTTTTCTCGATGGTACTTCCGTATGATATTGTGCTTTCGTAGATGTTTAATGGGATAGTATCGTCATTACGAATAGTAAAGGTCTCTTGCTGCGCTTTTCGCTCAACGAAACGAAGATCTCGGTACTTAGTGAAGCTGATAGTATTGCGATGGCTATCTATCCATCCATTGTGTTGAAAATGAGCGACGTTGGCGTAAACACCATAAGCGTTTGGTTGAGCACATCCATCCCCCCAGCTGACCACGCCTAGCAATTTGTTGATACCGTTATCATCAACGATGAGTGGACCGCCGCTATCTCCTTGGCAGCTATCTTTACCTCCCCAATAGTATCCGGCGCAAATACCGTCATCTGATACATTAGAGTAGTTTCCTGGTAGGTTTTGGCAGGTAGCTCGATCTACGTATTCCAAATCTACTTGTTGTAAAACGGTTGGGTATATTCGGTCTGTCGTGGACGTATTTCCCCATCCAGCCACGTGCAACTTGTCTCCTACGCGTACGCTATCTAAAAGTTCTGGCGTTGCCAGGTCAATAGTTGCGCTATCGATATTGCGTTCTAATTCAATAAGAGCGATGTCATTGTTCGTTGTTATGTTGTTATATTCATCATGTGAATAGATATTTTTAATGGCGATGCGCTGTGCTTGAGACTCTCTGTTTTTGTCATAAAGACCAAGAACGATATCCAGATCGTCCGCATTAAGACCTTCCACACAGTGCGCAGCAGTTAATACGTATTTTCCACCTAGGAAACTGCCACCACAAAAGTGACCAATAGATGTAGGTTGTCCTTTACGTACCAGTGAAGCAATAAATTTCCAGTCGGAAGTGTTGGCAGGTTCGCCGCCGATAATGCGAGTGGATACATCATTCTGAACAGGCTCAAGAGTATCTGCGATTGTGGTTGCTGGTAAAGTCAGCCCAATCAGAAAAGCCACTAACGTTTTTTTCATTTTAATTCCGTAATATTAACGTGGTTTATTATAAGGAGGGCAAATGATAAACGGAATCATTCTCTCAGTAAATAGTTGTGGAGAAATGAAAAATTATAACGTATCGGTTTAACTTTGATGGTTAGAATTGGAGGGGGGATCTTCTGAAAAGATGAAACCCGCCAAGTTGGACGGGTTTCACTATCGTTGTAACTAGTACGGAGGGATTACAGGATCACTGTCTTATTCCCATAAACAAAGACGTGGTCATTGATCACTTTATTCAAAGCCTTACTCAATACGTTCTTCTCTACATCGCGTCCCGCTTGCGCCATATCTTGGGCATTGAATGTATGGTCGACAGGAATTACGTCTTGCTTGATGATCGGCCCTTCATCTAAATCATTAGTCACGAAGTGTGCTGTTGCACCGATGATTTTCACACCGCGATCGTAAGCTTGTTGATATGGCTTCGCGCCAATAAAAGCAGGTAAGAAGCTGTGATGAATATTAATGATTTTGTGGTGATATTTCTCAACAAACGTCGGCGTTAATACGCGCATGTATTTAGCTAGCACCAAAAAGTCAGCATCGTATTGATCGATCACTTCTAGCATCTTCTGCTCGTGTTCTTCACGGCTAAGGTTTTCATGGGTCACATGGTGGTAAGGAATGTCGAAGCGTTCAGTGAGAGTTTGCAGTTTGTCGTAATTCCCCACCACAGCGGCGATCTCAACATCTAGGCTTCCATCGTAGGTTTTTATCAGAATATCGCCTAAACAATGCGCTTCTTTTGTGACGAGAATGACGATGCGCTTACGGCGAGAGCCAACCAATTTACGCTTAGCACCTTGCGGGAGAGCTTGGTCCAAGTCGGCAAGAAACGTTTGATCGTTGAAGTACCCCTCCAACTCCGTTCTCATGAAAAAGTGGCCACTGGTATTATCAACAAATTCGTTATTGTGAACGATGTTGAGTTGGTGCTTGTAACAGATATTAGTAATTTTCGAGATGAGACCCGGGGCGTCAGAACAGTGGGTCAACAGTGTTTTCTTTTCCATAAATCAGGTACTTCCATGCATTAATATTTTAGCGTACGAATTTGTTATTATTCCCTGGCGGGTGTAACTGTACTGCCATGTTTCACCATAAATAATCTATTCTTACGTTGGTTTCAACAAAATATCCGCGTGTCGCCGCAAGCTGGTCAGATTGTGGGCTGATGTCACTCCTATTCCTCTGATATACTCTCGATAATTTTTCAAACTCAATACCAAGCATGATCGCAAAAACTTTTTCCTCTGATGGCGCGTTAGGTAAGGCCATTCCTGGCTTTCAAGCTCGTCAGCCACAAATCGATATGGCGGAAGCCGTCAGCAGTGCGATCAAAGATCAAACCCAGTTGGTGGTGGAGGCAGGAACCGGAACCGGTAAGACCTTCGCCTACTTAGTCCCTGCGCTGTTAAGCGGTAAAAAAGTGATCATCAGTACAGGCTCGAAAAACTTGCAAGAGCAGTTGTACCATCGTGACTTACCGCTCATGGTCAATGCGCTTGGTTTTTATGGCCAAGTGGCGTTATTAAAAGGGCGTTCTAATTATCTGTGTTTGGATCGTTTGAGCCGCCAAATGGTCGAAAGCCACACTAATGAATCTGACCCGACGTTATTAACTCAACTGGTTAAAGTGCGTGCTTGGTCATCAGAAACCAAAACAGGTGACCTTGGTGATTGTGATGATCTGCCAGAAGACAGCATGATCATTCCGACTATCACCTCAACCAATGATAACTGTTTAGGTAAAGAATGTCCGAGCTACACTGATTGCTTTGTATTGAAAGCGCGTAAGCGAGCCATGGATTCCGACATTGTTGTAGTGAACCATCACTTGTTTCTTGCTGATTTAGCGATCAAAGAAACAGGATTCGGTGAACTGATTCCAGAAGCCGATGTGTTTATTTTTGATGAAGCTCATCAGTTGCCAGATATTGCGAGCGAATATTTCGGCCAGTCAGTTTCAAGCCGCCAAATTCACGATCTTGCCAAAGACATTGAAATAGCCTATCGCACCGAAGCCAAAGATATGCGTCAATTGCAAAAAGTGGGCGACAAACTCATGCAAAGCGCAATGGACATGCGGATTGTATTGGGTGAGCCAGGCTTTCGTGGCAACTGGCGTGAGGCGTTGCAATCAGGTTCTATTAAGCGAGAATTATTGCGCTTAACTGACAGCCTCGAATTGGCGATTGATGTACTCAAAATAGCCTTAGGGCGCAGTCAATTACTGGATACCGCCTTTGAACGAGCCAATTTGATCAAAGGCCGTATCGACCGGGTATGTGATGTCGATATTACCGGTTACTCATACTGGTACGATACCTCGCCTCGTCATTTCGCTCTGCACATTACGCCTCTTTCTGTCGCGGACAAGTTCCATGAGCAAATAGAGATTAAACAAGGCGCTTGGATTTTCACGTCAGCAACCCTAGCCGTATCGGGCGATTTCAAGCACTTTACTGAGCGCCTTGGCCTCAAGCCTACAAAGCAATTTTCTCTGCCGTCCCCCTTTGATTATCAAAAGCAAGCGCGCCTTTGTGTGCCAAGGTATTTGCCAGAGCCAAACAGTAACGGCTTAGCGGATAAGTTAGTCCGAATGCTTGCTCCGGTGATTGAAGAAAATGATGGTCGCTGCTTCTTTTTATGTACCTCGCACAGCATGATGCGTGAACTAGGTGAGAAGTTCCGAGAAGTACTTGAGCTGCCTGTGTTAATGCAAGGGGAGATGAGTAAGCAGAAAACCTTGGCGGAGTTTATGGAACTGGGTAACGCTTTACTCGTGGCGACGGGCGCTTTCTGGGAAGGGATTGATGTTAGAGGTGATGCGCTGAGCTGTGTTATTATCGACAAATTACCGTTTACCGCCCCTGACGATCCGTTACTCAAAGCCCGTATCGAGGATTGTCGATTACGTGGCGGTGAACCATTTGCTGAAGTACAAATCCCGGATGCAGTGATTACGTTAAAGCAGGGAGTCGGGCGATTAATTCGAGATCAGAAGGATCACGGTGCGTTGATCATTTGTGATAATCGCCTCGTCACGCGAGACTATGGTGGTATTTTCCTCGGAAGTCTACCACCTATCCCAAGGACGCGAGACTTAGATGGAATCAAAGCATTCCTGAAAGCAGAACAATCTGTCACAGACGCAAGTGCTGAGGCATAACCCAATAAATGAGAGTTGTAGAGAGTTAAATGAGCGCAAAAATTCTTGCTATCGATACAGCGACTGAAAACTGTTCAGTTGCGTTGTTGGCTAATGATCAAGTGATTTCACGTAGCGCGGTTGCACCACGCGATCACACCAAAAAAGTACTGCCAATGGTTGATGAAGTACTCAAAGAAGCTGGCCTGACTCTACAAGAGCTGGATGCGTTAGCGTTTGGACGTGGTCCAGGTAGCTTTACTGGCGTTCGTATCGGTATTGGTATCGCACAAGGTTTGGCGTTCGGTGCTGACTTACCTATGATCGGCGTTTCAACGCTGGCTGCAATGGCTCAAGGTAGCTATCGCTTGCATGGTGTGACCGATGTCGCTGTGGCTATTGACGCACGTATGGGTGAAGTTTACTGGGCACGTTACACTCGCCAAGCAAACGGTGAGTGGGCAGAGATGGATGCAGAGTGCGTAATTCCACCAGCACGTCTCGTTGAAGAAGCACAAGCAGACGACAAAACGTGGACGACAGCAGGTACTGGTTGGGATGCTTACCAAGAAGTATTAGCAGACCTACCGTTTAATTTGACGCATAGTGACGTTCTGTACCCTGATTCACAAGACATCGTGATTCTTGCTGAACAAGAATTTAAAAAGGGTAATACCGTGCCGGTCGAAGATTCGAGCCCTGTTTATTTACGTGATAATGTGACATGGAAAAAACTTCCTGGTCGCGAATAGTCCGTTTTTCATTAACCTGACAAAAAGCAGGGCGTTTGCCCTGTATTTTTATGGAGTGCTATGGCGTCGATTAATGGCTTGCCTCCTTCTTTGATTCCCGGTGCAAATCGCACTCATAAAGCCAGTCAAAAGAAGCAGGTAAATAAATCACAAACAAAGCAGCCTGTAGGTCAGCCTTCAAAGGTTGCTAACGCCGTGGCGCACTCCATAAAACACGTGGATGAGTCCCAAATTCACCGAGCTCAAGTGCAATATGACCTTCCTGAAGGGGGCGCACGTAAAGCAATGGAGCAGTACATGGATGTCATGAATCGAGCTAAAAAAGAGGAACTGGCTCAATTACTTGGTGTCGATATTTACGTGTGAGATCTCCCCAGCTTGGGGTTACTAATATTGAAAGGTGGTTTATGAAGGTTTTTGGACGGTTTTTTCTCGCATTATTTGCTACGGTTGGTTTGTCTGCGTGTAGCTCTTTGCCAGAGGAGCTAAATGCAAGCACAGAATTGGTCGTTACAGACTATAAAGCGTTTGCTGAGTCTCAGGGGCAAGTGAGTGAAGATGTTCGCCTTGGTGGAATCATCGCTAAAGTGGATAACTTTAAAGATAAAACGCGTCTAGAGATTGTAAACCTTCCTATCAGTAAGTCTGGTAAACCTGATATTGATGAAGAGCCTACGGGGCGTTTTGTCGCCTATTTTGATGGCTATTTAGAGCCTGTCGCCTTTAGTGAAGGCCGTTTGGTGACGGTTGTAGGCAAAGGAGCAGGGGAAGAAGAAGGAAAGATCGGTGAGCACGGTTACATCTTCCCAGTAATTAAGGGGGAAGGGTACCGTTTATGGAAAATTGAAGAACGTGTACGCATGTATGACTCGCCAACCTACTTTTACCCATGTTACTCGATTAACTGCCGCATGTGGCGTAATGATTTCCCGCAAGACGGTAAAGTGATAAAACAGGTCAAATAATCTGCGATGCATGAGCGTCAATTCGAGCTTCCTGCCGGCAAAATGGCAGCCCTTGAGATAGGGAACGAGAAAACGGCTGACTTGTCAGTCGTTTTTCTTCATGGGTGGTTAGATAATGCGGGCAGCTTTAAAGCGCTCATGGAGCAGTTGAATCAACTTAATCCTCACTTACACCTCCTCGCCATCGATCATTTTGGTCACGGTTTATCGAGTCATAAATCTCACGATAATTATTACCCCTTTCACGACTATATTGCCGATTTGTATCAGTTTTTGGACGAATTATCACCAAACAGACTGATATTAGTAGGGCATTCACTTGGTGCTTTAATCGCAAGTTGCTATAGTGCAGCGTTTCCAGAGCAGGTCGAAGCTCTTGTGCAAATTGAGGGAGCAGGACCTCTTCATGAGGATCCTACTAACAGTTTGCCTCGTCTTCGCGATGGCGTTTTAAGTCGAATAAGACAGCAAAACAAGCCAGAGCGAGCCATTGCCTCCTTCGATCTGGCGTTAAAATTACGCATGCAAGCCAACCAATTAACCGCTGAGCAACTTCTACCGATAGTCGAGCGTGGAACAGAGCAGCGAGGAGATAAATGGTATTGGCGGCATGACGCCAAGTTAAAATGTGCGTCGCTTTACCGAATGGCGCAAGCGCATGCTAACTCGATTACCAGCCAAATACGTTGTCCTCATTTGATTGTATTAGGCGATCAAGGATTTCAGAATTTACCATCTAACCAAGCTGATTGGGGAGAGAACCCACCGCAAGTGGTTTCTGTCAAGGGTGGTCATCACTGTCATTTAGAGCAAATACTCGAGGTCGCAACGCGAATTCTTGGTGTAGTTAACAAAATTTAAACAAGTGTTTGAGAGTTGCGTGCTCAAGCACGTTCGCTGTGCTGTAATAGCTTTCAAAATAAAAAGGACGCTATTTTTTAGCCAGTTATAAACGAGGAGTAACATCGTGGATAAACCATGGCTTTCACGTTATCCAAGTGACGTACCTGAAACCATTAATCCAGAGCAATATGAGTCTTTGGTAGAAATGTTTGAACAGTCTGTACAAAAATATGCAGACCAACCAGCATTCATGAACATGGGCTCGGTTATGACCTTCCGTAAATTGGAAGAGCGTAGTCGCGCATTCGCAGCGTATCTGCAAAACGAGTTAAAACTGCAAAAGGGTGACCGTGTTGCTCTGATGATGCCAAACCTACTGCAATACCCAGTGGCGTTGTTTGGTATTTTGCGTGCAGGTTGTATCGCCGTAAACGTTAACCCACTTTACACTCCTCGTGAACTTGAACACCAATTGAATGACTCAGGTGCGACGACGATTGTGATTGTGTCTAACTTTGCGAATACGCTAGAACAAATCGTCGATAAAACACCAGTCAAACACGTAGTGTTAACCAGTCTTGGTCAAATGCTGCCACGAGCGAAAGGTACGATTGTCGATTTTGTCGTGAAGTACGTTAAGGGCATGGTGCCTAAGTACGATTTACCTGGTGCAATCTCAATGCGTCAGGCTCTACGTAAAGGTCGTCGTCTACAATACGTTAAACCGTTTATGTCTGGGGATGACATTGCATTCCTGCAATATACGGGGGGGACGACAGGTGTCGCGAAAGGCGCGATTCTGACTCACCGCAACATGATTGCGAACGTTCTACAGGCAAAAGGCGCGTACGGACCGGTTTTATCTCCGGGGCGTGAATTAGTCGTGACAGCATTACCGCTGTATCACGTATTTGCTCTTACCGTAAACTGTCTGCTGTTTGTTGAAATGGGTGGTCGTAACTTACTTATTACCAACCCTAGAGATATTCCAGGGTTCGTGAAAGAGCTACAAAAGCATCCGTTTACTGCGATTACGGGCGTGAATACCTTATTTAATGCATTGGTCAATAATGAAGATTTCCACGAGTTGGATTTCAGTAATCTACGTTTAGCCGTTGGCGGCGGCATGGCAGTGCAGCGCTCAGTGGCAGAAAGATGGCAAAAGACCACGGGTTGCTATTTGCTCGAAGGTTACGGTCTAACAGAGTGTTCTCCGTTGGTGGCGGCATATCCGCATGATCTTGTTGAATACAATGGCTCTATTGGTCTGCCGGTACCATCAACAGAAGTTCGTATCGTGGACGAAGAAGGTAACGCTCTTGCGAATACTGAAACTGGCGAACTTCAAGTTCGTGGTCCTCAGGTTATGCAAGGTTACTGGCAACGACCTGAAGCAACGAAAGATACGATTAACGAAGACGGCTGGCTATCAACCGGCGACATCGTTAAGTTCGATGACGAAGGCTTCCTGCATATCGTTGACCGTAAGAAAGACATGATCTTAGTATCAGGCTTTAATGTTTACCCGAACGAAATCGAAGACGTTGTAGCACTTCACGGCAAAGTACTTGAAGTTGCTGCTATTGGTCAGCCGCATGAAGTGTCTGGTGAATTAGTGAAGATTTATGTCGTGAAACGCGATCCGAGCTTGACCAAAGACGAAGTGATCGCGCATTGTCGAGAACACTTAACTGGCTACAAAGTTCCGAAGTTGGTTGAGTTCCGCGAAGACTTACCTAAAACCAATGTCGGTAAGATCTTGCGTCGTGTTTTACGCGAAGAGAATGACGCTGAACTTGCGAAGAAAAGCGCATAAGCCGATTTCGTCGAGTCGAGAGATTTAAAAAATGATAGAATGCCAGCGTTTTGCTGGCATTTTTTATAGCGAGAAGTATGTGAACTATCAAATTATTACTAAAAACAAAGACCTAGAAGAGGTTTGCACTCATGCTCGAGAGGCAGACGTAGTGATGTTGGATACCGAATTCGTTCGTATTCGCACTTTCTACCCGCAGTTAGGTCTGATTCAGCTTTTCGATGGTAATCGCCTCTCGCTGATTGATCCGACTGAATTAACGGATATGACGCCGTTTGTAGCGCTATTAAAAGATACTTCTGTGCTAAAAGTGCTGCACGCATGTGGTGAAGATTTAGAAGTTTTCCAAAACGGCTTTGGTTGTACACCATTCCCTATGGTGGATACGCAGCTGATGGCCGCTTTTCTCGGTCACGGCCTATCGACAGGCTTCGCATCGCTGGTGGAAGAATATTTAGGCGTAGAGCTCGACAAAAGTGAATCACGTACCGACTGGATGGCTCGTCCACTGACACAAAAGCAATTAGATTATGCTGCCGCAGATGTTCATTACTTGTTACCGTTATACGAAAAGCTGTTCGATAAGGTGACGCAAGCAGGTTGGTGGGAAGCTGTACAGCAAGAAAGTGATTTACTCGTTTCGAAACGTATTCGCGTAACCAATGAAGAGAATGCCTACCTTGATATTAAGGGCGCTTGGCAATTAAAACCTTCTGAGCTGGCGCTTTTAAAGCCATTGGCGACGTGGCGTTATCGTGAAGCAATCAAACGAGATTTAGCGCTGAACTTTATCTTCAAAGAAGGTGATCTATTAACGGTCGCTCGTCTTGGTTTAACGAACTTTAAGAAGATGGAAGCAGAAGATATTGATATCCGAGCTATTAACCGCCATGGCGCGAAGATTGCCGCGATTGTTAAACAAGCGAAGCAAACACCTTCTGAAGAGTATCCTGCGAAAATTGAGCGTTTAATGGACTATCCGGGTTACAAGCAGGTCTTCAAAAATATGAAAGACTTGGTGAAATCGGCTTCGCAGAAGTCAGGTTTAGCCACGGAGTTCCTTGCCTCTAAAAAGCAGATCAATCAGTTGATCAGTTGGGTTTGGAAAAAAGATCGTGACCCAGAAGTATTGCCTGATTTGATGCAAGGGTGGCGTTTGGATTTACTCGGCGACAAGATGAACAAAGCATTAAAGTAATGAAAGATGAAAAAGGTTGGCCTCTATGCCAACCTTTTTCGTTCTAATTAGAGCATTCGTCTGGTGAGAGAAACTGATTACTTTTCTTCGTCTGGTAGCTTCACATTCAGCTCAAGAACTGAGATATCGTCGTCTTTGTGCTCAAATGTTAAGTCAACCATATTTGGATCAATTGCCACGTACTTGCTGATCACCTTCAAGATGTCTTCTTTTAATTGAGGCAAGTAAGACGGCGCAGGATCATTTTGGCTGCGGCGCTCTGCGACAATGATTTGCAAACGCTCTTTAGCTAGATTCGCAGAAGTTTTCTTCTGTGGACGGAAAAATTCTAATAATGACATGTCTAGCCTCCAAAGAGTCGTTTAAAGAGTCCTTTCTTCTCCTCAGTAAGGAAACGAAATTCAACCTGATTGCCTAATAAGCGATCAACGGTGTCAGAATAAGCCATACCCGCATCGGTGTTATCGTCAAAAGTGACTGGCACACCTTTGTTTGACGCGTTAAGCACGGCTTGGCTTTCTGGAATCACGCCCAGTAGTGGAATATGTAAGATCTCCTCTACGTCTTCAACGCTTAGCATTTCGCCTTGAGTGACGCGAGATGGGTTGTAGCGAGTCAGTAACAGATGCTGTTTTACTGGCTCTAGCCCTTGTTCTGCACGCAGTGACTTAGAATCTAAAATACCGAGAATGCGGTCAGAGTCACGTACAGAAGAGACTTCTGGGTTCGTTGTGACAATGGCTTCATCGGCATAGTACAAGGCCATTAACGCGCCTTGCTCGATACCTGCTGGTGAATCACAAATAATGAAATCAAAGCCCATTTCATCAAGTTCGCCGAATACGCGCTGAACACCATCTTTTGTCAGTGCGTCTTTATCACGAGTTTGAGAAGCAGGAAGAATAAATAGGTTGTCCGTGCGCTTATCTTTGATCAGCGCTTGGTTTAATGTCGCTTCGCCGTTAATGACGTTTACAAAGTCATACACGACGCGGCGCTCACAGCCCATGATTAGATCGAGGTTACGCAAACCGATGTCAAAATCGATCACCGCGGTCTTTTTTCCCTTAAGAGCTAGACCAGAGGCGATGGCTGCGCTTGAAGTGGTTTTACCAACGCCACCTTTACCAGACGTTACTACAATAATGCGTGCCATTTTTTTTCCTTTTTAGATTAAATCGCGAGAACTTCTAAATGTAATGATTCATCGGCTTTACTGATCATTACTTTCTTTTGCCAGTACTCGCTTTCAATTTGATCGCTTAACCAGTAGTCACCCGCAATGGATACCAGTTCTGCTTGTAAATCGTGGCAAATAATACGCGCTTCCTGCTGACCACTTGCTCCTGCAATCGCACGACCTCGAAGTGTGCCATGGATATGAATAGAGCCGTCAGCAATGACTTCAGCACCTGCACTTACGTGCGCTAGCACCACCAAATCACCATCTTTTGCGTAGATCTGTTGTCCTGAGCGGACAGGCGTACGAACTACTTTCGTTGGTGCCATTTTGGCAGGTGCTTGGCTTGGTGATTTGCTCGCCGACATAATGGCGAAGCCAGCTTCGGAAGCAAGGTTTTGTACACGCTTGTCTTTACAGCCCGTTACACCGACCGGAATAAAACCAGCATCTGAGATGCCTTGTTTAAGCTTAGGGAAATCAATGTCGCCTTGTACTTTTGCTATATTGATTACCAGAGGCGCGGATGCAAAAAAAGAAGGTGCTTGAGAAACTTTTTCTTGCAAAAATTCGACAGTCTTTGCGATCTCATTGTCAGAAAGGTGTAAAACTGACAATGTAAAACTGCTACCTTTAAGGTCTGGTGAATGGGTCATCGTGGACTTCTTGCCTTTATTGAAAGAGCGTTGCCTTAAACTAGGTATGTCATGTTATATTTCATCCTTTGACGCAGCAAGTTCTCTCGTGGGCAAATAGGTGAATTAATCTCAAATTTGCTATTAAGTTTGCGAGAATTTGACGTTTACAACCTAATCCGCACTCAACGCGGCTAAATCAGCATAAAAGGCGTGTCATGCTTTGTTCTATTTATAAAAGCTCGAAAAAAGAAGGTACTTATCTCTATATTCCGAAAAAGGATGATTTTTCACAGGTTCCTGACACCTTAATGCAGATGTTCGGTAAGCCTATCGCTGTCATGACGATTAAACTTGATGGCCGTAAATTGGCACAAGTTGATATCGAAAAAGTGAAGGCTTCATTACAAAATGATGGCTTCTTTCTTCAGGTTCCACCGCCGCCGGAGAACCTATTAGAAAAGTACAAAGAACAAAAAGCCCAGCAGAAAGGCGAATAACGTCATCGTTTTTCATCTGGGATTTCTGCCTTGCTCAAGGAGGGCAATATGAAAAAGATACTGGCTACCATGCTTAGCGTTGGTATGTGTACCTCGGCTTTTGCAAGTAGCGAGGGTTTTGATGAATACTTGAATAAGCTGCGTGCTGAAGCTCGTGATAAAGGTATCTCAGAGCAGGTCATTAGTGCTGCTTTTGCTAATGTTGAGTACAAGCCCCGAGCAGTAAAAGCGGACCGAAACCAACCAGAAAAGAAACTGACATTGGATGAGTACATTCCTCGCGCGGTGCCTGAGTGGAAGGTGAAGCAAGCCAGACAACTCTACAAAGAGCATTATACTGAGCTAAAGCGTATAGGCGATGAGTACGGTGTCCATCCGCGCTTTATTGTGGCACTTTGGGGAGTTGAAAGTAACTTTGGTAAGTTTACCGGCAACTTTAAAGTGATTGATGCACTATCCACAATGGCATTTGAAGGCCGTCGTGAAGAGTTTTTCCGTAAAGAGACCATGTCGGCACTGCAGATCCTCGATCAAGGCCATATTGAGCTAGAGAACTTTAAAGGCTCATGGGCTGGTGCGATGGGTCAATGCCAGTTTATGCCAAGCTCTTTCCTTCGTTTTGCTGCTGACGGCAACGGGGATGGTAAAAAAGACATATGGCAATCTGAAGCGGACGTGTTTGCATCAACCGCTAACTATTTGAGCAAGTCTGGTTGGGATGATAAATATACTTGGGGTCGCCAAGTTAAGGTTCCTAAAAATATTGATCGCAGTCTAGAAGGGCGCACGGTTGAAAAAGGCAAATACCTTCAAGAGTGGAGCCAATTAGGTATCACAAAATATGACGGTAGCCCGTTGCCAAAACTGGATGAAGACATCAAAGCATGGTTGATCATGCCGGACGACGAGAATGGTCGTACGTATCTGGTTTACAATAACTACAACGTATTGATGAAGTGGAACCGCTCTTACTACTTCGCACTTGCTGTGAGTCACTTGGCTGACCGCATTAAATACTGATCTGCCATCAAACAATTTGGCATCCAGTCTTCAATACAAGGGCTCTTCGGAGCCCTTTGTTTTTTCTATAACCAAATCGAGGTAAAGCGTGTTATCTGAACGTGCCGCACAAATGGTGATTTTCTCCGCTCTTCTTAAACACAAAAGCTTCACAGCTGCTGCAAAGAGCTTAGGCGTGTCGGTGTCTCATGTGAGTAAACAGTTAAGTCAGTTAGAAGCGTCTCTTGGTATCAAGCTTGTTCAACGCACTACGCGAAGCTTTACGCCGACTGAGGCAGGGAAAACCTTTTTTCATCACTGTGAGCAAGTGGTACAAGCGGTGAGCAGCGCCACATTAGAGATGGAAACCCAGCGGGATGAAGTAGCAGGTTTGGTACGTCTTGGGTTGTCGCAATCATTTGGTACCTTACACATTATTCCAGCGATTCAAGAGTTACGCGAACTGTATCCTCAACTTCAAGTGGAAGTACATCTGTTTGACTATAAGGTCGATATGTTAGCCGAAGGGCTCGATTTATGGGTAACCAACAACGAGCATTTGCCTGAAGGTTACATTGCGCAGCGTTTGACGGATTGCCAGTTTGTTGTTGCGGCATCGCCAGATTACTTATTGAAACATGACACGCCAGCAGAACCGGATGACCTATCTGCTCACAACTGCCTCATATACAGAAGCTGGGAGCGTGACTATACGGGGTGGGCGTTTACCAAAGATCAGCAAGAATTGAACGTAAAAGTCTCGGGTAACTATTCAGTGGATCTGGCAGAAGCCGTTCGGGATGCGGCTATTGCAGGTTGGGGTATTGCCTACCTTGCCACTTACTTGCTGGGGGATGAGTTTAGAACGGGTAAGTTAATACAGCTGTTACCTGACTGGAAAGCCAGCCAGTCGATGCCGTTTTATGCGGTATACCCAAGCCGGCAGCATATGCCAAAAAAAATATCCGCAGTGATTAACTTTATCAAACAGAAGATCGGCAACCCTTGTCATTGGGACCAACGTTTGGCGCCTTACATCTCTATTCCTAAATAACAGGATCAATGACGTTGTAGAACGACACATAAGGTGATTCACTTCACAAAAATTTTTCCTGAACCAGAAACATATTTTCCATATGGAAATAATTAAAATAAGCAAACGTTTATCTTTAATAAATTCAATTTGTTATTTTGTTGGTCAGTTATTGGTCGCTTAAACTTTTCACACTGTTAACATCCTCAACTTGCAGCATTTTGAGTCCGCTATACAATCCGGTGCCTTCCATATCCCCCTTCTGTCGGATTCATTTTATGAACTCAATTATTGGTATCGTAGCCATACTATTCCTAGCATGGCTACTTTCTACAAATAGAAAAAATATAAAGCTGAGAACAGTGTCGTTTGCGTTTGCTTTGCAGGTACTGTTTGCGTTGTTGGTTTTATATGTACCAGCAGGACGAGATGCGCTGAATTCAGTGAGCAGTGTTGTGTCGAATTTGATCAACTATGGTCAAGAGGGCATTGCGTTTTTATTCGGTAATTTGGCGACAGGGGGCTTCACCTTTGCGATCAATGTTCTGGGTATCATCGTTTTCTTCTCCTCTCTTATCTCAGGTCTTTATCACATTGGTGTGATGCCAAAAATCATTAACTTTATCGGTGGTGGTATTCAAAAGCTGCTAGGTATCGGTCGTGCTGAGTCTTTGTCTGCTACGGCGAATATCTTTGTTGGCACCATTGAAGCACCATTAATGGTAAAGCCTTACCTAAAACACATGACTGACTCGCAGTTCTTTGCAGTTATGACAGGTGGTTTAGCGTCAGTTGCTGGCGGAACGTTGGTTGGTTACGCATCACTGGGTGTCGATCTCAACTATCTTATTGCTGCTGCATTTATGTCAGCACCTGCCGGCTTGTTGATGGCAAAAATTTTAATGCCAGAAGATACGGATAAAGCAGCAGATATCGACATTAGCCAAGTTGAAATTCCACGTGCAACCAACGTAGTAGAAGCATTAGCCGATGGTGCCATGGCGGGTGTACGCATTGCTGTATCGGTCGGTGGTACGTTACTGGCGTTTATTAGTGTCATTGCAATGCTAAACGGCATGTTAGGCTGGATAGGTGATCTGATTGGGACACCATTAAGTTTTGAGCTCATCCTAGGTTTTGTGTTTGCGCCAGTCGCTTGGTTGTTGGGTATACCATGGCAAGAAGCAACCACAGCAGGCTCGCTGATTGGTAACAAGATTGTGGTGAATGAGTTCGTCGCTTTCATCCAGCTTGCAGAAGTGAAGTCTCAACTTAGTGAACACTCACAAGCAATCGTGACGTTTGCTTTGTGTGGCTTTGCAAATATCTCAAGCATGGCGATGCTGATTGGTGGGTTGGGCTCTTTGGTACCAGAAAAGCGTGCATTTGTTTCTAAGCATGGTTTCCGTGCGATTATCGCTGGTGTCATGGCGAACTTAATGAGCGCTTCTATTGCGGGCGTGATTTTAAGTCTGTAATTGAAATAGATATCAACAATTAGCAAAAAGGCTCCTTGCGGAGCCTTTTTCGTATCTGAAATTTACGTTATTTGTCTGTGTGGAACTGTTCGCAAGCGAGCATCGTGTTCTCAATTAAACTTGCGACGGTCATTGGGCCAACGCCACCAGGAACAGGAGTAATAAAGCTCGCACTTTCACGTGCTTTGTCGTATTCCACGTCGCCAACTAGTTTGCCTGAATCAAGACGGTTAATACCGACATCGACCACCACTGCGCCTTTTTTAATCCACTCACCAGGGATGAAGTTAGGCTTACCAACCGCAACCACGACAACGTCAGCTTGACGCACATGACTCTCTAGGTCTTTGGTAAAACGGTGACATGTTGTTGTTGTGCAGCCCGCAAGCAGCAGCTCAAGTGTCATTGGACGACCAACAATGTTTGATGCGCCAACCACAACCGCATGTTTACCACGTAG
>NZ_JAWOTF010000022.1:0-53250 GCF_033338735.1 Vibrio sp. Vb1127 | reverse complement strand
TTACCTTCTTTTATCTAGGCTACTTGGTACTAAACTCTACACGAGAGAAAAGTTTCAAACTTTAATGTCCTCCGACAATATCACGAAGAAAAGAATCGAGAGAGCCAACTTTTAGCAGCAAGAGCATTGTTACCTCAAACTCTGTCTGACTTAACTAAATACACAACTGAGATGGCTAGCTTCTACACCGAATCAATTGAATTTTGGAAAGGTATGCCGAAAAGAACAGGTAAGAAGCCTGTACCACCGAAACTAGATTTGGCCAATACAACAGCCATATTCACAAAATGCATGGAAAACGCAGACATAGATGTTGTTCTGGTAATGGCAAAAATACTAAGTAAGACTCAGTACTTATCCGCTAGAGTAGAAAATGAATATGAGAATAAGCAGTCGAGCCGTAGGCCTAGTTGGAGAGAAGATGCGGAATATCAACTAGTTGAGCTGGGAGTATTACAAGCTAAGGTAAATAGAATGTTTGATTATGGTAGATATTTGCAAAGCAAACTTGACCTCTCCGAATTTAAAAGTGATGAAATAGCCCAAGGTCTTTTAAACTTAAAGATTTCTCGAGCCCAATACCCAAATGTGTATAAGAAGTTAGAGCACACGGACTTAACATTTTTGTCTAAATAATGTACACACCTTAAGAAGTGTGTACATACAAATGGTTTAGTCTCTAAAAAACTCGACTAGATACATTAACCCTTTGATACATATGTGTGGATTGAGTTTGAATACCGAGACCATTGCTTTCCATACTCTCATAATCAGATAGATAAACCTTTGTGGGTACATATTAATCACCATTAACTATTGAACAAGAAAATTGCCAAATAGGCTACTGGTGATCTATAGTCTCGTGTGTCAGGTGTCGAGAATGATACCCAGCAGCCATAATGAGTAGTTGCAGCTACTCGATTTGGCTTCTCTCTTAAACCCTGCCTATGGTGGGGTTTAAGTGATTTTGAGCTCCAGTTTAATATCACGAAAGAAACTAAGCACAGCTACTATTTGCTTCCATGCACTGAACTACTTGAGCTCACGGGTATCAAGATAGTGCGATAAAAAAAGTTTATCAAGGTGCAGTTCGAGGATCATTTGTGGATAAAAAGCAAAATTCAAAATATCAGTCAGTGAACACTAACTAACTGAATAAGACCCTGTCTATAAGTCCAAATTACGGTTTGTTAATTCGATTTAGAAATAACCGCACCTAAAAATATTTATCTTGACAATTAAGAAACCACCCAAAATATAGTTGTGCCGTATTAACTACCTTCAGATGGGGGGCTCACTCTTTTAAACATAAAAGGATAAGTTCTTAACGCATCCCCTTTTCCTACATTTGGTCCACTCACTTCCCAAACCCCTGCGAACTCACTCGGTTCCTCGACCTTTAGGTAGTTATTCGGGTTTTGTTCCACATCATCTTTTGAACGTTGCGAAGGTGTTGGGAGGAAGTGAGCAAGCTTGCGATTTTCAATCTTAGCCGGGTTCAGAATAAACAGGCTACCGCTCTCATCTAAGTAACCTTCCACGTTCCCAATGTTTGTTTTTAATATCGTAGTCACCTTGTGCATAGATCTTCCTAGTTAGTTGATTTGCCAATACTGATAATGTCCTCCAGCATTTAACACCATTAACTCTAAATCTTCTATCCTTGGATATCTTCTTTAAATTCCCATCTCGGTGAGAATCGGAACTCTACCGACCAGCAATCTGAGGAGATAATGAAAGCTTTCCATACAGCTAAAGGGTATTGGCCTGATGCTCGGAAATTATTCGTGAGGTTATTTCTGACGAAACGGATCAATCTATCAATCTGGTCTTCGCTTGCTGTGTCGAAGCTAAGCGTAATAGAGAGATTGTCATAGTTAGGTATGTCGGCAGAACCTCTAAAGTCTAAATTAAGCTCGTCTACAAGTAACTTTAGTTCGGTTAAGAAGCTTTCGAACTTTTCCTGGTTGGTCTCCGCAAAGACTGACTTGGCGAACGCAGAGATATTAGTGTGATTGTCCACTAATAAATCTTCCCCATTAGCATGGAGAAACCCTCTTATCATCGGGACTAAATCATCCGGTGCTAAAACTTTTTGGTCATTATAAAAGTCAGAAGTTAGGAACGCCTGTTTATACTTTTCGAGAATATTATACTTTTCGAGAATATCATTCATCATATCTACTTGAACCCCTTATTTTGATGCTGTAGCAATCATTGCTTTCATACGGCTAAGTATGTTTTTTGCTCTTTCGTCATTTTCTAATTCACTAGCAGGAACCCTAACGTTTAGCTTTTTGGCCAGCTCGTTAATAGCAGCAATAGTCTTTTTACTTGGTTTCTTAATACGTTTTGCCTCTTCTACATATTTAGATAGTAATTTGGCGTTACTAATCGCTTGAGAAGGAATTTTCAGGCCAGTCTTCGATTCCAACTGTTTTGCGTAATCAAGAAACTTTTTAGATGGAGTACTTGGGACATCATCTTCGTGAGCTTTTATAAATTCTAGAGCTTTACCAAAGTCAGTCATTTTAAGCGCTGGCGGCTGGATCTTTTTGAAAGAGCATATTTGTGAAATCTTTCTTCGCATAGCGTCAGTTACCAACCAAGGGTGCTCTCGTAGCCATTGCCTCGCTTTAGCCTCACTTGCTAAGGCCTGTCTGGGCATTGGTAGTCCGAGCCCTTTACAACGCTTCTGAAGTTTATCTTTGGTTTGGTTTGAAAGTGGCATGTTAGGATTCACACCGTCTCTTGGTGTTTTATCAAACAGGTTTTTATTCAGGAAACCTATTAGCTTTTCAGTATTTTCAATTTGAGTGTTTATAAATTCCAGAGACGCTGCTTCTGCTTCTCGTTGAGGGAGTTTACTCATGTCAGAAAGTTTGAGTTCCCATTTGGCAGTAGTACCAGGGCTTTTATATGAATCAGGTAGTGCCTTATACAATTCAATCCCTTTTGGGGTGATATCAATCGAAGGGTTTTTACCCTTGCTAGTATACGCTACGAACTCACGCATTAAGATAGTTGCGATTTGAGTTGGCCTAGTAGCTGGTGTCCCAATGCCTTTTGATTCTTTGAGTGAATTCCTAAGAATAGGATTAGGCTCGAATTTTGCCGCATGGTACATCGCAAAAAGTAGTGAGGCCTCAGTGAAGAGAGGGGGCTTAGTTGTAGTAGACTCCTTTAGCTCAACATCTGGAATTGAAACATTGCTTTTGTCTAAATCGTTTAAGCTGATAGTTTGGACGGTCTCTTTACCTTTAAAGTAATGTTCCCACCCAGTTTCTATACAAGATCGCTTTGTGATCTTGAAACTAGATACCGGTTCTCCAAAAAGCCCATGGGTATCGAATTTTAAAACCCCTTCTTGAACTAAATATTTTGATGGAGGCAAATGTGCTTGCAAGTAATGCGACGTAATTTCTTCAAAGACCTGAAGAGCTAGCCCCTGTAGCTCTCCTGGTTTAGGTATAACAACAGGAGCTAGAGCATCGTGTATTTTATCTCCTGGCGTATAGCAGCTTGGTTTGAAACTTGCGCAGGTATCGTCTTGTCCCGTTTGAATGGCAGCGACTTTAAGGGCGGCTTGGCCAAATTGGTCCCATTTTGCTAGTTGAGTACATTTGTCGGCAATATCCCTAGGATTGTAATCTTTGTCAGAAATCTCTTGTTCTTCACCTCTTGGGTAAGTGATAAAACCAGAATCGTATAGGCGTTGTGCTGCATTGAGGACATCAGTGGCACTAGCGTTGCTAATCAGACTCTGTAGTTTGGTCAGTGATAAAGGCTTTGGTGGGGCAGAAGTCGCCATACTTTCATTTATATCTAAATCCAATATGCTCGCTTGCTTAAGCCTTTCCGTAAAATCCATCATAATAGATTTGTCGATATAAAGAGGTTTAGGTCTATTGTTTATGGTTAACTCCTCGACTTCTTCCTCAGACATATCAGGCGATATTTTGGATGCTAGATTTTTTTCATCCCACTTTACGCCAGGGATAGGGGAGTCATAGTCGGAGTCTTTTATCTCTGGAAGGTATCGGCCTTCAAAACTTACAGCGCCGTTACACCTGATCAGCGGTACCGGACGAAAGTGAGTTACAGATTTAAAGTTTGCTCTTTCTTGATGACGATGGTAAGTAAAACCTACAACAGTCGACTGAACTCGACCAACAGATGTCGTTGAGCTTTTCTTATCCCCTGAGCCTAGGTACTTTCCAAGCATTCCCCTTCTTGAGTAATAAGTGTAGGTGGCAGTTAGAACCATGGCTGCGTAATCTGCCATACGACGACTAGACCCAGCTAAATATTCGCCGTAGTATTGAGATGCATCGACCATTTCATCGAAAGAGGTTTGTATTGCATCCTTGGATAACCCCTTTGTTAACCAAACTCGTTTTAATGGGCCATCGTATTTAAGGAAATCTAAAATGCTACGGTATATGACTTCACCTTCTCGGTCTGGGTCTGTAGCACCAATGACTAAAGTCGCTTTGTCGACATACTGTTTAAGTAATTGGATTCGCTCTCCTGGTTTTCTTGCCGGGTATCCGTCACGAGCTGGTATGTCCGGACAAACTTTATAAGGAACCTTGCGAGGGATGCGTTCGTGAGTACGAGGATCGTTCCAACTGAAGTTCTGTATTTGCTCTGTAGGGGGAGACAGTTCGAGGAAGTGACCTGCGGCATACCAAAGGATCAGTTCTTGCCCTTTGTAGAAGCCTGAATATAATCCACCTTGCTTTCTAAGATTCAAAGCTGATGCGATCTTTTCAGCTTGAGAAGACTTCTCTGCAATAGCGACCCACATGGCTATTCTCCTAGTTTATTGACTGCGTGTATTCGGTGAGAAATCCAACGACCATACTCAGATTCAATATCAGCAAAGTGCTTCATTGCTTTCAGGCGGTACGAGTAATGAAAATATTTATTGTCTGAAGTTGCATATCGATGGTAGTTAGCGAGGCCTTTAAAAATGTCATTCGTTGCGTTTAATCTTCTGGCCAGAATGACACCACCAATAAATAGATTTGCACATACATCATCTCTGACGTCTTCCCAGTTTATAGTCACACCAAGCTTACGAAACTCTTGATCCCAAACCTTAGGGTTAACTTGTATTATTCCTAAATCACCAGAACCGTTCTTGGCTTTCTGGTCAGCTCCTGGCCAACCATTCTCGCTTCTCATGATTGTACGTATGTATTTAGGATGTATATTGTTTAGCTTGCTAGAGATTAAAGTACACTCTTCAATCTCACCTTTGTAAGTAAGAAGTAAATCTCGTTTACTTTTCCACGGCATGGCTTTGTACAGCCCCGTGTCGCCATGCTCTATTACATATTCGTAATAAGACCTTTCCGGTTCTTTAAGTTGCTCAAGACCGTCAGCTGCTGTTACACCCAAAAATTCAAACATAGACGCAATCCTCCGTTAAATGAAATATATCATTTAGCAACAAAAAACAATAGACTAAAGTTGACTTTGAGGTTGAATTAAAATACCATATATAAACACTTAAATGGGAGGGATGAGAATGAAATTAACCGCGAGTCAGTATGAAGGAGTCAACACGACTGGAGTACCTTGCATGATTAATGCGGGGGCAGGTAGTGGTAAGACTCGCGTTATTGTGGAGAAGGCCGCGACATTCATTGAGTCAGGCTTGGAACCCTGTCGACTTTGTGCCATAACCTTTACCAAGAAAGCTGCTGCGGAAATGTTAGAGCGTCTTTACTTACGTATAGGTATCAAAGCTTATCAAGCTGTTATCTGTAACTGGCACTCCTTTGCACTAAACCAAGTCATAAAACCTGCCATCAAAAAGCAACACCCATATTTTGTAAAGTGCGGTTATACATCGAGTGACTTAGTTATCTTGGATGAAACTGAGTCCCTTACACTAATAAATGAGTCAGCTAAGAAAACATTATCGAACTCAGACTATGAGTTCTTAAAAGAGCACGGTGGTGCAAAGTATGTTCAAAACTTCATGGGGCTATCCTTGTCCTATGGTCGTGGTCCTAAGTCTGAGTTCGAGCACCAGTCCAAAACCAACCCAAATCTGACTTTTGATGAGAAAGCCTTGTTAAGCCATTGCGTTTGTATCTGGAAGGTCTACTACAGACGAATGATTGAGCTGAATGCTATTGATTACGACCACATTCTCGTCCATGCGGTAAAAATTCTCACACATGATGTAGGTTTTAGAACCTGGTTGCAAAACCAGTTTAAAGCAGTACTTGCCGATGAGCATCAGGATGCTAACCCAGTCCAAGGCTTATTGTTAAAACTTATTGTTGGTCAAGGCAATAACCTAACTATGGTTGGTGATGAAAAACAAAGTATTTATGCTTTCAGGGCTGCAGATGTCGGTCAGTTACTAAATGCTCAAAAAGAATTCGGAGACATGAAGATTGTTCAGATGGGAGAGAACTTTCGATCAACTGAACAAGTTGTAAATGTGGCCAATGCTATTGCTGACTTAATGCATGAAGACCAAAAGGTTACAGACGGACATATGATAGCAATGGCAAATATTCAGGGTGATAAGCCAATTGCCCGACAATTTGCCAATGACAAGGATGAGGCAATTACGACAGCCAATGAGATTAAACAGGCTATCGAATCTGGTGAATTAAAACCAGAAGAAATTGCCATTCTGTATCGTTCAAAAGTAATCAAAGACCCAATTGAAGCTCAACTTATTGAGCATGGGGTAGAATACCGAGTTGTTGGCGACAAGGATTTCTTTGATAGTAAAGAAGTAAAGGACTGGAGTGCATTCCTACGTTTCTGTGCTAATGAGAAGGATGTTATGGCTGCTTCACGTGTCATTGATGCAGCAAGCCTTAAAACTAAGGGCGTAACTATGCGCCAAAAGCTCATTGATAAAAACCTAACAGTTATTGAATACTGTAAGTACATGACCACGTATGGAACTGTAAAATCTCAAGATAGAAAGCTTGGATTTGCCTCTTTGTTGGAGTGCCACTCAATTATCAAAGAAGCATTGTTCGAATGCGGTTCAATCACTGACTTAGCAAAAATAAATAACTATGAACTTAGTGATTCTGAACTGAGAAATAAGTGGGGAGAAGTACTTTCTGGCTTAGAGGAAGGTTTGCATCAAATCTGGGTCGAGCTGTTCAAACCCAAAATTATAGATAACGCTAAGAAGAAGTATAAAACTCAAGAGATGACAGCAGAAGTAATCTCAGAAGTTAATAAAAGAGAGCAAAACGTCATTACCTTAACAAAGCGCCTTTTTGCTTTCACTGAGGTTCATGGACACTTACATGATTGTATCAAAGAACTTAACATGCTGGTGGATTCTGGTGAGCAAGGGGCTAGTGCGGTTCAGTTAATGACAGAACACGCTAGTAAGGGCTTAGAGTTTAAGCGTGTATATGTCATTGGCTGCGAAGAAGAAGCACACTTCAAAGGTAATGAGAAAGACAATGTTCATGAAGAGCTTAGGCTATTCTATGTGGCCACCACTCGTGCAGAAAAGGATCTAATTTACTCATATGCACAAAGGCGCTTAGTTCACGGTGAGTTCAAGACACGGAAACCTCTACAATTTCTATGCGCTCTTCCAGTAGACCTTCTTTACTGGGAGTCTTCAATATCACCCAAAGTAGCGTATGAAAAAAGTAATAAAGAAACCACTACAAAACGAACAGGAAATCCTATTCAAATGCTGGCTAGAGGACAGTTACCACACCCCAAGCTAACAGTAGAGGTAAAGGAAACTAGAATCGAAGGATTTAAAATATAGGGTTAATGAGGGAATCAGCACTTGTAGTATGGTGAACGATACCTAGCTAACGTCACCATATGTTTTGTGGAGAATTACATACATTCAACATCTATTGCTGTTTGAAACTAACTAATAAATAGAGGCCTAATGAGCGACTGGTTACCTTGTAACTGATGGTTTAATTGCATGTCGAAAGAAACTAATGCAAGGTTATTTTCTAGCTGTAAAACATATAAGTCAGAGGGGCGTATCCTCTAATTTTGGCGAAAAAATTATAAGAATCAACTAAGCGTTGTTTGGTATCGTTAGATAAGTAAGGAACTTGAGTATCCTCTCTTAAGCAATGTAGCTGAAATAACAAGCGTACCCCTTTATAGCTCTTCGAGTTTCCACTTTTGATCTTATGGAACAAAACATTTAAGTCTGCCTTCCTTAACTCTGATTGCTTATTTATACCGATATCTTTTAGTGACTTAAATATTGTAGGACTGAGGCTAGGCATTGCCGATATATCTAAATCCTCACTTTGTTGTTGTTTTTTTATTGCTGCATTTAGCATGATCTTTAACTGCATTATTGTCTCCACAGCTTGCTGATCTGATACTTTTTCTGAAAGATAGCGCTTCATAAGAAGTCTTGAGGATCTAGAGCTATTGGGTACAGAAATAGGGTACTTTTTACATAGATAAAACCCGTATGATTCGAGTGACTCTAGTAATGGGGAGTCTGTTTCTTGTGGTACATAGATATTGAGAACACCCTCACGCTGGTTAGCTATCATGTATCCACAGTAAGTGAATTGAAACTCGCCAAATGAAGGTCGGCTAAAGACCCCTTCAATTGGCTGAAAAAGGTCTCTATAGTAGTTTGGAGCTTTTGCCAACGCTTTTTTAGTTTTTGACTTTCCTTTGCGTGATTTATGTAAATTTTTTTGCAACAAAGACGGTTGAAAGTTTCTCGGGTTAACTTGAAGCTCTTTATTTTGACTTTTCATGTTCACTCACTCGATATCGCGTATTTTGAAGATAGAAACAGGGAACTCTTTGTTGAAAGCAGATTCTCTGATCATCTCAACTTGCCACAAGGTGGGAGAAGAGACAGAAACTTTCTCCATCGTATAATGCATCTTAAGTTGGTAAATCCAGACAGCGCGGCTACGCATAACGCCGCTGCCAGGTACGGCTTCACGCTGAGCTATTGCTTTGTTCAAAAGTTTAATAGAGCTTGTGTCTACGTGGAGTAATGCAGAAGTCTGGTATTTCTTCATTATATTTATATAGTTACTTGCTCTTAGAAGCTCAATAAATATGTCTTGGGTGTCTGTTTCAGAGTCCAAATGGTTGGACTTGCACCTAGACAGTACTGTTGCTGCATTTAAGTAGTTCATTGAAAAACAGTCTTTAAGGCTATCAACTAGATATTCACGAACTAATACTTCTGACTCTTCTTCAGAGTAAGTTTCGCCAGGGTTTCTTTCTTGGTCCTTAGTCGGCAAGATATGCTTATCTGTGGGTATTGGGTATACAGCAGTATCACTTGTCGTTGATGCAATAAAGTAGTTTGTTGAAGTAATCTTTGTGGTATCTATGAACAGGTTCAAGGCGTATAAAAATGCAACAATAGCTAAGAAAAATAAAACCAGAGCGTAGTATGGAGATCGCTGGACAGACTTAAAATTGTCATAGATTAAATTATGACGTTTATCTGTTTCAAACACGGCATCGTGGTTACGGTTAACCTCGCTGGAGGGTATTGATTGGCAACTAAAGGTATCCCCTTTAACAAAGCTATCCTCAGTAGACTTCGAACTTTGTCTTCCTGTTAACGGAGTCTTCCCCAAAGCTGTACTAATAAAATTGAATAGGTCTTTAACGTTCATCTAAAAACCACCCTGTCGATGAGTAATGAACTTGCGTTATCCGCTCTAGGTTCAGGTAGAACTGTGTAGTGAGCAATGAATGAGGTTGTTTGGTCTCCTGATACCGATTGGACTGTTACCATTATCGGAACCTCAACTACCCAAACTAAAGGCTTACCAGGTTTGTTCTTTAAGGTAACGATAGGATCGTAAGGAACAACAACGTTAGCCTTACCTTCTGACATAAGAATCGCCTCAATCATAGGGTCAGTAGGATAAACATTGAACAGTGATGTGGCGGCTATTGGCGCAAAGTGCTTTTCAATACAGTTGGCATAATCGTTATCGCGTTCACCGTTCATTAGGTGTTGAGCGGTTTTATAATCGACGGTATAGCATGAGCTCACCATACGACGAAGAAACCTGACAACCTTCTCGTCTGTATAGCGTGGGTCACGTGATACAAAGGCCCTTGTGTAACCACCATTACCATCAGAATAAAGAAAAACTCTATCCGGGTTCCCTAATAGTTCTTCATTGAATTCGGAAAGTTTAAAAATAGCTAAAACAGATAAAACGATAGCAAGCACAAATGGCCAGTCGAATTTAAGTATGCGAATAAGTCGTGGAATATTCATAACCAATCAACATCCCAATTAGAAGAACTTATGATCTTAACTGCACTTGCCCCCTTACCCTTTGGCACACGTTGTAAATCAAGCCAGAAAGTTACATTAGCGGCCTGGTGCCTTTGATTCTGAATAGCCTCGAGCTCAGTTTCAGTTGCGTCTTTAACCTTCAAAGATTTTTTCATAATCTTGCCCTGAACTTTAACTCGCCATACCCAGTAGGCATCTTTTGTGAATCTTCCATCAATTTTCCCGTCAACTGTGCCACTGTATTCCATAAAAGGCGCTCGGGTAGGGTAAAACTCAATAATTTCTTTATTAGAGAAAATGGTTGATAAAATTTCTGCTTCTTGAACTGCGCTTGAGAATGACTTCCAGCCAGAAGTAGTAAAGAATAGTAATGCTGATTCTGTCATAGACAATTCATAACTATCGAAAGATAGAGAGAGTGTGTTGTACATAGCTTCAGTTACAAAATCCATAACTTCAGAGTCAGAAAAAAGACGGTCACTTAATGGGACCTGAGGAACTATTCGGGTAATGCCCTTATCGTTGTAAGTGGGGATCTTGTAGTAACCAGATTTATTTGTTGTAAGAGTGTTTAGTGCAAACTCTAAGAAATAGATAATGACCACCAGCACTACGAAACCAGATAGGAGCCCTCGATGATTCTTAATTACGGATGAGCGAAACATATCCTTCCTCTAATCCAAGTTACCGATGCGTACAGGCTTGCCAGTAGGCTCAATCCTTGCGTCATGGGAGGTAGCGCTGATATTTATTCTTTCAAGCAGGTAAAAATTAACCAGCGAACCAGTCAATAAAAGCAGGGTGAGGCCCCACGTAATTGAAGTCAGTGCAAGTAAAGCCTTAGTTGCTCTATTTGCAACATAAGGGTTTCTATTGACACCCAATTCAGCCAATTTCACACCCATTATTCTGCGCGCTGGTCTTGGCTTTATACTTGGTATCTTTTCTAGGCGGCTTCTGACTTCTCCTGGGATGGGAGAAGACCCTGCATGGATAATTAACTCGGCAGATTGGGTAACTGATTTAAAGCCAACAGACTCTTCGTTTTCCATTACATTTATCCTATTAGTTGTAACCTTTCTATTTCCTTGCGCAGATAGGAAAATTCAACACCATCAATCTCTATCGTTTGTTGGTATGACTGGGTTGAGCTTTTAAACTTTTCTAAAAGCTCTGTTAATTCAATGGAATCTGTAGAGATTGATGAGTTAACAAGGAAGCAGCGATCGAGGGTGTCCAACTCTGGATGGTTACTATCGACAATAGAGACAAGAATACTCAAAACAGGTTTGTAGCTATCAGCCGAAGATAGTTGTAACTCAGCAACACGGCGTCCATATTCGACATTCGAGATAATGCATAAAGTTTCTTTTTCTTTTTGAGAAAACAAAATGACGTTGCTTCCTAACAGTGACTCCAAACTACTACTACCTATGACATATTTTATAATCACAAAAATATATGTCTTTTACGGATGAAAAGCAATGCCATATTTTTGGTTGTTTGGTTGTTTGGTTGATTTGATTTTGAGGGTTGACCGAGATGTTAGATTTGGTTGTTTTCGTTTAGCTAAAACCATTCCATCCGTTGATAAATTTGCTATGATGTGAAAAATATATGCCTTAAATGGATTAAAAGCAACGGTGCAAAAATGTTAACTTTAATATTTCTACAGTATCTTTCATTACTCTTAATGCCTGTTTCAGGTGGAGTTTCTCTTCTTGCTCCGGTACTTAGTTTATTCGTCACATATATCGGAATGTGGAAACAGTTCAGAACGATACATCCAGTACTTAAGTCACATTTAGTAGGGCAAGCGATTGTCGGAGCTTCGGTCATATTTTGTGTGATCAGTATCGTCTTAACCTTCGAAATAACTCAAGCTATGCAATCGTTAACAGCTTCCGACAAGAACTTTTCGGCAAAAGTTTTAACGACTTTCGGATGTGTTGTCTTCCTCTATTACTACTTCGTCATAACCGTAAACTTTATACTTCATCGAAAAGGTCTAAGGGCACGGCTTGTGTTACCCATTCCATTGACCAAAGGAAAGTATGATTCTCTAAAAATGATTCTTAAAGAGCGACGTATTGATGACACAAACATAATTTTTAAGGATTCCTAAGTTATGAGTCAGCGTACGCCAGAAAAAGAATCAGAGTTGAATGCTTCAGTCGCCCTAGCTCTAGCATTAGCAATAGGTATGGGTTACGGGGTTTACGCGCACTTTTTCCACATACTTGCTTTTGTGTGGAGAATGCTAAAGATAGCTCAGATGTTTACATTTTTTGCTTTTGAGAACCTCGTGGTTGTAACTACCTCTTGGCTAACAGGATTTCAAGGATGGGGGTTTAAGGAGGGGCTATATCAAATATTAGAATTGCATTATACGATGATTACACCCGAGTATATTGGAGCTTACGACTCTATTTTCGGAAATATACTTAAATGGCCCTTCGCTTTAGCTCTGATCTACTTAGGTTGTAAAGAATATTCAATACGCTCTAAAACCAGAAAAGAACACAACGTTGAATCAATGATACGGGCTGCTTCCAAGGTTCATCCTCATTTAAAACGTATAGTACCGCCCAACTTCTACGATAAATTGATGGGATATTCCATTGGCTGGATGTTTCCTAAATATAAAGAACGTTTAGAGGGTGAAAACCCTTGTGACTATTCACATGATTACAATTTCGAAAATCGCTCTGACTATGAAAACCGATACGCTATGGGTGTATCTCCTTACGAAATGCTCACAGCAAATCCTCCTTTGGGTGTCACATTAGATGAAATAGAACGTGACAAAGAAATGCAAAAAGAAACGGGGTTTGTTAGCAATTTTAGGCCTATTTGTTACTTCTATTACTGCGAGAACCCGAAAGACTCAACAATAGAGTTTTGCTCTCGAACAGCGACTATCAGCTTAGAGAGGCTTCTCCTCTGTCCTTTACCGCAACAACTACATTCGGAAGATAAACTAGCACGGTTGTTTGATGATAATGGGAAAACCATTCCAATTGAATATGTAGATAAACAGGGTAATGAAGCGGATAAGTTTAAGAGAGGAGGAGCGATAATAGGTGGCTTTCGTCCAACAACTTTATTGAATGATGGCGTCCCTTACGCTGGCAGTATCGAAGACACAATACTTTTATTTAACGGTATTGAAAGAAAGGTTCTTACACAGCTTAAGGAAAAAATGGATGGAAAGACAACCCGTACATTCGAAGAAATCCTCTATGCAATGGTAACAAAGAAGCATGCTTATTCTACTACTGTAATCTGGGCGTTGATGCTTCTCTTTAAAGATGTAAACCGTATTGCAGGAAACGAGTTTACTTGGGTAACTAAGCATGACCGAAATTTAGGAATGGTATTGCAGTCTATCGGCAGAGAAACACCTTTCTTAGAAGCAAGTGGTACTCGCTCGCATTTTCTTATGGAAAGAAAAGCCGGATTTCGAATGACAATTCCAAGTGTCCTAGGAGCAGTGCAAGACCTTCACATTAATGCAGAGAGAATATTAACAGCAGGTAAGAAAGGAGAAGACCTCCTGAACATGGATGAGGATGAATTTAGTAGATTATTTGATCTCAGCGAGATAGAGAAAAAGGCTGATGGCCGAGAGAATGAGGCAAAACAGATTCTAAAGTCACTAGGTGTCGATATAGAAAAGGATGAGAAAGTCTTCAATGACCCTTATGAGGATATTCCTGAGTTAATGAAGCAGTACAAGGAAGTTGATTAGTATGGCCAGTTTTAAGAAGCAGTCGGTTCTAAACACAAACCCTGAACTGAATAACCCAGAGCTCTTTCATCGTGATTCTCGCACTATGTGGATGCGAATACAGTCAGCAGTAAATGTGTCATTTCCTTTATTAATTGCTGCATGCGGGATTGCTTTGTTTATGTTCCCTCAAAATGGGGACTTTATTTTTGCATTTGCAATTTGTCTGAAGCTTACAAACTCAAGAGAGAAGCATGAATATCCTTTTGACGCGCCGGAGTGGGAGCAGTTTATTTCAAAAAAGGAGTCGTTAAAAGACGCAGTTAAAGCTGGCCATCTTATTCCCCAGCGTAAAAGAGGAAACGGTACATTAATATTCGGGTTTGAATTTTTTCTACGTAGGTTACTCGTATCCAACCCGGATATGGAAACAAGACATACACTCGTCATGGGCAGTACGGGCTCGGGTAAAACTGTACTTATACTGACATTGCTATTTCAAGCACTTCTCCAGCCAGGAGGAACATCAGCAGTCATAGTTGATGGTAAGGCGGATATAAAATTGTTTTGGACAATTTTCGCTATCTTGAAACGATTAGATAGACTCCACGATTTGTTGGTTCTCAATTTTCTGACTCCCATGGACTCCTTAGATACTACTAACATGCACGACGACGATCGCATTTCGAATAACATGAATATTCTAAATGCGGGAACCCCTGACCAGATGAAGACTATAACCATGGGGTTAGGGCGTGAAACGGATGGAGGGGATAGCTCTTTTTGGGAAGGTCGTAGTTCTACTATGATTGGGGGAGCATATCAGTATCTTGCTTACGAAAGGGATGTGGAAGGCTTAGATTTAAACATCGAAGTGGTTCGAAACTTTCTTGTCATTAAAACTATGCTCAAAAAGGCAGCGCGAAAAGATGTGCCTTTAAAGTACCGACAACCACTCCAGCAGTATTTAAAAACCTTGCCTTCTATTAGTGATGCCATATTTGATATGACTGAGGAACAGATAGACAACCTTGATCTTAATAGTAAAGCAGATGAACAGCACACATATTGTGTGATGATGATTAGTGAAACCATGGCTGACTTGAGTGAAACCATGGGGCATATATTCGTGACAAAACTTTCGGAAGTAAATATGACGGATGTATGCTTAGGGGGGCGAGTATTATTAGTTCTGCTTCCTTCCATTGCCAAAAACCCAGATTCCGTTGCAGCATTGGGTAGGCTTCTATTGCAGGGATTACGGCCTATTTTAATGAGAGCTGCTGGCTATAAGCTACAAGGTTCTCGAATTACTACAGTAGACAATAGACCTTCCAGTGCTAGATATCCTGTACGACTTTTCTTTGATGAGTACGGAATGTATGCGGTTAAAGGTTTTTACATGATTGTTGCCTTGGTTCGTTCATATGGTTTTCACGTTCTTTTTGGAGCTCAGACAGCCGGAATGTTCCAGAAGGTTTGCGGCCGGGATGAATATGAAGCACTAATGGGCAACTTAAACAATAAATTCATTCTTAAAAATGAAGACCATGGTGAATCGTTACAGTTGGCGCTTGGTCGAACTGGCAAGGTATTTGGTTCCCGTCAGGATAGAATAGAGAATAATTTGGCTGGGGCGGTCCATGATAACGATGATGTCCGAGTAGAAGAAAAAGATACTGTAAACGCTAAGATGCTTGCTAGTGCTGAACCTGGAGAAGGCTTATACATTTTTGGTGGTGATGTATACCCATTCCGAGCATTAAAACTCGACTTCCCAGATGTAGAAACTTCTCGTTTGAACTATTTTGCTCAGGTGCTTGAGCCTTCTGACGATGAGGTAGAAACGGCTAAGAGGCAGCAGTTAGTAAAATCCAATGAATATGTTCAACAGGCCAACGATTATATCGATAGCAATGTCGAAATGTTGGAGTTCTTAGAGCTAAAAAATAATCTAACTGAAGTAAGAGCATTAAACCTCACTGAAAACATCTCTAAACAAATGATGATGGCTATTGGTTTAGGGATAATTAAAGAAGACGCAACGTTGATAACGGAGAGCGCCATTGAAGAAGTCGAAGAAATACGACCTGAAGAATCATCAGTAGATGTATTCGATGAAGAGCTTGTTGGTCTTGCACAAACAGATGCTGAAGTACAGATTATGGGCTCTATGGAGGCTTATAATGAAGAAGTTTCAGCCTTTAATGATGAGCTCGATTTTAATGACTTTGAAAACACCTATAGTGATGAGGATTGGCCAGAAGAAGAACACGATTTTGATTCAATTATGCAGTACAACAACTTCTATGCCGAAGGTCCCTTTGAGCACAGTACTAGCGAAGAAGTTGTTTCGCCACCAGCATATTTATCCACTCAAGATTTAGGTACGAACGAAGAGACCTCCGAAGTAGACCTTGCTAATTTTGACAATGATGCATACGGCGAGTTGGATATCGCTTATAACAGTAGATATGTTTCATCTAACCTATCAGATCCATTTCTTGAAAGCGCTCAGGAGAACAATAAAGGCACTATCTCTGGTACTACTATAGATATAAATTTGTTAGCTGGTTTAGATGAGCCTAATGCTGAAAGAGCCACAGAGGCGGCGATCAATCAAGTCAAGGACATATTGGAATATCCTAAAGAAGAACTCCAATCAGAGCCTCTCGGCGACGAAGAAGTCAGTGATATTGTAGAGAAAACACTACAATCGTTAGGTTTGTCTGAGTAGGGTTGTTTTTAATACACAAATGAAATATATTTACGCTTGTTAAACTTCAAGGATTACCAATGCACTCAAGAAACATCTCCTCTCTGAAAGCCTATTTCCGCTTAACAGTAAGTGCGGTGGTGTTGTCATTGTCGGCGTTTTCTCAAGCTAATCAAACTAACCAAGTTAGTCATGCTGCAATTGCGGATGCATTGTTAAAGAAATATGGAAGTATAGAAAATATATTGATTAACATGCGTGAACTTGAGGTGTATGAACAAAATGCAATTCAGACGTACATAACAGATCTAGAATACTCGAAACTCCAGAGTAATTACCAAAATAGAGACAGACTTGAGATACTGAGGGCTGAGAATAAAAAGAATGACATCATTAAAAGTGAGAAAATGAACTCCGACCCTGCTTTTATTGAAAGGATGCGTAAAATAGAAAGGCAGAGGCTAATTGCAGAAAATAAACTTTTAGTAAGGCCCCCGGAAAGTCTAATTGATACGATTAAATTCGATCCTTCACTACCTCAGGAGTTAATTTTGCAGGTGTACCCTGGCTTCCCTGGGTCTATTTCATTTTTCGACCAGACAGGAGCTCCTTGGCCTATTGTATATGTTAAGCTAGGAGCTCAGGGAGCCTTCGAGGCTGGAAAAACACCCGGTAACGCATATAGCTTGGAAGCTCGTTTACCTGGAGTAACTCATTCGGGCTGGTTTCAGCTGAAGGGTTTAGATACAACTATTCCTTTCATGATTAGTTCTGAAAAAACAGATTACTACAATTCTCGAAGACAAGTGATCATTCCACTAATTGGCCCGAACGCCAAGCCAATACAATACCGTTCTACTTCAAGTGTAGATCTTGATAAAGCTGGTCCAGAATTCTTTTCTTTTCTTTCAGGTACGACAACAGGTGTGCCTGGTGCCAAAGAAACTAAATTGCAAGGAATCAATGGCCAAGCCTATTTATATAATGAATTTGTTTATATCAGAACAACAGCCATTTTAAGAAGCAAAGGTAGCTCTTTGGTAAGAGAGGGAAGTGTCGGTGATTACAACCTTTACAAGCTTTACCCCCGTTCATTCTATTGGTTTAGCGATGGTCGACAGAAAGTAAAAGCGTTTGTGGATACAAGTGAACTATAAGGCTTCTCACCGATGAAATTAAAAAAAATAGCAATCGTTGTAGGTTTGTTTGTAGTAGCCGCCGGAGGGATTGGATACGCAATCTATATGGCTTCCAATCAAGTTACAGAAGACCTTTCGGGCAAAGGTGATAAAACAGCGGGTAGACCTGTCGTTAAAACTGACGATGTGATTAAGAACTCAACTGATGGGACAATCAGTGTTCCTGAAAATTCACCTATCGCTAAAGAAACCGAAGAAAGGGAGAAGAACGCGCGTAAACAGGCTGCTACTAATGGCGAGAGCCATATCAGTAAAACTCGCGTACAAGAATCAGCAACGGGACCAGATACAAAAACCGAAGTTGACAAGCCTAAGTCGCAGGAGGTTGATCCCCTGGGGCAAGAAGTTAAGTCTGGCAAAGATGCTGAGTCTAAAAAGACAAATTCAGATACAGAAGAGAATAGTGCAGGTAGAGACGTAAAATTACCGTTGCCTAAACAAGATATAGAAACTTCAAGCCAGCTAGAAGATCTCCGAAACGAACTAGCAACGACTAAAATGAGTTTAAAGGCTCAAGAAATAAAGAATCGAAACGACAAAGCCGATGCTGAGCGACAGCGGTTGATACAATTAGAAGCTGAGCGACAAAAAAAGATATCAGAAGGTGCACAAGCATTATTTTCAGGTCTCCCTTACGCACCAGATACAGGCGAAAAGTACAAAATCACTTATAGTAAGAAGGCTGACATTTATAGTAAAACATCACAGTTCGTTTTTGACCCGAGTGATGCAGAACAAGAAGTGGCCTCAGCATTGTATCGTTCTGATGGAGGTCAGACTCAAATGGGGATTCATCCTAATTATTATAAGAAAGAAAACACAGTTGGGTATACGGACAATGAAAAAGAAACCTCTAATGAAAAATATAGACAGCCACCAGTTGAAGTAGACCAAGAGTCTATAGTATTTGATGCAGGTGAGTTGGTTTATGCCCGTACCACCTTGCCTATCGACTCAGACATTCCAGGCCCAATCAGAATTCGTTTATTAACCGGAAAAGCAGAAGGTAGTATTGCGTTCGGTGAAATGGAGCTTATAGAACAAGCTCCAGGTGTTGCCTTAACTGTAACGTCTGTTATTAGAGATGGGAAACAAATCCCTGTAAAAGCTTGGGTATTATCTGCTGAAACTGAAAAGGCGCTTATAGAAGGTGAAGTAGACCACCATTACATCCAGAGGTTTGGTGGCATGTTTGCTGGTTTGTTTATGACAGGTTTTTTGGATTCACTCATTGATACGACAGTGACAACATCAAATGGGGAAACAACAACTTCGACAGGTGCGATTGATAATACGAGAGACAGAATTGTTTATAGTATCGCCAAAGCTGCACAAGGCTTTTTACCTATCCTATACGATAATGCGAGAAGACCTGTTCAGGTAGAGATACCGAAAGGTCAAACTATGTACTTATTGTTTGAGAATCAAGTACTAGAAACGGATGAAATTCAAACTCCGAATCAGAGCGATCTTCTCAAGATGATGGCGGAGCAAAATAGACTAACAGAAGTTAATTCCGAAGAAACTGACCTAAGCTCTGAAATTCGCAAATCGAATATTGGGCAAAATGTATCAATCCCGAGTGACAACAAAACTCGTTTATGGAATTAATTTAGATCTTTTATATAATACATTCTTCAATTAAAAACAAGGAGCGATCATCATGAGCGATAACGAAGCTCAAGACGCAAATGCTGGCAAAGCGAATAAAAGCCAAAGCAGCTCAGCAAAGCCAAAAGTAAAGTTACTCGTTTATGTCGTAGGAGCTACTTTGCTTGTTGGTGGTGCTAGTTTAGCTGCACATAAAATGGGTTTGATACCAGATTTTGGAGGCCCTTCCAAAGTAGAAGAAATACAAAAGCTAGAGAGAAATCTTGAGCGTGAGATCACCGCTCTCAGGCAATCATTGCCTGAACTCATTAAGACTGAAATAGATGTGATTACTAAGTCTGAAGAGTTTGGTGCTATCACTGAATTACAAAGACAAGAAATCGCTCAATCAATCATTACTAAAATAGACATTCCTAGCAAAGTAAAGGATGAATTTGGTAAGCAAAAAAGTGAGATTGTGAAGTCAACCTCGAAAGCTGCGTCACAGAATATTACACAGACGATCAGTTCGACCTTACAGCAACAAATTGATGACTCAATTACAATGAAATTGAAGCCATATCATCAATTTAATTCTGCTCAAGAAACTTTTAACGTTAGTTTAACCAATAGATTGGATAAATTGGAAAGTGATGTAAATTCATTTGAAGGCGAGTTTGCTAAATTAAACAATAGCCTTTCAAACGGACATACGAAAGCAGCGCGAAGTAATGAGCGTAAACGCTTAAAAGAATTCAACGTTGTGGATGAGATTGCTGAGGGGGTTTTTGCTGTACGTGCACCAGATAGATCCGATAACTCTCCACATTACATCACTCTTTACAAAAGTGAGCCGTTCAAATCAAAAATTGGCAACCATAAAGTCACCAACATTAAAGGTGAGGGAGAAGACGGAGTTTTACTTATTGGCAGCAAATACTTTATTGATAAAGAACGCCAGGAGTACACGCCGACTGAACTAGCCAACCTTCGACGCTCTCAGCAGTCTAAAAAGAAAGTTGTAAAACCTGCTAAAGAATCGATTAGAAAGCCAACGGCAGTACAGGTTGCTAAGACTACCACCCAACATATTGGTAAAAATACAGAAGTAAATAGCAAAGTAGTACAGCCAACGATGGCAATAGCATCTAGCTCGACTGTAGTACAGCCAATAGAAGCGCCAAAAATGGTAGTTCCAAGTACGGGAGTAACATACAAGGATGGGCGAATTCTTCTTCCTGACTACGCAATGATCACTAAGTCGCAGGACCTAAACAGTGCGCTAGTCGTAAATCTTACCAAGACCTCTGGCGAAAGAACTATTTCCGTAGAAAAAGGAAAATACTACGACTTCATTGGAACTGTTAGAGAAATCTCGGCTGACGGAACAATCTGTTCAGATACTTACTGTATTGGAGCGCTTCGATGAAAAAGTGGTATTGGATGTTTGTTTACACATTATCCAGTAGTTCATTCGCTTCAGAAACGCATAACTCCACCATTGCAGATGGCGGAATAAATGTAATTAAACATGTTCGACTTTGGATTGCAGTTCTCTGGAATTTGAGAGCAGTACTTGGCCTCGGTCTTGTCGTGTTTGGTTTCATCGGTTGGTACAAAGCAAACAAAGCGGATAATGATGTTTCTGTTCTATGGCCAATATCCTTCTCAATAGCTGGCGCATTATTAACTTTCCACGGTGGTTTAGATCTAGTGGGTGAGGTATTTACCTTTAGTGACACAGTGGACCCTATAACACTCGACTCATCTGGTCGGGCAAACCTCTCTTCTAACACAACTTATATCTTCGATGAAGGAGATAGCACGGAGTAACTATGAATAAACTAACGAAATGGTCCGGTGCCCTGGGTATCGCTCTAGCACTAACCTCTGTAACTACGATGGCAGCCAATGAAACAAAGCTAGAGCAAGCTGCAAAAAACGTGGATGCAATTTCAGCTGCAGGTGGTAGTGCTACATATACCATAGGCTTATGGATTGGTATTGCAATGATTGTCATTAGCCTTGCAACCTGGGCATGGAATAGCCGAGAAAGCTCACCACAAAGTAAGGGCGTAGGAAAATTCGTTTTAATCTGTGGTATCGCAGGGGCCGCTTTGACTTTCCCTAGTGCTTACATAGCAATGTTCGGTGAGGCTGCAAGCATCTCAAGTGCTGATGAGTCTGTTGATTATCGTGACCTTCAAAACGTAAACAATTAGATAAACATTCACAACCCCACTATCGAAAGCGTTAATAGATCGTGGGGCTAATTTTTTCATCTACAAGGAACAAAAATGAAGAAAATACTACTTATGGCATCGACATTATCAGTTATTACTGGCTGTGCTAATCAAACCGAACTAGGTGAACCAACAGTAGAGAGCCCATCTTACCAATATCCTGGCATATCAAAGATATTATCAATTGATTATTTCGAAGTGGATAAAGGGACATCAGTTGCTCTTACGGAATATTTAGATAATCAAGATAGGTATTGCTTCCAATGGGTTTCGTCAGCAAAGAAAGTAAATGGTGAAACAACAAATGAGCATTCAATAGAAGCGAATATTTCTGTTCATTGCGGAGGATACGAGATTAGACAAGTTGATAATAAAGGTGGTGATTACGTTTCTACCGATATAAGAACCGTTAACAAGTATAAGAATCGTGAAGGGTTATTCGTTCAAAATCTAGAGATGTAACATTTATTTTATTAAAATTCTAATCTACCAGTTTTACACTAATGCGCGCAACACGGTGATGAGCAGTCAAAACTCTCCGACCCAAATATGCCCATGAAACAGAGAAATTTAGAAGTTAAGAAACGGCTCTTTCTTTGGTCATACTCGCTCAAGTTAACCGCATTTCGCATTACCTCGAAATAATAGGGGTAATGCGAGTTTCCTATGTGGCCTAAAGTGCCAAGTCTGCCGATATAAGCAAATCTAATCAAAAACAAGTTGCTATATTGATCCGCTTTGCTATTGTAATTAGCAGAGTGGGTATTCAGACCGCTTGTTTAGCCGACCTTTGGCGAAGACCGCTTCGAGTCATCTGAATTAAAATCTTCACTTACTCAGTATGTTTTTCATTCTAGAGTTCAGTGAGTCGGCCATTGGATTCTGATAAGTATGGAAGCACATGTCGGTGGACAACAAAGTTTGAAACTCGAACAATAAAGATTAGAACTATGACAATAAAGTACGAAACTTTTCGGTGCCATTTGTCGTAGTTTGCCTTCTTCTCTGAGACGATTTTGCCCCATTCCTTCTCTGCGCGAAAGTCTACTCACAATTTGTGATTGTACGTTTGCCTTACTTGTAGTTATTCGAGGAAGTGTCGAAGTAAGCTTTTTAAAAATCATACGTCATTTTGCAATCTAATACCGATAACATCTCATTAAACTATTGATTATTAATTGAACTGTGATTGAAAAGGCTGCATGATAGGACTATGAAAAGCCGTATAAAATGCGTTATATGCGAAGGAGGATATATGACAAAGGAAGTTGCCGATAAGTGCTATATCGCATTAGGCATTGCTGCTGGAGATAGTATCTATCAGTACTTTTTCCGTACTGAAGAACCGTTTAATTTCTACAAGCCAATATTTATGTTCATAGTCGTTTTCCTTATTCTCATTACATTAAGCTTTGGCTTGAGGTTACTTAAACGGCTCATTTCTGCTCCTAAACGTGTTTAGAACGCAGTAAACCTTCATAAGAATAATTTGGTCAACAGGCTGTTGACTAAATTCAGGACAGCTCATTTGTGAAGCAAATTGTTTCGCAATTGACCAACAGGCTGCTGGACAAATCCCACTGCCCAATTTTGCAAGAGGCTCTTACAAAAAAACGAGTCAACACATTTATGCCCCAAAACAAGTCTAGTCGAGCGTCGCAAATGAGCGATCAGCGGACGGTGAAAAATGTTCAGCTGATACCGTTTTTATATCCAAAATCAACAAACTTCCCCCATATTCAGGTAAATGAGCAATTTGCGCATTTTTGTCCTTAGACCACGTCATTAACTTTCAAATATTTTCATAGCTAGCAAAAGGTTAGCTAATTTGATAAAAACGTATGAACCAGAAAAGTGAGCTATTACGTGGTAGAAATATGCGCGATTTGCACACTATTAAATTGTTGAACTAAGCCGCTGCGCGGAGTCGCAAACATCCCAATCAACGACCACACTTACCTTGAGATTTAACCCATTAATCTGGAGGTAACAATGAACTCTCTCATTGAACAAGTCGCCACTGAAATTGAACTCATGGGCTATTCACAACGAACTCGCGAGACCTACTGTGGTTGCTTACAGCGCATTGAGAACTATTTCAGTAAATCCTTAGCGCAAGTCACGGATGCGGAATTGAATCACTATTTTAATGAGCCTGAGGTGCGCCGATTAACCCGAGCGAGCCAATTGGTGCAAATTAATAGTGTCCTCTTCTTATTCAAACACATACTCCACCGGCCGTTGCAATTAGCCATCACTTTACCCAAGCAACGGCATAAGCCACCCCAATATTTAAGCCGACAAGATATCCACTTACTGATTCACCATTGCCAAGATTTACGTTTAAAAACCATGATAATGCTCAGTTATGGCTGTGGATTACGCTTAAATGAATTAACCCACCTCAAAGTGGCACAGATTGATGGGCAACGTAAAACGGCCTTTATTGAACACGGCAAGGGCAACCAGTCTCGTTATGTGGTGATTCCTGAGACGGTATTGCATCAACTCCACGTGTACTGGCAAGCCTATCACCCCAAAGAGTGGCTGTTCTATTCTCGCTGGTTAGCCTCCCAACCTCTCAGTAGCTCCACCTATACGAAGGCACTGAAAAAAATCGCCGCACAGCTTGGGCTTAAGGATAAAGTGAACGCGCATCAGTTACGCCATGCCTATGCCACGCATCAATTAGAGGCAGGGATGCCGTTGCATCAATTACAGCACCAGCTTGGGCATCGCAGCATTAAAACGACCGAGTGCTATCTGCATTGGTTGCCAGAGCTTGGGCATGGGGGCGTTGATTTACTAGCCAACTTGCAGTAACGCATGCCACCGCTTCATCTGGCGGATATTCTCAGCCAAGGATTACCGCATTACCAACAACAGCACCGATTAACCCGTCAACAATATCAAGTGTGTGCACATATCTTGGCGTGTAGAACAGGACAACTCGGTTATCAACAGTGGCGTTGTGACCAGTGTGGTCATGAGGAGCAATTTAGTTGTAGTTGCAGAGACCGGCATTGTCCTCGCTGCCAAGGACAAGCCACGCAAGCTTGGATTGCCAAACAAGCGATGTCACTGCTACCTTGCCCTTACTTTCACTTAGTGTTTACCTTACCGCATGAACTTAACCTAATCGCACACTATGCACCTAACGTGCTTTATCACTGTTTATTTAAGAGCCTTTGGCAAACACTCATGACATTCGCTGCCCATCGTCATCAGGGTCAACTCGGCATGACTTGTGTGTTGCATACTTGGGGGCAAAACCTCAGCCAACATATTCATGTGCATTGTTTAATCCCCGCAGGTAGCCTCAATCGACAATCGCAGTGGCAACCTATCACTAAAGGTTATCTCTATCCTGTTAAGGCTTTATCCACTGTGTTTCGAGGTAAAATGATAGCGGCACTCAAGGCACAATCCATAGCGCTACCGTCATTACCCGCCACTTGGTGCGTGTACAGCAAAGCCTGTGTCTACCCACATCAACTCTTGCACTATCTTGCACGTTATACCCGCAAAGGTGCCTTATCTGAATCACGATTAGTGAACTATAACGCCAGTCGTGTGCGCTTTCGTTACAAGGATTATCGTGACAACAATAAAACCAAATTCATGACCTTAAGTATGGATGAGTTCATTCGGCGCTATTTACAACATGTCCTGCCTAAAGGCTTTATGCGTATTCGCCATTATGGCTTTTTAGCCAATGCTTGTCGTAACAAGCGCATCCCCCTCATTCGAGCACAGTGCCGTGATTTAACCGATAAAATCGCCATGGATAACGTGGAAACCAAACTGCATTGGGTTTGCTCGCACTGCCATCAAGGGCAATTGATATTCGTCGCTATCGTGCTCCCCTTAACGCAACAGATAAGAGGATTGGATTCAAGTTAAACAATGATGACGTCAAACCATTTACGCAAATATTAGACTGAATGCCGCCTGATAGACTGGCGCTTGCGTGTGTAAAAAATACACTTGCAATTAACCAGAAAAGTAACGTAAATTAAGACCATTAATCGACTGAACGACAGTGACAATGGAATGCAATGATGAAGATAAATCGGATAACGTCATCAATCATCCTCAGGCTTAAAAAAGCAAATTCCATTAGCATAAATGATTCCAATACAGTGATTCACAAGTCGCCGTCCGTTCAACAAATGATTTATTTACACTCATGTGTAAATAAATACTAAAACGTTAGATTTCATGTTAGCTATAATTTCGCAATATTTAGTATAAAAACCATAACTAGGAAAAAAGATATGACTGAGAATGCCCAAAAAAATGCAAAACCTTTTTCTCAAACGTTTTTTCATGGAACCAAAGCAGATCTTAAATTGGGAGATCTTATAGAAACAGGGTTTAATTCAAATTTTGGACAAAATAATAAGGCTAAGTATATATTTTTGACAGCTACACTAGATGCTGCCATTTGGGGAGCAGAGCTTGCCCTAGGTAATGGTCGCGAAAGAATTTATTTGGTTGAGCCAACAGGTCCAATTGAAAATGATCCTGACCTAACGGATAGAAAGTTCCCAGGGAATCCAACTATGTCATATCGTTCAATCCATTCATTTAAAGTTGTAGGTGAAGTATCAAGCTGGCAGGGTCATTCAATAGAGCAAGTTAAAGCAATGAAAGATGGTTTAAATAAACTACATGAACAGGGCATTAACTCTTTAAATGAAATCTAACAAGTCGGTGCACATGACTGCTAACACGTCACTCGGTTTGCTCTGCCTTCGGCAGTTTAGCAAACTCTTCGTGCCTTAGTTTGCGCAGCATGTGACCTAGGCGTTAACAACGTCCGCAAATGGCACAGAGCCGTTGGTCGGCTCTAACTCATTTCTGTCCAAAAGCGAGTTTCAAACTTTGTTGTCACACTTTCGTTGGATAGCCACATTGATTGAATCTAAGTGTCGATCTTTATTGTCAGTATTGGGTTCTTTTAGCCACGATATTAACGCACTTCGGAAATAGAAAAGTTTCAAACTTTAATGTCCTCCGACAGTAGATAAAGGTGTTTGGGAACTTTGCGGAAGTGCCAAAGATAAGCTTCACACCATTGAAGAAGCAAAAAGTGTTGTAGCCATGTCCACGTCATTGGGGATCATGATCTGCTCAAAGAGTGAGAGTGTGTTTGGCAATGACATCATCGATGAAGATATTGATTTAGTACTTACCTCACCTCCTTATGTACTACAGCAATCCCGAAATTACGGCGGTACAAGCCAAGCGAAAGAGTGGGTAGCGTTCATTATGAACATCATTGACAAAATCTCGCCACGATTGGCTGATGGGGCAAGCATTTGTCTCAATGTCGGACAAGACTCCTTTCACAAAGGGATGCCAGCGCGACAGACCCATATAGAACGACTCATCATTGAGATGGAAGATGCGGGATTATGGCTTGTCGATCGTCTGATATGGCAGAGCAATAAAGCGCCTACACCTTACGCATGGACTTCGTTAAATCGTCACATGTTGAAAGCTTCTTTCGAGTTCTGTCTCCACTTCACAAACAACCCCTTGAAGCTACAAAGCAACAATCAGCGTGTCCTACTTCCTCATAGTGACCGTCACAAGGCATTCGTGCGCAACGGGGGAACACGTACCGCCGCCGTGAATTCTGACGGAGCACACCGCAAAAGTGTCGGTGACTATAGCAACAGCGATTTGGAAAAAGGCAAGCTAGCCTCAAACACGCTTTATTTTGCGAATAAGTGCAAATATAACGAAGCGGTCAATCGTTTTGCAAAAAAACATGGAATGCCAACTCATGGCGCAAAGATGCCGTATCGACTGGCAGAGTTTCTAGTCAAATATCTTTGCCCTGCTGGTGGCCTAGTCGTAGACCCTTTTGGTGGCTCGGGAACCACGGCTCAAGCTTGTGAGGTCACAGGTAGACGTTGGATCTCAATCGAACCCATTCTCCAATACATCAAACAGTCGTTTGTTCGATTCTCTTCTCTGACCGATGACGTTTGGTACAATCCTGCTTTTCTAGCGTAATTCACATTGAGATAGTGATGACTTATCAAGAATACAGAGAACTGATCGACAAGTGGACGAAAGCCGTTAACGAAGCTGGTTTTAGGTTGTCCGACGACAAGCTAATACCAACTACATTTTGGAAAACATTTCTGGGTATCAAACGCAAAGTGCATCAGGACATGTATGCCATGAAGCACAACACTAAAGGTGAGGTTTGCCCTGATAAACGTGTCCCCGCTTATTACACAAAAACCATCTACTATGTGAAGCGTCTCGATCACGCAGCGTTTCTCGAAGAGGTGAAGATTCATATTCCTCAGTTTGAAGCAGACAAATCCTCCTAGTGGCGTAATACGCCCTGTAGGTGAGTTTCCTATGAACCTTATAACTAGCTGACTTAGCTCGATTTGAGACGTTAAGTTGTAGTCTTTTTGTACAAACACTGCCATAATAACGCATTAATAGTAGTAATATTGCGTTGGTAGGCAACTTTGGACGGAAGACCTCTATCGAATAATGAACTCAAAAAATTGGTTACGAGCAACTTGAGCCGAGCGAACCCTTGGACATTGGTGAACAAGCTTATTATTCAATTGATGACAACCGCGGCTATGCGCGAAATAGAAATAGCCACTTTGGTTGTGAGCGACTTTATATCAGCAAACGGTGAGCTAAATGAGCTATTCATTATCGATGCAGAACGAGCGTATAACGGGCGAGAAAGGCCAGTTCTATTTTCACACGATGGATTAAAGCAGTCGCTTGAACAGTACATAATGTTACTCAAGGCAGAACAAGTTTTAACCTCACCGCTTGATAGCTATTTGGGGTTGTGTCCTACAGCTCTATTTATTGTGAATCCCGATACATTCCAGCCCTTCGGAATCCAAAAACGAGGGACAAAGGCTGGTGGAGCCGTCAATTACGCTCCTTATACGCTCAACCGCTATGTAGACAAACTCATAGCCAATGCTGAGCTATCAGAAATAGGCATTAATAGAAAAAGTCTAACTCGCTTATACGTCATCGAAGCCTATAAATCAGACATCAGCATCAAAGATATCTGCCTTACAAGTGGACTTTCCGTAGACACCATAATGAAGGTACTGGCGATGGATTTGTCTCAATATTCCCCGCTTGTACAATGGTGGGAGAAGAGAGAGCAAGCAAAAGAGGCGCGAATTAACCGCATGAAAAAAGTTCGCCAATGGACATTTCGAGACTAGAGATAAGTTATGAGATATTTACTGACAACGGGGCATCGCATTCCCAAATTCTATAAAACTGACGGTTCAATTGTAGAAGTCGAACTGAACTATGTTGAGAACAAAACGGTTTCATCCATTGATGAGCATGGAGGCCTTAGCCATGTGAAGATTGGCGGCACGCCACCATGTGTGGGTAATGTCTGGTTAGTGGACTCGGTAGAAGAATCACTGCATAAGTTAGAAGCTAATGGAGTGTACCCGTTCATCACCAAAGCTGCTGCTAGAGAGAATGCCAAGCGTCTGGAGTTGAAGACATTTAAATACATTGCTGTACCCTAAAAACGAAAAGACCTGCGCTAAGCGCAGGTCTTTTCTTTATCATATGTCTTTGGTGGGCTGCCGAAGCAGGGATATCCAAAGCTCTCAAGACGTATATTAGGCCATTTTGCCCTGCAGGTCAATAACCAACGATATTCAAGGAGCTTCAATGCCTCACAATGCTATTGAACAAACTCTGTCGGTGAGTCGGTTTTCTACATACCGGAATGCCATTATTGCAGCTCAAGGAGCTGACTGTCCAATTACCGCGCTTCAACTCTATGAGTGGAATGCTCAGTTGGCCTCAAGATTTTTCTTTCCATTACATATCTACGAAGTCGCGCTGCGCAATGCTATCTCCGAGGCGTTATCAAAGCGGTATGGACAAGATTGGCCTACTAACTCGGTTTTTGTGAACTCACTTAATAATCAAGACAAACATACTTTGAATCAAGCGCTTTCGGGTGGCTATAACGGTGTAGGTAAACTATTGCCTGAACTAAAATTTGTATTCTTTGAGAACATGTTAACCAAACGCCACGATGGGCGTATTTGGAAGCCATATATCAATGATGTATTTCCTAATGCACCTCAAACCTTGACTGCACCAGAGCTACGAAAACAGCTTAAAGATGCGTGCTACGTCATCAGGAAGTTTAGGAATCGTTGCGGTCACCATGAGCCAGTATTCAACAACCAGAATCTTGCCTACATTATGCCCTACATGGCAGAAACTATGAGGTGGCGATGCTCTGATACCTATCATTGGTTTAACCAGCAAGAAACCGTATCAGAACTCTTATCAAACCCTGTTATTTGAGGCTTGCATGACTGAAAAACCAAGCAAAACACAAACCTCGTTTCTTCGTAGGCTTATGGTGGCATACTTAATTGATACGGGCAAAAACACCGTACCGCTGATCATAGAAACAACAGGAATGCCACGCAGAACCGCTCAGGATACCATTAAGGCTCTCAATGAATTAGAAATTGAGATTGAACAATATAATCGCGGTTGTTACCGCATATTGAGTTGGGGAGCGGTAGATAAGAATTGGATAAAAAACAACTTTCAGCACGTCTGTAGTGTGCTATCATATCCTCAATATGAAATTAGCGAGGTAAGTGATATGTCATACGAACAAGTTGTCCATGACCAAAGCCTATATTGTGCTACTCAATCGCTTGAGTTAGCTCAACAACTTTCTGTCTTGTCTAGAGCGTCAGAGTCCACAGAAAGAACTCGTAACGCAAAACAACTCATGAAGAAGTTAAACGACAATGAGAGTCGTATAGCAGCTCTGCGCCACATATATCGTACCGTCGGTAGAGAGGATTTAGAGCACTTGTTGTTCGAACTTACCAATCTAACAATGGAAGAACATTCAACAGCCCTGAGTGATCCTGATGGATGGAAGCGAGCATTGCAAATCGGAGGGCAAGCTGATGATGGAGAATCTTATGTCGCTCCAACGAAAGAGTTAAACCAATGGCGTATCAAGTTCATCGAAGCTATTCAATCTAAGTAGAGGCTACAAATGAGAAACTTACACGGAAAACGACCTACACCAGATACAGTTTATGTTTCAGAAAGTGGTCAACGTATTTACGTGGAAGATGTCATTGGTGAGGAAGATGACGAATTCTACTTGGTTATGATAGTTCCAGCCGAAGATAAAGACGACATGGGTGCAATGGGTGATGAATTAGACCCTCATCAGTGGGTCGAAATGATGAACACACTTGGCCTAGAACCAGAAGTTGAAGCTGGTGGAGCGGAGCTAGAGCACCTGCGCTCAATGTTTACGAAACAGTAATGGGAAACATCATGGTCGTTTTAGAGGAACTTAAATCACATGGCGGCGCAGTCATATCGCTTGTTAGACCACTACCGGAACACGACTTAATGATAGGCATAAATGCTGATAATCTCTTTGTACGTCATAAACTAGAAGATGTTGTTTTTGAAGGTTCAGAATTACGAAACTACAAATATATCCTTAAACTAACAAACATCGAAGCTGATGAAATTAAACGATGGCTAGAGCTGTATTCATCTAGCCAGCCACAGCAGGAAAATTGAAGGAGATTTATGCAGATGGGCGAGAATGCAAAAGTAGCTATTGGATTATTGATCAATCTAATTGTAATGGGCTTACTGACTTTTGCTCAAGCCGCAGGAATGTTATTTGATGCATCAAATGTATTTGATCGCGCACCAAATCCAATCACATGGTTCGTTGTTGCGAGTGGTTGGATTGCTTTCTTTATCATGTTGTGGGTTTTTCTCACTCGAAACTTGAACCAACACAATCACAAAAAGGATAGGCCGCAATAGCGGCATTGAAAAAATTTAATGGAAAATGAATCGAAACTGTCGGGGTTGTTCTGCCCAAACTGTCAATCACAGTGCGTTTGGCAAGGCGGAGATTTGGTTTGCCCTGATTGCTGTGAACAGTACACTGGTGATGAAGAATAGGAAAATGGGTTTCTGCAAAAGGTACTTAGACTTATTAAGAGTGCCTTTGACAGAAGCAGGAAGCTTTTTTAGTCGGTTTTTCAAAGTGCTTCGCAAAGCGGTGTAAACAACCACCGATTCGCAGCCGTAAGCTGCCTGAAGATATAGAGGAAATCGAGATGACGGAAAACTTGAAAGTACAGACAATGTTATTCGCTACAAGCGTTGAATTGGAGTGTCCACATTGCGGTGAAATAGAATCTGGTTTCGTTGGCAACCCTGCGGGTGAAGTGTTTACCTGTGATAGCTGTGATGAGAAATATAAAGTTCACTCCGAAGCAGATATTGAACACAAATAAGTGATGGGAAAATGAAATGACGAACATGATAAGCACTCTACGTAAGCGTGTACGTGAAAACGGTTCGGCAAGCATTTCTATTGATGAGTTTAATCAGTTACAGGCTGAATGGATAAAACGAGTCTATCCAACGGAAACATTAGCATTGAAAGCACTAATTGCTCTTGAATCTGAAAGTGAAGACGCAGCGCTAGATATTCTAAATGGCTACGCTCTAATGGATCTCGTGTATGTTAGCAATTTATGCAACCAATTAAACGAGTTGACGAAGTGTGTTGATCTAATGGCAACTGAACAATCTAAATCTAGTTAGGAAACATCGGATGGTAGACGTAAACACCAAAGGCGTTAATGACGCATTTGAAAGGCTAAGTGCTGCGGCTTTACAAAATGCAGATAGTGAAGGTAATTGCGTTGTTGATGCTAACGACTTAAGTACATTGTTAATGGCCTTTACGCTCTCTAAGCCAAAGAATGTAAATACCTATGGTAATGGTGAAGAAACAAGTCATATTGTGACTCAGACACTCTCAGATTTTACCGCTAAAGCAGAATAGGAATAATGAACATGGATTTAGTCGAAAAAGAACACAGAAAACTTGTAGCAAAAGAATCTGAAAGGTTGATGAAAGTTGGCCGTAAAACTAATGCCTCATCTATTCCTCTGTCGGGTGAAGACAAGAGCAAACCTGCTTGGCCGACCCCTCGAAAAAGCAAAAAAGCCAATTAGGAAACTTCAAGCTTGTGCAAAAGGTACTTATAACACAGTAGAGTGCCTTTAACAGGAGTGTGATTAACGAAGAAGGAAATCAGGATGTTAACCAAAAGCGAACGACAACGATATTCAAATGCACTTAAAGGTCTGAAAGCGCAAGCTAGTGCGGTGTCCGAAGCATTACCGAGTAAACCCGATATAGATACCTTGGGTAAAGCGCAGTCTTTAATGTCCGAACATGACAGCGAATGCAAGGCAATTTACAGATTGGTAATGAAACGAGGTGTACCTATTCCTGAACTGGATGAAGCTCTTTTATTCGAATGGTTAGAAGAACCCGTTCAAGCACTGTAATCAATATTGGAAACAAACATGCCAGAACCAAAAACTAACCACCGGAAGTTCGCGGACTTTATTACTAACGTTTCAGCCCTTGCTAGTGCCTATTTCTTAGTCCGATTTGTCCTAGATTTTTCTCTAGAAACTCTAATCGAGAATGAAAATTTAATGTGGTTCTTCATTTTCGCTTTTATTACTGCAGTGTATGGTTTTATCTACGGAAAAAACGGCAAAAAATGACATTGTAAACAACTAGATTGTGTAAAAGGTATTGAATTACTCCTACATGCTTATGACAACGGTCAAAATAGGCGATTCAAATGGATTAATGCCATCAGAACAACTTGATAACAAAGAGGGAGCCATGTTCAACATAAGAACTAGACACTCGGTTGATGTGACACTATGGCCACTAGAAGAACCGTGGGTGGTGCTTAAAGGTCAGTAAACCCGACTAAAACTGGTGATGCTGTTGGAGAGCTAAGTGATCTCTTTGATGTTGCCCTATACAACCGCCCATGTACAAGCAGAAGCGTAAGATAGATAAGCTAGTTAAGACGCTGCTGAAACCTAAAAAGAAACATTAACTGGATAAGGAAAACTGTATGACAAGTGTATATAAACTGATATGCGAGCGAGCCTATTTTGTTGGGTATGAGCAGCTTTTCTTGCCAAGAAGTTTTAGGCGGCTGGTTGCTAGAAGTGAGTTGCATAGAGCTTGGTTAGCAGGTAATCAAGGTAATATCGGTGAGACCGATGGCGTTTTGTATCGGAAATGGTTCACTAACCGCAAGCATCATACAAATGCCACTATTAAACAGCTATGGCGTAGCATAAATCGATAACCCGAAACATCAGCATTTATAAGCAACAGATAAAGAAAGAAGCCACATCCTTACTCATAATCGCTCGCCATCCTCTACTGTTCACCAGCCCACGTTATAAAGATATCAATCGGAAAAGTACTCAGTTCGATCTTGGCATAAGCGCTTACTTAACGCCTCTCCAAATTATTCCTTGTTAATCATCCCAATTATTATGATAATTGGGGTATTGTAAAATATCCACAAATGACATATATAGGTGAGTAATGTTCATAGGTGTTAGTAGAAGCCATCAATGGCGTTTATCAGAACCACCAGAACCATCTGATGATAAAGACTTTCAACTAAAAAGGGTGGAGTTTTTATCAGATGTTGACTATCGATGTACTGATTGCCATTTTCGTTCAGAAAAGTATCAACATGTTCATCACAAGGATGGGAATCACAAACATAACGAAATCATTAACTTTGAGTGTAAATGCCCTCTATGTCATATGTGTGAACATCTGGGTTTTGTTGCAGATAATAAACTTGCCACTTTAGTTTTTTGTCCCTCTTTGACCCAGGAGGAGCTCAATGCTTACGTTCGAATATCTTGGGTTGCAAATTACTTAGCAAAAATCCAAGGTCCAGAAAAATGCGGTACTACGCTTCTGCGTATTGCACGCGATACAGGGCTCTGGATCGAGCTTCTTTCTGCTACGGCGCAGCAAGTAAGTCAAGTGTACAAAATAACCAACATTAGGGCACTAGCTGAAGACTTTCGTGCTATGGATGACAAAGAGTATTCCGAACGTCAGTTAAAGTACCCTCATTTAAGGTTGCTGTTTACTCCAGATCCCTTTTCTCGAGAGATAGAGGAGTGGAGTAGGAACCAAGACTTCTTTTCAGATTTCTATGACCCAAACAATTGGCCAGAAATAGTGAACAACCATATCTCTAGTTTAGAAGGATAGGATATTAATGAACACATATGGCGTAGCGATATTCAACGATGAAAAAAAACCTAGGAGTGGATTCTCTTGTGTCGATGGCAAGGTGAAGGAGTTTAGTTCCTATTCTGATTTGGAGATGTCTACAATTTGGGTAACTAACATTCAACACTCTATATTTCAAAAAGAAGCCCTCTACAAAGTACCTAACTTACGTTCGTCGCAATATTTAAGGTTGTCTTTACAACAGATAATGAGGGAGTTGAATGTTAAAAAAGATATTGAAGGTATTCAACATTTAGCAAAGCTAGTTCAGTCAATTGCTGCAGATCTACAGGGTAAATTCGAACTTAATCCGGACTACCTTCGATATCGCCTTGGTGGTGAAATCCCACAATACTTGGAATCACAAGGGTTCCTACCTTCTGAACTACTAAATATAAGTGAACTCGCAGACGCTTCAGCTAAAGCGGCATTAAATGATGCGTATCAGTCATTCCAAGGTACTGTAAAGTCTGCAAACGGAAAGATCTATCATTATACCTTACCAAGGGTTGCGCATTTCGAATACTTAATGAATCAAAACTTTCCTTTGGATAACAATTGGGAAGAATTTACGTTTAGTAGCGATGGGCCAATTGTTGCTGGATATAAAAACAAAGTACTACTCCCTGATACAGAAAAAGTCATAATAGGTTTAAAGAACCTCCATAAAAATACTGCTGCAATTCTAAATATCAAAGTAAAGTCTATCGACCCAAAGCGAGCTCAAAGTTTTACCTTTGGAATCGAAGGTGTGAAATCTACAACGAGAATATGGGCTGCTCTTCCAGAGGTTATTGATATTTTACGTTACTGTGAGGTTGAAATTTTGGGAGGCCTGAAAACTAATGCTGGTAAGTTGGATGTAAGGCCTGAAATAGACCTATCAAAAAATAGATATAGTTACTCTAAAGGTGTGGTCAGTGAAAATATTTGGTGTGCCTTAGCCGATAAAGTCCACTTAGGAAGTCAAAAACAAGCTACTGGCCTGGGAGTGTACCTCAGAGCATATGACAGGATTATTTGCTCCAAACTTGCGGAAGCGTTTATGAAAGCAGGTTTCGTCGGCGGTGGGTTTGGTGTCGGTGCGGCAAGGGTTTGGTTAAGTAGCCAAGATGTAAAAAAAGCCAATATTATTGCAGAAAAATTTGGCGCAATGCCAGATATCGGAGTGTAGAAAATGGAAATTGAACCGCTAGAAATTTTCTCAGATGGTCAAATGCCCGAGACATACAAAAAGCTTCAAGATTTGAATGTGTTCGGAAAGCTTAACTCACAGTTTCATAACTCGTTTGGGGTACAGGATGTCATTAAACTAGATCAAATTGAACAGCTAGATGATGCGGATAAGAAAGCTCAAATGAGTGAATTAATCACAGCCCTATCTACAAGAAGAGTGGATACTCAACCAGTTATTGCGAAGAAAGTAAAGAGGTTAACTATCTAATGGGAGCTCTTTCATTTTTAGCGAATCTAATCGCCTATAAACCCTATGAGATTTGTCAATTAGAAACAACATCAAGCATTGACCCTCACTCACTGCTAACTCACGATGGTTCAATGGTTACCCTACTAAAGTTGAACGGGGCTTACAGGTTCTACTCAAATAAGCAGGAGCTTGCCATACTTGACTTTATGGCAAGTAGAGCTCGACAAAATTTTACAGACAGTGGAAACAGAATAGATTTTGTTATCGATATTGATTCAAGTCGTTCTGAGAGCTTTGTGAACAAGTGTCTTAATACAGTGGACTCTGTATCAAAAACGATGGGCTACCAAAATGAGAAGTTAAACAAGACTGAAAAGAGCCTCATTTCTCAGCTAATTAAGCCAGAGATGACCTATATTGTATTGACTACGACACCCCAAACTCTTGATAGACCAAACATCAAAGAGGGTAATGAAAATAGAAAAAAATTGGCAGATGAATATGGTCACAGTTTAAGCAGTAGCTCTAAGACCCAGAATCACTGGGTAGAAACGATGCAGATTTACGACCAGCATCGTTCTTTTGTTACAGAAATGACTAATATTTTTTCTGAGTACGTTCTATTCGAAAAACTAGAGTCTCATCGTGCATTAAAGGAAATCAGAGATCTTCTATACCGAGACTTTGAAAACCAGGACCGTTGGAAACCTTCCACACGACAAGAATCATCTCCTAAAATAATGAGCAATCATACCTACAAGGTTGATACTGATGAGATTGGGCATAGCTCCATACATTCGCAGATAGTAGAACAGCCTTTTGAGGATGCTAAAAGACCTGACTTTAAGTTTTTCAATGGTCACTGCTATACCACGCTTGAGCGTTACTTAGTCGGGGATGAGCCTATGTTAATGAGGAGTTTTATAAACCGTGTTAACAGAGATGTTCCTATGCGTATATCGTACACTCTGGTTTCTGGCTCCCAAAGTATACAAACCTCTAAAATGACTAAATCGAGTCTCACCACATTCGTTGCTAAAACTAACCCAATATCAAGTGAAATTCTGAAAGCCTGTAATAAGACAACAAAGTTCATTCAAGAAGGAGGGTGTGCAGTAGAGTGTTATATGTCGGTGACTGTTTGGGGTGATAACGAAACGGAAACTAATACACGTTTCAAAGCCGTACAAAGTGCACTTAGAGGTTGGGGAGGGGAAAGGCAACGTATGTGCTCATTTCCTATAGAGGGCCTTTTATCCTCTTTACCTGGCTATAGCTCAAGGCCTGTTGGGAGAGCGAGTAATGACAGTATTGAAACAGCCTTCTCGTCCGCTCCAATCATACGTCCTGCCTCGCCGTGGGACTCCGGCGTATTGCTCTATATCACACCTGATGGCAAGCCATGGCCTATTGACTTTGACTCAACACAGTCACATCACTTGAATTTAGTTAGTGGATCTATGGGTTCTGGTAAGTCAGTTCAAGCTGGTGTATTAACCAGGGCAATGCATTTCTTAGCTGGAACGACATCGTTGCCTCTTATTGCGGGGGTCGACTATGGTGAGTCAATATTATTCACTGCCGAAACTGTTAGGGCAAACCTGAAGAAAGAGGATAGAGCTAAAGTAGGGGCAATCAGTCTTGCCAATGAAAAGACAAGCGCTTACAACATGCTTGAGCCACAATATGGTTACAATAAATTGGCTAAGCCGGAGAACAACACTGCGACTGCTTTTGTTACTAAGATAGTCAATGGTGGCTCGAAACAGCCAATCCACGTACAACTTGATAACTGTGTTTCAGCAATAATTGACAGTATGGTAGCAAAGGCTATTTCACAGCCTAGGAAAATTGACCCTTCGCAACCCGGCGTCGATAAAATACAGAAAGAGCTTGCTCACCATCTTGTACAAAAACATTTAAAGAGCGAGTCGTCGTACAGCTACCTAAACGCCCGTAATGCCCTATACAAAGCATCGAATGAAGAAGGTATATCTAACGCTCAACGACAATATTTCCTAAGATTGTCAAAAATAGCTCATAGGTATATTTGGCCGCTGATCTCTGACTTACCCAAAGAGGTAAAGTCGGCTGAACAGCAAAGCGCTATGGGTTCTTTCAAAGTTGGAGGAGAAAAACTACTGGACCTAATTGGTGCTTCAGTGCAGCTGATGACAGATCGATATAGCGCAATTTTAGGCTCATATCCGATGGTAGATTACTCTGACCTTTCAATGCTGTTTGTAAACGCTAAACCAGTTGTAGATTCCGCCCCAGCAGCGATGAAAAATGCATGGTTTATTCTTGCAAAAGGTCTAGCTCAAAGGCATTTCTGGGTACATGAAGATGATGTAAAAAATGATGCAGATCCTGTGTTTTATAAGCGTGCACTTCGAATTGCTCGAGCGAAAAAGCCTTTACCCAAGTATTACTTCCAAGACGAATACGAACAGGCTCAATGTCCTGAGTTAGATGAAAACTTTGATAAAGAAGTAAAAACAGCGCGTAAGTATCGTGAGATCATCACTTTATTGACACAGATGTACGAAGCTTTCCCTCCATCTATCCGCGACTTGGCTACTAATACCTTCATTTGCAACATCCCAGGTGTAGGTACAGAACGGGTGATTAAGGAACAGTTTAAGCTAACAGATGATGAGTTTGAATCTATAGAATCGTATGTCGGTAAAGCTGGAATTTTAAATGGCATGGGGCGCGGACTCTTGTACATAGGTAAGCTGAAGAAAATACAAGCGCCAATTATTCAACCTATCGTATCGGTGTTACCTCCTGGCTTAGTATGGTCATTAGCTAGTGATGCCGAAGATGTTCATGTCAGAAGAAAAGTAAAAGAGGCATTAGGTGATTCAGTACCTTATGATGAATTGAATATTGCACTAGGACAGGTTTTGTCGTTCCCAGATATGAAAGCACTCATCAAGAGGAAGGGTGAAGTCGATGATATGACTGACAAAGATGTTTACATTGATTGTATCAATAGGGTTAAAGAACATATTTTATTAAACGGAGTTGGTACGTGATAAAGAGATTATTGGCATTTGTAACCGACTATTGTTTGATTAGCTTGTTATTCGGTATTTTAGAGTTTTACGTCTTTGATCTAAATGCGTTGACTATCCAAAGCATAGGTTATTTCTATGTGTTCTTTTTCTTTACGATGATGGGCCAATACATACTTTTGAAGAGGACGTTAGGGGAAAAAATATTCAAACTTCAGGTGCAAGGAAAAGAAGGTGAGAACGTTGAGGTTTCTACTTATGTGTATCGTTTGTTCGGTACTCTAATTTGCTTAACGGTGCCGATTTTGTTCTTGATAGTTGTTTTCCCTAAACGTCGATCTCTGTCTGACCGAATGAGCTCGAGTAACGTCAAAACTCGTATAGTTTAAAGAATCTTTTCTGTGGCAATATCTACTGGCTCATCAGGGGATATTGTCATTGAGTGGTTAACACGCCATAGAGAAATGGGTGAGCGACTAAATCTATCTAAGTTATAAATCGAATCGTCAATTTGAACCATACTCCGGTAAATCACTTTTCCATGATTATTCTTCAGTTGCAAGATAAAGCTCGGAGTGGAGTAGTCCGAAGTGTTTCTTTGCATCTGAGTGGTTAGTATTTTCTGAATACTGTAACGTTTTGAGCCATTATCGATTTTAGATATTAGTGCGGTAAAAACCCTGCGTTCGAATGATGAAGTAATAGGTACCTGATTTGTCAATGAAACGATTGGTTGGATGTAAACGGTGTGTAGCTTAATTCTTTCAGAGTGCATTTGGCATAAGGTTGCTAAGACGAAATAAGGTCCTTCCACTTCTTTAAGTGCCGATTTGGCTAAAGGGCTCACCAAACGGGTAAACGACAGACACGTGTCATCAATTACTAAAGAATGTTCTTTTAACTCAATAGTATTGGTGATGAACATGCAAAATGCTTGTGGGCGTCCAGGGCCTTTCCACCCAGCCCCGATTTTACGATAGAGTTTTGAAAAAGCGTATCTCAAACCTGTTGGTCCGATAAATATGTATTTATCAAGAGTACTACTTCCAAAGAGGATTTTATTGGCAGAGCTCTTAAGTTTGAATAAGTGCTGTTCAGCCGACATAGATTTTCCGGAGAAATGCCAATTTGTTAGTGTGTCGGTTAATAAATGATAATACAGCCTTTCTAACTTACTCTCTCCATGCCGTACACTGGGCGTTCGTGTTGAAGTTGACTTTGGATTAGTTGAATCAGTTCCTGTAGAAGGGAAAGCTCTGTGATAAATAAAGGTATTAAAATCTGATTCTTCGGACTCAGGCGAAATATCTCTACTTACCGCTTCTCTGCAACCTTTTATGTCTGAGTACAAGGGACAATTTTTCAGATGTTGGCCATGCTCATAATGATTCACCATGAATATGTAATCCCCCCTTTTACGTAGATACATTGTGGCTGGTGGTGATACACAGTGGCAATTGAGTACTGAATCAGAAAGACGGAGAATTTTTAATTTGGATTGGGCTTCTGGGCTTTTAATACGATTTTTAAGCAGCAAGGAAGGTTGTTCAAAAGTGTGATGTTCAGAGTCCACATTTTTATCAGAACTAGATACAGTTATGTGCATGCGAACACCTATTAATAGAATGCAAAAATATACCACATTAGCTATGAGACAATACCGCCTGTCAATCATTAAACGATGACAAATTAACTACAAAAGGCAAATATATAGTATGAGATATCTTCTAGTTACAGTTCATAATTATCCCAGGTTTTACAAAAGTGACGGTGAGATAGTTCACATTGATCTAAATTATGTGGATTCCAAAACTATTTCTTCATTAGATGAAAATGGAGATTTATTTCACGTTAAAGTATCTGGAAGTCCTCCGTGTGTTCGTGATATTTGGTTAATTGATTCGGTAGATGTGGCACTAGATACATTGGCTAGTTATGGGATCTATCCATTCAAGAATAAGGCCGCAGCAAGAGCAAATGCCAAAAGGCTTGGGCTTAGTGCATTCAAGTATATTGCAGTACCATAATAATCAATGGAAGTTTATGAAAAGAATTTCTAAAGCTGTACTTACAAGCATCTTATTGGTTTCTTTTGATGCTTATTCAAGCGAGATATGGCGGGGTTTAATAGTCAAACCTGAGAATAGATGTTCTCCATACGATAAATCTCAACAATACAACTATTCTCAACGAGTAGAAGATCACATAGTAAGTAGTATGGGGGGATTGATATATGGCCCTTATACTGGCAGTTACTTTGAATCTGACCGATACACAGACATTGAGCATATAGTGTCAACAAGTGAAGCACATGATAGCGGAATGTGCTCACAATCTAGTGAAAGGCGCATTCAATTTGCCAGTGACCTCCTGAATCTTACATTAGCTTCACCTACTGTAAACCGTTGTGGTGACAACGGTAAGTGTGGAAAGGACGCTGGAGAGTGGTTACCCCAAAAAACAGATGCTGGTTTGCTAATAGAGTGGTCGAGGTAAAGTTGAAATACGCTCTAAGTGTAGACCGCAGAGAAGTGGAAACGTTAGATTCGGTACTAAGAAACTGCACAAGCACTGAAATGATCGTACATGAACCTGCTGAGGAAAGTATAAAAACCACGAGAAACGTTTCAAAGTCCGCCCCGTTACTTATGTATGACGAAGATAATAACGGTAGGATTACTTGCAAGGAAGCTATCAGAAATGGTATTGCACCAGTAAGAAGATCACATCCTGCATACTCTTATATGAACGATAGAGATGGTGATGGGGTTGTATGTGAATAAATCGACTCTATCTATACGATCACTGGACTTCCAAAAAGCGGGACTTCAGGTAGTAGAGATGACATTTTGCTTGATATGCTCATTAGCCCACCAGCGAATCGGTGGCTAAAACCTTTAAAAACTAACGAGGAACTGAGTATGGCAATCAAAACAAATATACTGGAGCTAAATGGACTAAATCCGGCTTATTTCACCAATACGGAATTACTCCCTCTCGACGATTATCTGACGGGTAGAGGAATTTATCTATTTCCACATATTGAGAAGAGATTTGGCAGTATTCCTTTAGAGCGCGTTGTTGGTCATAGCCAAGGCTATGATGCGATGAAGTGGGGGGACTGTTTAGGTGGGCGTCACTTAAAACGTATTGAGCGAGCCCTAATGGAACTCAAAGAAAATCCAAATTACTATTTAGATCATCATGTAAAACCAGGTATTTCTTTTACAAAAGTTGAGGATGCTTACTTCATTGAAGAGGGAAAACATAGGACCATAACTGCGCGGTTCCTCTATCACCACAACCAGGAAGTTTTTAGAAATACCTCCCCTCTTTCTAACGTAAACATTCACGAAAGGTTCATTGATCATGAGTATATGGGCTATGTATATGAGATCAACATGCTACAGAAAATATACCCGGAATTAGAGTTTGAAATGACTTATACCGACTCAAATAATGAGAGGTGCTTGGCAGTACACCCGACTAATTTTAATATGCCAAGTAGTTTCTTTACTCGGGGAGAAGTCGAAGACTGCATAAAGCATTTAAAGAGTCCGAATCTATTAAACAAACTACGTTCACACAGACTGTACCAGCATATTGGAACTTCACATTGCTTAAAGCATATGTTCGGGAACATAAAGTAATTTGGTTGAGTTTTGCGTGACGTTGTCACTTGTGTCGTGGTCTAGTTGTATAGATGGTTTACTAAGCCTAGGCTAGGTTAAATGAAAACCATTTGTTAACTAGGTCATGACGTAAGATATTACAGTGTAATGGGAATTACTACCTACCGAAGATGATGAATACTGTTCAAAAAAAACTTGTTTAACGAAGAAGGATAGCATGAACGATAATAAGCCGAGTAAAACTCAAACCTCATTTCTGAGACGTTTGTTAGTTGCATATCTAATTGATAGAGGTTTTAACACTGTCCCAGCAATAGTGGAAGCAACGAATATGCCTCGTAGAACGGCACAGGATACTATCAAAGCTATTCATGAATTGGAGATTAAAATTGAACACACTAAAGGTGGTGAGTTTAAGATAATAGATTGGGGTGCAGTAAATCGTGATTGGATAGAAATTAATCGACAGCACGTGTGTGATGTGCTAAATTATCCGAGTAAATTTGATGATTGAATTACCCCTTAAACGCGATACTTCAAAGAAGTCCCTTCACACTTTCTGATAGTGAGTAATGCCATGATAGGTTTGAGGAATATACATGCCTTGTATTATTGATATTAACCACGATGTGAGTAAGAACAAAGAAAGCCAATGGGTCTCACTATGTGGTAAACACCTTTGGTTTAGTAATGACCCCCACAAAAGTATAGAAAATGCAAAACTAAGCGGAAAACCTATTTGCAAGACCTGTCGTAAGATTGCAGGAATTCCCATGTCTTCGAGAAGAAAACCCGAGGTCGAAGCTCCCTTTAAAATTTACACCGTTGGAGCTGGGGAAATCAAAGAGCGTATCGCAATCAAAGAAACCGATACCGGCTTTCGCACTCAAGGTGGTGATCTACAGTATAAAAACCAGAGACTTGATGCAGGACTTTGGAAAAATATTGGAGGAGATGCTTCAAAGTTAGTGACAACTAGGGAGCTTGAACAAGCGCGAAGCCTAGCTAAACATCAAATAACTATGCTTAAAGAGTATGTATCTAAACTACCGGAATTGATCACTAGTTTGGAGACCAAACTCAGTAAATACGAAGATTAAATATCAATTAATTATACGGATAATTAGCTTAGAACATGAAATCCAATTTCGAGACAAACACTGGTCTTAGGTTTATCTCAAAAGCTGAGACTGCATTTAAGATTCACATCCATACACCCGAAGATAAAATTCTTCATAGATCGGTTGGTTATATCCGTATTGGAGAGAAGAAAGGTCTAAAGAAAGCTATTAGGTTAAGGAACGAAATCGGCATAAAGTTGTGGGGGAAAAAGCTTTGGAAAAGAGTCTTGAATGAGCCTGAACTGTTTACCCGATTACCCCATAGTCTAGAGCCGAAACTAATAGAAAAGAACGCACCTATCAAATCAGACCCTCGAAGAAAAAAACTCCATTATTTGGCCAAGTGGTATGTATATGGTGATGACGGATCATTATCGACAAAGACTACAGTTGTGTCCGTGGAGAAGTATGGAAAGTTAGGGGCGTATAATAAAGCTAAACGTAAACTTACCGAAGTTTATAAAAATGAAATTGAAATATTATCTTACATGGATAGATTTAGTATTACTCTAGCTAAGTGAATGAGAAAATTATTAAAATGAATACGAAAAAATTTGTCGTTTCTACAGAGACAAGCATTGATACAGCCTATCGGCATTTCTGTAAAGCCAAAACAGATGATAGCTTAGACATCATGTTTGAAGGTGCTGAAAAGCAATTGGCAAATTTAGATTGTACTGGAGAGGAGCGCAATCGAGTCTTTCATAACATTTACATTGCATATGGACGTCGACAAGAAGACATCGATGGCGAAAGTACAAGTACAGAATATAAGGCACTGAGAACAGTTGATAAGAGCCTAGCTAATAACAAAAATCTAAGTACAGAAGAGCTACTGGGTGAGGCGCTAAGAGCAATGGAAAATAAGTAATGATCAAAATAGGATTCCCTGTACGCACTTCATTACACAAATTGACGAAACTCTTTACTCAGCTGTTTAACCGATTGTTTGTATACCTTTCAGTTAGCAATTTACCACAAGTAATCTTCATGGGGGCGGCCATATTTGCTCTGTTTAGTGCGGTTTTAAGCTTAACCGAATCGATTAACTATGTTCTTGCTGGGATGGCTAACTATGGCTTCATCGAATTGCTGAGGGTCTTAATCTACATTGCATTCGCTTTCTCTCTGGTAATGAAAATGTGGAAAATTAGTATTACTAGCTTTATCTTGATCATTCTCTTCGGACTAGCTATATCAACTGGCTTATCCAACGGCTGGGGAAGTACATCAATACAGTTAGGCTATGCTCTATCTTCCGGGTTTAAAGGTCTGGCATTGATCCTACTTGGAGGAATTGCTGGTGGTGTTTCAAGATGTCTGTATTGGATCTACAACCGTTGGCCAAAATGATAGTAACCTTAGTGTTGATTTAGAGTAGCTATGAACATAACAAATTGTTCAAGAGTGATTCGGCACGTGTGGCATTTTGACTATGCGTTGGTTTAGGTGATGAAGGTGGTATGCGGCGGCATCAGTATTGCGTTGCTCAAACCTTAATAGGGCGTTTATGCTTAGGAGCAGAAGTTGAGATATTTGGAAGAGTTCGAATTGGCGATTGAGCGCTCAAGGTACCTTAAATTGTCTGATACACGCTTTAAGGCTTTAGATGCGAAATTTTGTAGTGATGAAAACCTTCAAAATTGCTTGGATTTTCTAAATTATCTATATAACCCACTAAAAGACACCGATCTCGTAGGACAGTGTCTAAATATTCATTCTCAACTAATGAAAGCGGTAGAACATTTTTACGGAGCGCCACCAATATTCACTATTGGATCTATTACATTTGATGGAAATAAATATTTTGAGTTAACTGAGGATGATATCAAGTCATCAATTTTAGACTGTTCACCTACCAATATGGCCAATATTCACGCATGGTTGACGTTGCCTTCTATGGAGATACTAGATTTTACGTTTATTTCAACTTACGAGAGTCAAGCTGGAGACAGTGGCTTTCCAAAAGTTGTCAGTCAGTTTGCTGAAAGTCTAAAACCGCACTTTCATTATCACCCAGTGTTGACAGGAGAAGAGAGTCTTTCAAAGTTAGGTTTATCGTCCAGTGGCTAGCACTTGTTCTGAGCTATTGCAATAGCTACCAGCTCGTCACCTCGCTTGCCAGCAGGGATAATAAGTATCAAATGCAACTGGCAGGTAGTTCGATTCCTGTCTTATAGTCACTTAAAGTCCTGGCAATCAGTTCCGACGTTTTATTTACCAGATTAGCTTTATTTTAACTCTACTGTGAGAGAGTAATAAAGTCTCATGCTAAAATAGCCGCGATCGCAATCGATACGCTGCCATTCCTAAATCGAAAATGCCCCGAAGTTTGCCAGACTCTGATTTGGGACACACTTCTTTTGTCATCATTTGACCTATTTTTCCTAATAACAGAATATTTAGTTTGATATAGACTGTTATAGCTTTGGCAGAAATGAGGAAGATATGAACACTAAGGAAACCGAAGAGCTTCAAAGGAATATGGATATTTTTTCAACGCCATTAGATGTTGAAAAGTACATAGATGAAGGGCTAATTAGCCGCTACAAGAATACCAAAACTCAGTTTGTAATCCATTGTTCTAAAGATGAGTTACCTGAAGAAGTCAGTGTACGGGCAAATAAAATAGAAGTCTTAACAAATAAAGATGGTTCCAACGCTCTAGTTTTGGGGCTTGACTTAAAAGTCAGAAAATAGTGCGTGTTGAAAACAGCTATTTTGTAGACAAAATGGGGTTTAAATGTGGTCTGATAAAGAGTCCTCACTAGACTTTTTAAATTTTAGTGAAACTGCCGAATCGATTAAGGATCTAATCACCGAAAAGGAATTGATGCCAATATCTGTTGGCGTTTTTGGGGATTGGGGGGCAGGAAAATCAACAATCTTAGAGCTAACCAAAAAATCAATATCTGAAGAGAAGCAAGACTACATTCAAGTCCATTTCGATGCATGGATGTATCAAGGCTATGACGATGCTAAAGCGGCTCTATTAGAGACAATTGCATCTACCTTGGTAAACCAAGCGAAAGACAACGCCAGCTTGAGCAAGAAGGCTAAAGAGTTTGCAGGACGTGTTGACATCATTAGATCTTTGGGATTATTGATGGATGGTGGTGCAGCTTTAGCTGGCGTTCCCACCATGGGTGGTTTTCAGAAGTTGATGGGGCTATTCAGTGGTGGAGAGGATCGCGAACTAGACTTTGGTGATGCCAAGGATGCAGTAGATGGTGCGAAGCAGATAGCTAAAGATAACAAAGAAATTTTAAAGCCTAAAAAGGCTTTTTCACCCCCAAAAGAAATTAAAGAGTTCCGCAATGCGTACTCAGACTTGTTGAGTGAATTTGATAAACCACTCATAGTCTATGTCGATAACTTGGACCGTTGCTCGCCATTTAATGCAATTTCGACGCTGGAAGCGATACGACTATTTTTGTTTTTACCAAATACAGCATTCGTGATTGCGGCAGACGAAGATATGATCCGCTTAGCTGTGCCGGAATATCACAAGGGAGCTTCGCAGCGCCACCAAACAGACTACCTAGATAAATTAATTCAAATCCCAGTACACGTTCCAAGACCTGGTACTCTAGAAATCAGAGCTTACCTGATGATGTTGACAGCTCAAGATCATGGCGTTACGAGTGACCAGCTTGAGGGGCTTAGGGAAAGCCTAGAGCAGTCTCTTCAGCTATCTTGGAAGCAGTCACCCATATCAGTCGATGAGCTTTTGGACGTTGATAAAGTTCAAGATGTTCAGGGTAAGGACGAACTCAGAAGTAAGTTCATCGTGGCCGAACAACTTGCTCCATTGCTCGCAGAGTCCTCCAATATAAATGGGAACCCTCGAATTGTTAAACGCCTCTTAAATCAGGTGAAAATGAGAAGAAAAACAGCACTCCGTCGTGGTATGCAGCTGGATGAGAAAACCATTACCAAATTGGTGATATTTGAGCGTTGTTTGGGGACTCAAGCAACAAACAAACTGTATCAGTTGATTGATACAGAGAGTGGTTCTCCAAAGATTCTGGCTCAATTGGAAGATCCAGAAGCTGAATTCGATGATATGGATTTACCAGAAGAGTGGAAGCTAGATTTAGCCTTTCTTGACAAGTGGTCGAAGCTACCACCGATGTTTGCAAATGTGAACCTGACCCCAGCGGCATACTTAAGTAGAGAGAGTATCCCCATGGGCCTAGTGAATGCAGTTATGTCCGGCGCTGCTCAAAAGCTTGTGAAGGATTTAATGAAACAAACGGAAAGACTAAGCCATACAAACCAAAATGCCATAGCAGCGACCCCAAGAGAAGACTATTTAGCTGTGATGGATGGACTAATTGAAAACTTCAGGACTGTAAGTGATTGGTCAAAAGCTCCCCCAGGCATATATGGCGCGAGACTACTAGCAGTTGAAGAGCCTAAATGTAAAAAGGCGCTACTAACTTACGTGAAGGGACTGCCAAAGCAAAGGTGGTTGAATGTAATTATCAAGGAATTAGAAAAGTAGGTATTAATGGGTACTTCAGCATCATCAACTGGCCCTAATAACCAGAGCCCACTCATTCCGTCATGGGCTGAACAAAGTCCGCCTGTAACAATTGAGCCAGCTCAAGATACTGGTGGCCCGGACGGGGAAAATCAAGGTGACAAGGAAATCGACAATGAAAAAGTTCAGCAGGAAATCGGCAAACCATCTGGTACTGCCAATCCTGCAAACCGTTTTGCAGGAGCTAGAAGAGAATTCGGGAATTATGCCAAGGCCGGAGGTTCAAGCTCTGATCTAAGGCGAGCACTAAAGAGTTATTCTAAAAAAGGCTCTGGTGGTGGAAAAACCACAAGCCGAAGGTTGGCTAGTGGGATAACGGCTGGTACTGGTTTACTTGGAGTAATGCGTGGAGACACTGTTACTGTCAACAACCAAAGCCTTTCCTTAAATGACTTGAAAGGCCTATCCACTGACCAAGCTATTGATAGAATTGCTTCACATTTGGCTCCTGATAATGCTGACTCAGACTCTGTGAGAATTGCCTTAGATTACGCGCTGGAAGAAGCGCTACCAGATACAGAAGATTTCGATCCAAATAGTTTTACTGAAGAAGTAATCCAACAAGCCATCGGCTGCTATTTAACTGACTTGATTTTCCAAGATGTGGTTGAAGGCATGGGCAGGGCTTGGTTCCACGTAGAACCTGCTAGCAAGCACCATAGCATGGAAGTTGAGCTAAGGGAGCTTATCAAGGTAATAGCTCAGGAGCAGCTAGACAAGGTCACTAATGGCAACCCTAGCAATATCACCAGAAATAACATTACCAAGATTCAAGCTGATACCATCGCAATGACCGTTGAAGAATGGGAGAGTTTCGATGACTAAGTTTTACTTCAATGATAATCCAAACCAACTACCTGAATATTCAGAGTCATGCCACCCTGTACAACTATTCCACACTCACGAATATGATCAAAAAAAACACAGCTTAGCTTCCAGAGGACTACTGCAAACAGTAAGAGACTTGGGAGTTGCTGTTGAGCCTAAGGCAATCGATTTAATTACAATTGCTTCCGCTGTTACCGCAGCAGATACTTTTGAGTTAAGAGAGAAGGCTGAGAATGCTTGGTCAAGGCAAATGCACCTTCACATCCCTGTAAGTGAACCGAATATATGGAATGCAGAAAGCGCTGAGTTGAGTTCAATTTTGAACTTTCTTACTGGCGATCAATGGATGTTCACTTTTGAGCAGACATCAATGGAACTGCCTAAACCTAAGATAAGTAAGCAGGCTAAATATAAAGCCAAAACTCTTCTAGGAAAAAATGCTGTTTGCCTATTTTCTGGCGGTCTTGATAGTGCAGTGGGTGCTATTGATATCCTTAATGGAGAGTCAGAATATAAGCCTCTCTTAGTAAGTCACGCCTATCGTGGAGATGGTGCAAAACAGGAAGAAATTAAGACTTTGTTGTCTTCTCCATTTGCTGAGCTCTCCTATTCAATTTCTCCTCATATAATTAAAACATATGAAGGCAGAACGGACATAAGTATGCGTGGGAGAAGCTTTAACTTCTTGGCGATGGCCGTATTGGGCATTTCCGCACTGAGAAGTGCTAACTGTGATGCCAGTATTAAAACCATTATCGTTCCTGAGAATGGCTATATCTCAATCAATCCACCACTAACTAGAAGGCGAATAGGTAGTCACAGTACGAGAACCACACACCCCAACTTCTTGCAGAGGTTGGAAGAATTGCTGACACGCATAGGTTTTGACGTCAAATTCGTAAACCCTTATCAGTTTAAAACAAAGGGGGAGATGTTGGCTGAGTGCGTTGACCAAAACGCTATTAAAAAAGCCGTACCGCTAAGCGTTTCATGCAGCCACTGGCACAGAGAACACATACAATGTGGGCACTGCTTGCCCTGTCTAATTAGAAGAGCATCTGTTCATCATGCTGGCTTTGATGATGACGCACCATATAAAACAAAGCGATTGAAAACGCTAATTAAAGAGAAGGATACAAGAGACGACCTGCAAGCAGTTCAAACAGCCATTATCCGGTTGAAGCAAACCAATAATTACAAATCTTGGCTACGTAAATCTGGTCCAATCCCACTAGATAAGTCTATACGTAATGCCTTGGAATCAACGCTTAAGCGTGGTTTGATGGAAGTTGAAGTGTTTATACAGGCTAACAAAACATCATGATGGATATGCATTGCCATGTTGATCTATACCCCGAACATCAGAAGGTATTGGATGACATTGAACGCTCAAACTATTACGTATTATCTGTAACAACAGTGCCTTCAGCCTTCGAAGGCACTGTTAATCTCACAAAAGGGCTTAAGCATTGCAAAACCGCTTTGGGATTGCACCCTCAGCTAGCTCATTTAAGGAAAAATGAACTACCAATTTTCGATCGACTTATAGAGAAAACTAAATATATAGGTGAGATTGGACTAGATGGATCAAAAGGCTGGAGAGAGCATTTTGATGACCAATTATTGGTTTTTAATCACATTCTGAAAAAATGTGAGTCATTCAATGATAAAGTTCTAACAATACATAGCCTGAATGCAGTAGACGAAACCTTAATGTGTCTGAAAAAACACCCGAAAGCAGGCATCCCTGTTCTCCACTGGTTTTTGGGGACAAAAAAACAGTTATTAGAAGCTGTCGATATAGGTTGTTATTTTTCAGTTGGACCAGCAATGCTTTTCTCAGCACGTGGAAAGCGACTTATATCTTGGTTACCTAAAGATAAAATTCTTCTAGAAACAGATGGACCTTTTGCGAAAGTTTCGGGAAAAATACTGTTCCCCTCAGATGTTGATACCGTAATTCAGTATCTTTCTAAAGAATGGGAAGTGTCTCAATCAGATACAGTTAGACAGTTGAAGAATAATTTACGTCAATTAGTTGCTAAATGAATACATCTTTGTAGAGATGTTGTGCAATTGGGACCTATAAATGTAGATCTTGAGCTAGCCACCTTGTTAGGTGGAGAAAATATGACCCAAACGAAAAAAAATTATTATGGACAAATCAGAACATTGTAAAGAAGTTTACGCATATTACGGTTTAGCGATGTATCGTGCTCAATGTGTGGAGCAATCGATTATTCAGTTGCTCATCTTTTGTGATTTATACGAAAGAGAGGCAAAGTCTAAGCACACCCAAGAGGAGTGGGAGGCTAAGTTTGATAGCTTTGATCAGGAAGTTAGTGATAAGACGATGGGTAGACTAATAGGACATCTAAAATCTTTAAACGTACTTCAAGCGACTACAGAATCGTTGCTAGCTAAGGCACTCAAGGAACGTAACTTCTTGGGGTTCTAGGGATTTTCCCCTCTAAAGTAACATAGAACGCTACAGGTATTATATTATATGGTCTGTGGCGGTGGGTTACCTTCCAATATTCTGCCATCTTATATAAACACCATCAATCATATTGGCGTTTATTCATCATGGCAATTAGTAATGAACTCTCGATTCTGACTCAGGCAGAACAACGAGACTTGTATTCAGCACCTCAGTTTTCTATTGAGGAACAACGTTTGTATTTTTCGCTAAACGATGTAGAACAGGCCGAATGCCGTACTATCAGGCTTACTAAACATCGTTGTTATTTCGTGGCGCTTCTGGGCTATTTTAAATCTAAGCCAGTGATCATTGCTCCGAGTTTCCGTGATATCAGTATCGACATGCAGTTTATTGCCTCCCAAATTCAAAGAGGTAAAGGGATCAGGCCTTTCAGTGTCAGTAAAATGCAGCGTGACCGTATTTACTCAAGGATACTGCGTCTACTAAATTACAATAAGTGGAATGAAAAACAGCACCTCAATGCTCTGTGCCACCACCTGGTTTACATTGGTCATGCCTGGCTGGAGCCTCGACACCTCTTTGATGCGGCCATTGAATACCTTGCCAGCCATAACATTGCCATTCCTAAGTACTCCGTGCTTCAAAGACTGATAAGCCGCACAATGCAACAGGTCAGAAAAGACCTGACGCTCCAACTGAATCAACTTACCAGTAATGAACTTAACGTCTTTCTGGACAACATAATCACTACTAAAGACGACGGGCTGAGTCTGAGCCATCTCAGGGGTGGTGCCAAAAGTCTGACCGTGCCTGAGCTTAAAAAAGAGCTCGCCATTTACCACCGGTTAGCACCATGGCACACGCAAATAAATGACGTTGTGGACAGGCTCAATCTGTCGCTAAAAAATCGACAACACTTCAGCGGCCTTATTGATTACTACGGCAGTAAAGTGCGGCGCTTCAAACGCTCACAGCAGCACCTGTGGTTACTGTGTCATCTGACAGAGCGCATGCAACTTGCACTGGAGCGCCTGACGGATGGGTTTGTTTACCATATCCGAAAACAACAGGAAGCCGCCAACGCCTTTGCACAACAAGCAGTGTTCCTGTCCTGGCAGTCAGCTGCGGACAATGTCACGAAAGCGGCAGAGCTACTTCACCTGTTTGTTGACGAGAATATTGATGACAATCAGCCCTTCTCAGTAGTCAGACAACAGGCATTGAAGGTCATGAATGACAGGGATATCCAGACCCTCTGCCTTTACCTGAA
>NZ_JAWOTF010000021.1:0-59934 GCF_033338735.1 Vibrio sp. Vb1127 | reverse complement strand
AGCAGCCCTCTCGCTCAACCAAAAAACGTTATCATTGGTCACTTCATTACGGCATCTATCGGTATTGCGTTTAGCCAGTATGTTGACGTCACGCCGGTCACGCTCGCGATTGCGACGGGGCTAGGTGTTTCTGCGATGCTGATTACGAAGACCACTCATCCACCTGCGGGTGCAAATCCAATTTTGATCATGGCGTCTGGGCAGGGATGGAGTTTTCTCTTCACGCCTGTCCTGATTGGCGCGGTAGTGATTGTTCTGGTCGGTAAAGGGTTACAGTTGCTACAAAATCAGTACCTAAACCCTCGACTGAATGGTCAGAAGACCTAGTCGGATTGTAGTTAGAGCCGCGAAAGGGAGTGATCTCTTTTGCGGTTTTATCTTTTGTCGGTTTGCAAAAACAAAATCTGATTCTCTCTTGGTATTCAGTCGTATACATCAACATGGTAGTTAAATTGGTACAATGCGATGAACAGAATCCACCCTAAGAAACTATTGCACAGTAAATGGACGGCAATTTCACCTAAAAACAAAGAGAAGCATTTTGTCGTGACAGAAATGGAACTAGATGAAGATGGTAACGTTGTGAGATGTGTCATCGAGGCAGTCATGAGTAAACGCGACCGAGAGATGAACTGGCAAGACCTAAAAGACTCTGAGCAATGGATGCAAGGGTGGAAGTGAGTGACGCTTTGTTGTTGGGCGAATCAAGCAGAAACGTGCGTTGCGAGTAGGCAAAAGTGGTGCTATCTGATACGTTGATAATTCGTTCTAACGCCCACTCAAAGGATTAATTATGATTGATTTCGACAATTCCTCTGTATTTAAGCTTAAGCCGATTGACGTTTCTAGTGCCAGAGAAGACTTCCTTAAGTTCTTGATTGATGGTGAGACTATTTTCGCTGCTTTTAAAACAGTTCGTGACCAAGTGGTGTTTACGAACAAGCGAGTGATAGCGGCAAATGTGCAAGGGATTACCGGCTCAAAAGTGGATTACACTTCTTTGCCTTACAGTAAGATCAATGCATTTTCTATCGAGACCTCTGGTACTTTTGATTTGGATTGTGAAATCGAGTTCTTCATGAGTGAGGTGGGAAGAGTGCGTTTTGAAATTAAAGGCTCGTTTGATTTGATTTCTTTCAACCGTATGGTTAGTGAGTATGTACTAGGTTAAGGGATTAGAAATGAGAGCTTCGCTGAGAGACAAAATTATAGAGATCTGTGACAAAAAGATCGCGAGTAAAGGTGAATTGGTTGGTCTCTCATTTTATGCGTTTTTCGCTAATAAAAATGACGACCCAGAGCTGTTGATGGAAGCGGCTACGTGGTGGATTCAGACTCATCAGCTCGACCACTTCGAAAAAGCAGTAAAAATAAAATCAATGGTCGAGTCGGGGAGCTAAATTAAAAAAAAGAAGTAAAGAAAGCAGACAAATGCTAATAACGTTGCGGACAAAACAGGGTAGATAATGTAAGAGTCCTGCTTGTTGGTTCGTTGAAAACATAGCGAAACAAGTAAGACGTTATAAACAACAAGTAACAAGCTGATCATGGTTCCGCTGTTTAGTGTCATACTTGATAGCTGAGTTAAGAAAAACGCCAATAAAAGGTAATCGAAGACAATGAGCCATAAAAAGGCTTTCTTCAGTAAGTCGCTTTTTCTTTTTTCGGATGATGTTATGTGCATATAGAACTCAACTAAAAAGTCACAGTAACAGAGGCTTTGGTTAGAGAGGTCACCATCAGAGTGGTGACCTTTTAAGATTATAATTCTTGAATTTTTACTTCGCTGGTGGCGGTATCGCCGGAGTAATTGATGACTTCTTGACGAATGACTGGTTGGTTGAATTCAGCCTTATCTTTCGCTTTTTGCAGTTCGCTTTCTTGGTGGTTGCCAAAAAGGGTCTCAAGCACTTTAGCGGCAGGAGTCGTTAAAACAAACAGCTCAATACGACGGTTTTCGCTAGAATCTGGCTCATCAGGATTAAGCAGCGCTCTATCTGACATACCCGTTACCTGCATTACTCTATCATCCGGCATACCACCTTCAACTAACGTATTTCTTGCTACGTCTGCTCGAGAGGCTGATAACGCCCAGTTAGATTGACGACCAAAACGCTTTTTAAATGGAATTGCATCTGTGTGTCCGCTGATGATCAGAGGGTTGTTAACACGATGAAATACAGGTGCTAGTGCGAGCAGTAAATCTTCAAAAAAAGGAGTAAGTTCTGCACCACCACGGCTGAACATATGCTGTTTGTAATCATCTTGAAGGACGATACGCAAACCTTGTGGTGTCACCGTGACGTTTACATTTCCCTGCGCATTAATTTGGGCAGTCATTTGCTCAATTACTTTCGCTAGTGCGGCAAGTTGCTCTTGAGTATCGAAGTTACCAGGAATCAAAGAATCAATTTCTGGTCCATCCCCATCACCTTTGAAGTAAGAGCTTACCACATGGTTGGAGTTGTGTTTACTTGGCACAGAAGAGTCCTGTGCCAAGTCGATAGGAGAAATACTTTGTGACGTATCAAATGGGTTGCCGTAACTCTTGTCGAATACGCTTGAACTATGCAAGTGGGCAACAATCGCTTTACGCTCTTCTTTGTCTACCACCTGCATAACCCAAAGTACAAGAAACAGCGCCATTAGGGCGATCATGAAGTCAGCAAACGCGACTTTCCACGCGCCGCCATGAGACGACTCATCATGGCTGTATACTTTGGCACGTTTGAACACTACATGCTCTTGTTTTTGCATTATCCCTCCTGTTCAGCTAACCACTTCTCCATTTGGTTGAATGTTGGTTTGATGTCTAGCTGAATATGTTTACGACCAGCGTCAATGGCGAGCAATGTCGGCTTTTTCGCTACGTAGGCAACCAAGGTTGCACGAACGCACTCAAAAGCAGTCATATTACGTTTTACTCGCTGAGCCATGGCGTTACTTAGTGGATCTAAGCCACAGTAACAACCGAAAATACCAATGAATGTACCAACGAGAGCTGCCGCAACGTGATAACCAATCATAGCGATTGAGCCATCAATAGCTTGCATGGTGATAATGATGCCACCAACTGCTGCAAGAATACCGAAGCCAGGTAGTGCTTCTGCTGTACGCTGTAGTGAGCGTGAAGGTAAAAGCATTTCGTTCTGTATTGCTTCGATTTCTTGCTCTAGCAGTCCCTCTAATTCATGAGGCGACATCTGTCCCATTGCCATTAAACGTAAATTGTCAGTAATGAAAGAAATTAGGCGATGATCTTCTGCGATCGTCGGGTAAGCGAGGAACATAGAGCTTTGCTCCGGAGCCTCAATATGAGAATCCAGAAACTTGTATCCGCGGTTTCTCGCTGTCTCTAGCAAGTTGTTGAGTAGTGCCATTAATTCCATGTAGTACTCATGCTCTTCTGTTGGACCTTTAATGGTCGCTGGCACTTGGCGACGCATTTCTTTCAGTACATGAGGCGGATTACCGATGATCAGAGAACCAGCAGCGGCGCCAATAATGATAAGGAATTCGGCTGGCTGCCAGATAGCACCTAAGCTACCACCGGCCCACATATATCCACCGAAGACGCACACCAGGATAGTGAGCACTCCAAAAAACTTTTGCATCTTGTGACTCCTAAGAGGACATTAATTGGTTGAGTTGTTTCAGCGCTTGTTTGTGAAGCTGACATATACGAGGTGGTGTCAGATCCAATACCAGAGCTATTTCGTGTAAGTTGAGTTCATGTTGATAGAACAGAGTCAGGAGCAGTTGATCGCGCTTAGGTAATTTCCCCAAAGCACTGTCTAAACTACGACGAATATGTTCATGTTCCATGCCATCGTATTGTCCGCCAATGTAGCTATCACCGCTGCTCTCCATCAGTTGATCAAGGCTTTGCATCTCGCCTGCGAGAGCGGCATTTTGACGGTTGTAATAATCTTGCTCATTCGTCCCTAAAGCCTGGATGATTTCGGCATCCGTTGGCATTCGACCTAACGTTCGAGTGAGATCTCGAGTCACGTCGTTGAGCTCGTGGGCTTGTTGACGAGTCTTACGTGAACGCCAATCTAGTCGGCGTAATTCGTCTAAAATAGCTCCCCGAACTCGACAAACGGCGAAAGCAGGAAAGTGAGGATCGTCAACATCGCCATATCGGCGTCCAGCCTCGACTAGAGCGATAAGGCCTATCTGCTGCATATCTTCAATACTACAGTGAGAAGTGGCATGAACGCGCAGCTGGTTAACTACGCGTTTTACCATGACCTGATGACGTTGTAGCAATGCGTTTTCATCAATTGGTCGTGACGGTGTTGTCACTTCCTCTTCTGTGGTGTAAGTGTCTTGTACATTCATGTCTAACATGGTTGTGCTCCGTTATTGCACAACATATTTAGTCAACAAAACATCGTCGATTTCTCGGACGATGTCTGTTTTAGCAAAAGCGAGTAGAAGCGTTTGCTTCACTTCGTCTTGCAGAATATCGATGGCACCCGCTTGCTGTAACTGATCAAACGTTTTGTCGCTAAACAGTTTTAATAGAGAGTTTTGTACCATAGGCATGTATTCATCGATCTCTTTGATACGCTCTGGGCGGCGTGTCTCAATTGCCAGTTCTAGCATCACAAAGTGAGTCTGTTTCTTGCCTTTAACGGTCAAAACGACTTTGTCCAAAGGATGGAAGCTAGGACCTTTACTTGTCGGTTGTTCTGTGACCAAAAAAGACAGTGGAGAGTCTTCGATCAGTGAACCAGAGTCAGGTGACTCTTGAGCGTGTTTGTTTAAGTACCAGATTCCGCCCATAATTGTGACGGCCGAAACGAGGGCACTGGTGATGATCATGGCGATAAACAGGGCGATCATTTGTTGTTTGGTCATAACCTTTTTCCTCGAAGATTCACTAAGCTTGAGTGCTTAGCCAGTGTTCTGAATAGTTAGTTGTTGTCGTGGTTTGGAATGCACCAGATTCTCGTGCGGCGAAAATATTGGTGTCTTCTTCGTTTGCGTGTGGGTCATTTCGACCTTGGTTTTGATCAGAGCCAACATTGACATCGACATGAACGAAGTTTTGCTCTTGTAACTCAGTACGCAATCGTTCCGAAACTTGCATTAAAGCTTCTCGTGTTGCTGCGGCATTGGCGTTGATGTGGACACTCAATCGGTCACCTTCAACACGTACAAGTAAATCCAATTTCCCTAAGTCTGGTGGGTCTAGGCGGATTTTTGCTTCTTGTACATTTTGTTGAGCTTGGAGCGTCACGCGATCATGTAAAACTTGCATCATTTGCTCCCCCCACTTTCCGGCAGTGGTATCAACACGCACCGCTGCCCACTCAGAGCCTTGAGCTTGAACATGACTCGTCGCAACCGGTGAATGTGCAGGTTGTGTTGTAGGAGCTTGTGCTTGAAGTAGAGATGCGGTTGGTTGCCCTTGAACAGGTTGATTCAAAAGAGTTTGAAACTCAGCACCGGAGATAGGCAAACGCGAACTCGATGAAGTCGGCAGACTTTGCTTCACATCTTGTTTTGATGATGTGTTTAACATAGCGTTAGACGAATCTTGAGTAACAGACTTAACTTCGCTCGCAGCCATTAAAGATGACGCTTTTCCTAGTTTCTCAGCCTGCTTCTCTGCCATGGTAATCATACCCTGGGTTAAAGCTTGAGCTTGCGCTGCAAGATCAGTCGATTCTGTTAACCCTGGTGTACTGGTCAAGTTGGCATCCGGATCTGAAGCTGAGCGGTCATCAGTATCAAAACCATGACTTTGTACTTTGTTTGCGCTGTTCAAAGTAGAGGCCGTAAGGTGAAAACTCGGTACCGCTGACGCAGAGTTAAAGTCTTGCTCACCATTCTGCTTGTTCCCTGATTTAAAACCATGAGAAAAGCCGTGTACCGAGTTCGCTTGCTTGATGTGACCCTCATTGTTAGCTGGCGAATTACCCGAGTGCTGAGTTGAAGAAGGTATGATCATTGAGTTAGCTCCATGGTCATTGCTAATTGATAGGCCATAGCGCGTTCTTGATGGTCATTGACCATGTTCATCTCTTTTTTCAACTCGTTGGTCGACTTCTCTAATACTGCGAAGGCATTAGCGTGCACTGTTTTCGCTCGCTGGATTTCAGGTGCAAGCTTAGGATCTTTCAAAAAAGGCTTGTGACTGATCAAAAGCTCTCGCAACTGCAAGTCGTACCGCTTGAGCGCATGCCAATCGGCCGTTTTTGCGGCGAACTGGATGAGCTGAGATAAATGACGGAATCGCTCTGGCGATACTTTATGCTTGTTGTCCAAAATTCATCCAACCTTCACGAATGTTACCCATTACACGCTCAACGTTAACCAAGCGATTTGCATCGTTTTGCACGCTAGCGTAATAAAGTTCGACTTGGCAGAAGTCATACAGCTGGCGTAGGTTTTCCGCAATTTCACCGCCGTTTTCATCATCTAGAGCACTTGTTAGTCCAATCAAGATGTTCATGCATTTGTTGATTCCATTCCCTTTCTCGGCCAAACGATTTGCGGCTAGGTGGCCGCGAATACGTTCAACTTCATCGAGTAGGCCATCGATTAACATGATGACCAATTGGTGTGGATTTGCTGCTGCCGCTTGAGCGTCGAGATCGACTTGTTGGTACGAATCGTAACCAGAATCCATAAGCATGAATATTTCTCCTAAATTTGGAACCAAATGTCTTATTTTTGAGCTTTAAACATGGACATGGTTTGGTTCATTTGGGTCATAATTGAATTCATTTGAGTGAATTGTTTGAGGTAGCGGTTGTACGACATTTCGTACTTACGCTCTAAATTGGTTTGTTTATCTTTGATTCGGTCTAAGCTTGACTGTATTGCGTCTTTACGCGTGCTGAAGGTACCTGATGAGAACTTCAAGAAAGGCTCTACCATTGCGTCAAGAGAATCTAGCAAAGCGTCATCCCCATTAAACAACGCCTCTAAGCCTGCGCTGTTTGTTTGTTGAGCTTCTTTGAACTTTTCTTGATCAACTTTCATTTTACCGTTGCGGTCTAGGCTCACGCCGATTTCGCTTAGGCGCATACCATTGTGTTCACCTCGGACTAACCCCGTTAACTGACTCTCAATAGAACGCAATGTCGAGTCGCTAGCGAGCACGCCTCGTTTCTGATCTTCACCGCCAATTTGGGTGTACTGATCGATAGTCGAAACAAGGGCATTGTAGGTTTCCACAAACTTATCTAGTTGTTCTTTAGTGCCTTCGCTATCAGCTCCAATTTTTAAACCGATTGGCGAATCTCCCGCGGCTTGCGGTTTAGATACGGTAATGTCAACACCGTCGATGACACCTTCAAAAGTATTACTTGCGTTGGTTAGTTTCAGGCCTGAGTCTTTTGCACCTAGCCACATAACCGCATCTTGCGGAGCGTTAATTTGCTTGAGGTTGGTGAAGGCGTCTTCAAACCACGCTTGGCCAGTACCCGTTGCAGATACGTTGATCTTATTTTCGACACCAGTCTCAGTGCTCGATAGCATAAAGTGTGTTTGACCATTCGAGCGAACTAGAGTGGCGTTAACGCCAGGGTTATCCGTGTGATTGTTAATCGCACTGGCTAAATCACTGATCGTTGCAGTGCCGTCACCATTAACATCAACGGAGGACAAGTCTAGAGTCATTGTTTCACCGTTGATGGTGAATTCTAAAGATCCAGTAGTTGGTACTTCTGTCGTTGCCTCAAGGTCTGCAGGCATACCTGTAGATACTTGATGCGCCGTTGCCACTTTTTCTACAAAAATCTGATAGTTACCCGTTAGCGCTTTAGCATCCGCGTTTGCAGTAAAGTTACCTTCTTGAGAGAGTGTCGCACTGTTTTTGATGATGCTGTTTGTGCTGTTATTCATCTCTTTCATTGCAGTACGAAAATCACGTAGTGCGCTTTCAACTTTATTAAAAGCTGACAGTTGTGACTGGTACACATTAGCTTGCGCTTGGTAACGGTTTTTGAATGGGTTTGTGTCCAATTGTGCGAATTGGGTTGCCATTTTTACTGGGTCTAAAGAACTCATGAGGTGTGCTCCTCTCATCTCTTATTGGCTTGAATACTTTGAATGCTACGCCTTAGTTTAATTATCAGTGGCAAGATACGTGCCGTATATTAAATTCAATTAAAACAAAGGTTTAAAGCTATTTTGTTTTCTTGGGAGGAAGTGGTGTTTCCACCTTGTTTGTTCCGCCTTCCTCCATGGAAAAAGTAATTTCCTTATAAGAAAAGGCGACCTAAACAAAGAAAATATTTAATTGTATTGACGGTTCTAATTAGGAGAGATGTTTTAATTAGACGTTATATTCAGCCTTTACTTCAGCTTGATTCAGATAATTCTTACAGAGTGAATTAATTGCGTTCTGATATTATTTTTGATAGTGCGAAGTGCAAGTGTTCTCACTAAAAATTAAATTTTTTACGTTTCAAAGAATGTCAGTTATGAATGAATTTGCGTTGCGATTGATGAAATGTGCTCGTGCATATGAAGAGTTCATTAACAAAAAACTATTAAGTAAACAGAGCATCAATTCTGATGAGATAGCTAGTATCTTAAAGGAAGCTAAGTTCAATTTTCCTGAACTTAGAGATAGTAAAATAGGAAGCAAATTAGAGACGATAGAATTAGAACTGTTTAATAAGGTTTTATTTAATATTATGTTGAAATTCGGATTCAGAGTGCCTGAATCTCACAAAGATAATACGAGCTCTATTTATATTCGTAGATAAAAATAAAGCCTTCCATAGGAAGGCTTTATAATTAAGACGATTTAAATTAAGCGCACTATTAACTAAGTAATTAGCGTAGTAGTGACATTGCCATGCTTGGAAGCTGGTTAGTTTGAGACAGAACAGTTGTACCTGCTTGCATCAACATTTGGTTCTTAGTCATGTTTGAAGACTCTACTGCAAAGTCTGTATCCATGATACGACCTTTAGATGCTGTAACGTTTTCTACCATGTTACCAAGGTTAGCCATAGTGTGCTCAAGACGGTTGATGTTCGCACCGAAGTCTGCACGAGAGCTACCAATTTTTTCTACTAGACCGTCAGCGCCGCTGATTTTGTCTAGTGCTGCTTTTGCTTTAGTCGCGTCATCGATACCATCTGTAATTGCTGCATCAGCAAGGATAGTAGTGATTTCACCGATACCTGCGCTTGCGCTTACAGTCAATGTTTCAGCAGAAGATGCACCGATTTGGAATGTTACGTCACCTGCGCCGAAGCCGCCGCCTTTAAGAAGGTTTTGACCACCGAACTTAGTGTTGTCTACGATGTTGTTTAGTTCTGCAGTAAGCTGTGTGAACTCTTTGTTAAGAGACGCACGGTCTGTTGCACTGTTTGAACCGTTCAACGATTGTGTAGCAAGGTCGTTCATACGGTAAACGATGTTTGTCATTTCATCCATCGCACCTTCAGCAGTTTGCATCATAGAGATGCCGTCTTGTGCGTTACGCATTGCTACTGACATGCCGCGTGTTTGCGCTTCTAGACGGTTAGCAATTTGAAGACCAGCAGCGTCATCAGCAGCTGAGTTCACACGGTAGCCTGTGCTTAGACGTTCCATTGCTGTGTTTAGAAGTCCGCTTGTTGTGTTCATTGTGTTTTGAGTTACAAGCGAAGCGTAGTTAGTGTGCATTGATAAAGCCATCTTAGTCTCCTTAGTTAGTCACTATATCTTTCAGGCCTCGGGATATTCCCTTGTCACTAACTAGAGGCGGTCGGTCGGCTTTAATGATTAATTTGAAAATTAAAAAATTTCTAAAAAAGATAAAAATTGATGATTTTTAGTGATTTGTATTCCATGAAAACCGGGAAAATCATCATATAAGCCTAAATTTTTTAGTTAAGTTAAAGAAACTATTGCCCAATGATCTTGTGGTTATCCGTTATAAATAAAAAAACAGCACGAATAAATCGTGCTGTTTTAAATATAAATGGTTGAGTTTCAACTATTCCTCATCAAAAGACTGAAAGGAGAGAGAGGTTGGGATATCGCTGAAATAACCAAAATAATAACTGGCACCCAATAAACGATAGCGGTTAAGTTCCGTTTGACTCGCTACACGTCCGGCAACCCAAGTATATTTATGCTTTCTTAAGAACTTAGCAATAGGTAGGAAAGCGTGTCTTTCTTCTTTATCCTCTAGTGTGACTGACAATTTGATCATATCGGGACTAAAGTCTGCGACGCGCTCGAAGTTCACTTGCGATGTCGCGACTTCAAACCAAAGTGAATATGCATTCTCTTTTAACTTTTTGGTGAGTGTGGCGACTTTATCACGATCACATAACGTTTCATCAGCTTGAAGAGAAGGAATCACATGTTGAAAAGCAGAAGAGTGGAATTGAATCGTCTGTTCGAGAAAATAAACCCCAGGCTCCCACAGTAATGCATCCACGCGAATCGGCACGACAACATTACTAATCAAGTCGTGATGAAAGGCTTCTAACTGAAATTGTGTTTGTCTTAGTGCAAGGTAAAGACTGAACAAATCCAGGCAGTACTGCATTTGTTCAGAGAGTTTGAATTGATAGACACTTTGTTCTCCACGCATACCAAATCTCAACGTCAGGTGTTGGAATTCTACTTCTCCTGATTGAGCTTCCCTAATTGCTTGGCATGCGTGTTGGACATCATTGTGTTTTAAAGCATCAAAGACTAATTGATCGTCATCCGTGACGATATGTTGTACTGCGAGACCAACCAAATGTTCGTACATCGCATGTGTTGAAATAAGATTAACCAAGGTTTCCTACCACATTGATTTGTTTGTTTTCTGGGATTTCGTTGTAAGACAATACTGCCAGCCCTTGTGTAAATGTACGAGCGTAACGCGCTAGAAGAGGGCGCAGCTGTGGCATAACGAGAAGGATCGGAGGTAGCCCCTGTTGCTTAAGCTGTTGTCTGATCAATGGCAAGTTTTGTTGGAACTGACCAAGAATGTTTGGCTCAATTGGGAAGCTATCTAGTGTTACCGTACCAGAAGATTGTGCTTGTTGCAGTGAAGTTAGTAGCATTTGTTCTAACTCATCAGACAGTGCGTAGACATTTAACTCGTTCTTTTGCCCTGCAATTAAGTTAACAAGCGTACGCTTTAGTGCACAGCGCACATCAGATGCAAGTAGGATCGGGTCCTTTGTATTTTCCGCGGATTCCAACATTGTGTTGGCAATCGTGCGAATATCTTTTAGTGGCACTTGGTCCAATAAAAGCTGACGATATACTTTCAGCTGCTGCGCTGGATTAAGTGCTGCTGCTAATGCTTCTGCTAGTTTCGGGGCTTGTTGTGTCAAACGCTGGGTTATTGCTTCCACATCGTCGTGCGTAAACAATTCTGCAAGGTTTGTCTTCATGATTTTACTAATATGAGTGGCAATAACAGTGCCATCATCGACAACTTGGTAACCCATATTAAGTGCTTTTGCTTTATCTTGATGCTCAATCCACACAGCTGGCAACTGATAAGCAGGATCGCTACCCAAAATGCCATCTACCTCACCGTAAGTTTCGCCAACCGCTATCGCCATTAAACGCTCTGGTTCAATAAAACCTTGCTCAATGACTTCGCCATTTAGAGAAATTGTGTATTGGTTTGGCTTGAGGCTCAGGTTGTCACGAATACGAACTTCAGGTAATAAAAAGCCAACTTGTTCAGAAAGGTTTCGACGCACACCGCGGATACGTTGTGATAAAGGAGCCCCTTGTTCTTTGTTGACTAGATGGACGAGTCGGTAACCAAGCGCAAGTGATAATGTTTGGACGTGAGGAATATCATCCCATGTCAGCGGTGTATCATCGTCTTGCATCGCTTGTGAAAGTGCTTCGACCTCTTCAATCTGGGAGTCTTGCACTGGCTTCTTGGTTTGACGCCACCCTGCGAACGCTAATGCGCCAGCAAAAGCAAAAAAGGCTAGGTGTGGCATACCCGGTACCATACCGATTACCGCCATAATACCTGCGACAGTAAATAGCGTTGCAGGAGTTGCCAGTAATTGCTTTTGCATGGTTTCCGACATGCCATTATCGCTATCATTAATTCGCGTAACGATAATCGCGGCAGCCGTTGCCAATAGTAGTGAAGGAATTTGAGCAACTAGACCATCACCGATTGTGAGTAGGGCATAAGTTTTAAAGGCGTCAGACGCAGCGAGTCCATGCTCGAAGACACCAATACTGATACCACCAATGATATTGATAAACAGAATCAACAAACCTGCGATGGCATCGCCACGCACAAACTTTGATGCACCATCCATCGAACCATGAAAATCGGCTTCGTTGGCGACTTCTTTACGGCGTAAGCGAGCCGTTTCCTGATCGATAAGGCCAGCGTTTAAGTCGGCATCAATTGCCATTTGTTTGCCTGGTAAAGCATCCAACGTAAAGCGGGCTGAAACCTCAGAAATACGTTCACCACCTTTGGTGATTACGACGAAGTTGATGATCATCAAGATGACAAAAACCACCATACCAACGACGTAGTTACCGCCAATGACGACTTCACCGAATGCTTGAATGACCTTACCCGCTGCGTCACCACCATTATGTCCTTCTAGGAGTACAATTCGCGTAGAAGCCACGTTCAATGTGAGACGTAATAATGTTGCGACCAGCAAAATAGTTGGAAAAACAGAGAAATCTAATGGTCGCTTTGCGGTTGTGCTGACCAGCAATACTAGGATAGCTAAGACGATATTAAAGGTAAACAGCGCATCCAGTAGCAGAGGAGGCAAAGGAAGAATCACCATTGCTAATATCATTAGCAAGACGATTGGAATGCCAACGTAGCCTTTGGTTGATGTTTGAAGTTGTTTTAACCGGTTAAGCATACTTTCGTGTCCTTGGATAAACGCGGGTTAATCAGTGCTGCAAATGTTTTGGAATCGAAAAATGAGGTAAAGGAATTGGCTCTTTTCCCTCACCTTTACGAAAGGCTTTCAATTGCAAAACGTAAGTAAGAATATGTGCCACTGCGATGTACAGTTGGCTTGGGATTGCTTGTTCAATCGCCGTCGTGTGATAAATCGAACGGGTAAGTGGCGGGGAGTTAATGATTTCCACTTTGTTTTCTCGGGCGATACGTTGAATGTGCATAGCGGTTTCGTCTACACCTTTTGCGACGACAAAGGGCGCGTCAGAAAGTGAAGGCTCGTATTTCAGTGCGACTGCATAGTGCGTTGGGTTAGTGATGATCACGTCAGCCGTCGGCACCATTTTATCGATCTTACGGCGCGCAAACTGTTGCTGTATTTGACGAATACGTTGCTTTACTTCCGGACGACCTTCATTATTTTTAAATTCCTCTTTCAATTCTTGTTTCGTCATGCGGAGTTCTTTTAGGTGTTCCCAACGCTGATAAGGAATGTCGATAACCCCAAATAACAACAAGGCGAAGCCCATTAAGAGTAAGCCTTCAAACAGAATTGACATTACTAGAGAAAAACCTTGGCTGAGCGGGAGATTTTGCATGCCAAGTAATGGCTGTAAGTGGTTGTCTAAATAGCCATATAAGATGCCGAATATCACGGCTACTTTGAACGTTGACTTTAAGAGCTCAACCACTGAGCGGGTCGAAAAAATGCGCTTTATCCCGCTCAAAGGATTAATTTTGCTGAGCTTTGGCATCACGTTCGCGGGACGGAACATCCAGCCGCCTAGCACAAGGCTACTACCACAGGTCACGATAATAATGACGGTAAACAATGGTAATAGCATGTCGATGATGACCGCTAAACTTTGTCCCAATTGCTCGACAAGTTGTTTAGGATTTTCTAGGTCGGCTCGCGTCAGCATCATGTTGTAGCGAAAGATCCCCGACATGCTTTCCCAAATACTATTAAGCTGAGAGTAAAAGTAGAGCGCCACCGCTAGAAATATTACCGCAGTAGTAAACTCTTTCGCGCGAGGAATTTGTCCTTCCTGGCGGGCTTTCTTTACCTTCTGCGGTGAGGCTTTTTCAGTTTTGTCTTGAGAAGATTGATCGCTCATGCTCCCCCCAACATAAAGTTACTCAAGTGTCTAATGGTGTCGTGAACGAGCGCCGTGTAGCGACCAGGAACACCAGAAACTGAGATTAATACGCTGAATAGACCCAGCAGCATCGTCATAGGAAAACCTAACGCATAGACATTAAGTGATGGTGCGGCTCGGTTCATTACACCAAAACTGATGTTGGCTAGAAGCATGGAAACAATAGCGGGCAAAGCCAAAGCGAGTGAAGAGGCAAACATCCAACCGAAAATATTGACAACACCTTGCAGAGAAAGCGATGTGATACCAGATCCGACCGGCCAAACAACAAAGCTTTGAATCACGATATCTATGACGAGTAAGTGTCCTTCTAGCGCGAGGAACAACAAGGTTGAGAAAATCAGAAATATGCGTCCCAAAATGGCGACAGAAAGCCCGTTAATAGGATCATTCATCATCGCCATACCTAAGCCCATTTGCAGAGAAATCACCTGGCCAAGCATGGTGAAAACGTTAAAGAGCATGTGCAAAATTAACCCAAACATTACTCCCCAAATAGCTTGCTCAAAAGCAAGGAACAGGGAAGTCATAGAGAATAACTCGACTTGTGGCATGGGTGGCATTAACGGTCCAGTAATGACAACGATCGAGAGGGCCAGTAAAGTACGAACCCAAACAGGAATAATTGCATCACCAAAGAAAGGCATTGAAATAAATACGGCTCCCACACGAAAAAACGGCCACCAGAGTTGACCGAGTATCGCCGAGAGCTCTGCAAATGTGATGGCCATTAGCCAATCATCCCTGGTATGTTGTGGAACAAGAAATCAAACAGTTCCATGATCTTACGTAGCATCCAGTGACCTGCAAAAATCACCATTAATAAGGTAACGAGCAAACGTGGCAAAAAGCTGAGTGTTTGCTCGTTGATTTGTGTGGCAGCCTGAAATACGGCGATACACAAACCGACAATTAAGCCTGGAACAACCAATACGGCAACCATCAAAATGATCAGCCATACTGCATCGGAAAATAACGTTACGGTTAGTTCTGGGGTCATAACTGCTCCTAGTTAACCGAAGCTGGCAGATAAGGTGCCAACTGTCATTGCCCAACCATCCACGAGTACAAATACCACCAACTTAAAGGGAAGTGAGACAATTAAAGGTGATAGCATCATCATACCCATTGCCATCAGGACACTGGCGACAACCAAGTCGATGACCAAAAACGGGATGAAAAGCATAAAACCAATTTGGAAGGCGGTTTTTAGTTCACTAATGACAAATGCAGGCAAGACAACGGCAAATGAAATATCCTCAACGTTTTGGTCGAGAGGCTCATTGGCAATACGTAACATTTGTTCAAGAGAGCTTTGGTGCGTCTGTGCCAGCATGAACTCTCTCACTGGTTTCTCTGCAACAGAAAAAGCCTGTATTAGCGTGATTTCGCCGTTGTCGTATGGCTGAAACGCATTTTCATAAATATCGCTCCAGACAGGGCGCATAATCAGTAACGTCAATGCGAGAGCGATCCCGACCAACACTCTGTTAGGTGGGCTTTGTTGAAGACCAAGAGCTTGGCGCAAAATCGCAAGGACAACGACAATTCGAGTAAAGCTCGTCGCCATCAAAATAAATGCTGGAAGAAAACTGAGCGCCGTCATCAACAACAGAATTTGCAGTTTAACGCTGTATTCTTGTTGTGTGTCGCCATCAGAAACGGACAAGATAGTTAAGCCGTTGTCAGCCGCCATTGTTGGGAAAGCAAACAAAAGTGACACCAATACCAAAAGAGGTAACCAACGGTGCCAAGCGCTCAGATTTTTCATTGTGATGCCTACCTAAGATTATTGACCAACGCCACTCAATGCAGAGTCATGTACATCGATCAGACGAAGTCCATACTTATCATTGACAACGACAACTTCAGCGTGGCCCATAAGAGAACCGTTTACTTTCACGTCTAAAGGCTCGCCATTGAGCTTTTCCAACTCGATAACCGTGCCTTCACCCGCTTTCATTAAGTCCCCAAGTGGGATCTCCTTACTCGCAACTTCCAGCGTGACTGTGACAGGAATGCTTTTGAAAAAGCTAAGGTCACGTTCCGCAGTGGCTGGTTCTTGTTGGAGCGTATCTTCGGCTTCAAAGTCTTCTAATTGAAAATCATCAAAGTTCAGTTCTTCTGCGTCGAATGCATTAGTTTCTAGCGCTTCGCTCATCGCTGCGGTTCCTTATCAGGGTTAAAGATCAAAACAAGTTGGCCGTCTTGCTCGGCAATACGACCTGTAAATAGAGATTGGTTGCCAATGCTTACTGGAACCGTGTTAAGAAGCTCAATAGGTAAAATATCGTTGGGTTGTAAGCCAACCACATCACTTAAAGGCATCTTCTTTTTACTTAGAACAACGTTCAGTCGAACGGGGGTCGTCTCTAAAGAACGACAGAAAGGTTGAAACAAATCGGTATCAGGCTGCAGTTCAAGCTGCTCGATTAGCGTTTGAATAAGATGACCATCTAGCTTGAGATGAATTGAGCCTTGATGATCGTCAAACGCAATGTTTAATTGAACGTTAATGCCAATACCTCTAGGGGTCTCATACTCACCCGTGTCCCACATTTCACCAGGAGCAAGCCAACCGATGATGATTCGACTGATGCGCTCTTGTAAACGTAAGTCACTGGCCGTCAGAGTAGCGGCTGAGCGCTCTGCACTTGCACCATAAAATCTATCAGCCAACTTTATGAGCGTGTGAGGGTTACCATGGATGAATACCATGCCGCCTTCCTGATGTTGATAGGTCGACGTTTGCTCTTTGTCCATCTCAACCGATGTAAAGCGGTGCAAGTCTACTGAGGTTAAGCTAGCTTCCACTTTTCCTGTGCTGAGCCAATTTTGTAATTCAGTCGTAAGGTTTGAGCAAGATTCTGAAATTAAATTATCGAGCTTCTCACGAATGATATGAATAGGTTTGCCTAATAATTCTACATCAAGTAGTTGACTATCAGAAATAGGCTCGCTAACTCTATTTTCCATTTATATTTTACCGTGCGTTAACAATCGAAAGTGTTTTAACTTAATGGCGTGTAGTCTACACAGAAATTTTAATGATCTTTTAGCTCCAAACTCTAAGATTGTGACTTTAGTTCACATGTTGCTTTGTTCATATAGTCATAATCTTTTAATGAAATTTAAAAAGAGTTAGTTTTCTTTATAAATCGCTTAATAAATAAAATAACAATGTTGAGCGTTTTAGTTGTTATAGATTTTTTAAATTGCCTTTATGGCGTAACAACAACTTCAAATAAATAAATTATAAGATACTGTTTTTTATGCTTAAAGCTTCCGTTGGAGGCTAAGCGTGCTCTCTTGAGCGTTTTGTAACCAATTTTAATATTCAGAATAGGTAATTAAAATGATTAGCTATGCCAGTTCTCTCGGCTTGGTGGCATATTTAATTAAACGGTTTAAGTCATGGGAATGTAAGATATACATGAATCATGTCCGTTTGATAATTTGTAACACAATTATTGTTATCAGTTTTATTTTTTCAAAAGTGTCATATTCAGAAGAAGTCTTAACAATCCCTATGGACCTCTCTAAATGGACATATGAGGGAAATAAATTCAAATGCAACTTGTTGCAATCAAATAAAGACTATGGGAAGTTTTATTTCCTAGCGGAACCTAATAATAAATTCTATTTTATTTCCGATATAGAATATGAAAACAATAAATGGAAAACGATTGCTTTAACAACTCAAAATGCTCCTTGGGGTGATGAGCTTTATAGAAAAGAATTTGGTTCCCTTGAATTTACTAAGCCGTCTCAGCGTTTCATCTTTAATAAAGGCGCTGAAGAATTCATGGATTCAATTGCTTTGGGTAGCTGGGTGACGCTGTCACTTAAAGGAAGTAATGCTTCCTCTGTTTCAGAGATTGTGATTCCTACTCTTCAAATTCAAAACGCATTGAAATCATTTAATGCGTGTCGCGCGCGATTGCCTAAATTGTCTTTTTCAGAGGCAAGGGATATGGCGCTCTCATTTGAGTTTGGTCAGAAGACGTTAAGTCGTGGACAGAAAGCAACACTAGAAGCGCTGTATAGCTATGTATCTGTGGATGATCGAGTGACCAAAATCCTCATCGACGGTCACACCGATAACGTTGGTTCAAGTTTAACGAACCTTTCTGTGTCACGTACTCGAGCAGAGCAAGTCACCAATGCTTTGATTGAGCTTGGGGTCGACGAGTCGATGATCGAAACACGAGCTCATGGTTCGCGTTACCCAATTGCCAGCAATAACTCGGTTAATGGCCAAGCAAAAAACCGACGTGTCACCCTGCGTTTAGTGAGGGACAACGAGTATACGGCTACGAAGCACCACCCAGATCTACAATCACAAAATCAACAAACGAAAGTTAAGGTTCAATGATGACGAAAACGAAAATTTTGTTGGTTGAGCCAAATGAAGCTCTTGCTCAACCAGTATTGGATGTGTTGCAAAATGCAGGTTACACCGCGAAACACACTCGTACTGGTCGAGGCGCTTTGCTTGAAGAGCGAGCAGAAATCACTTTAGTGAGCTCTACGCTGCCGGATATGTGTGTTCGTGAGTTTGTCGCGTGTCACCAAAAGCAGCGAAATTCGGGTGTTGTTATTGCGATTGTCGACCAAGAACAAGGCATCTTGGCTGCTGAGACGATGAAAGCGGGCGCTACTGATTATCTATTACGCCCATTTGAATCTAATCAGTTGGTTAATCTGCTTAAACGTGTTGAAGCGTTAGGTAAGCCAATGGCCAACATTGTTGCGGAGTCTTGGAGAAGCAAACAAGTTCTGCAATTAGCGCATCGTGCAGCATGTACTAACGCGAGTGTGCTTATTACAGGTGAATCGGGAACGGGTAAAGAAGTGCTGGCGCGATATGTGCATGAGCACTCTCCGCGTATCAATGGTCCATTTGTGGCGGTTAACTGTGCCGCCATTCCAGAGTCAATGTTAGAGGCTGTGCTATTCGGTCATGTAAAAGGCGCGTTCACCGGAGCGACAAATTCTCAAAGCGGTAAGTTTGAAGAAGCAAATGGCGGGACGATTCTGCTTGACGAGATTGGTGAAATGTCACCTGCGGTTCAAGCGAAATTGTTACGCGTCCTTCAAGAGCGTGAAGTAGAACGTGTTGGTAGCCATAAAGCCGTTCAGCTCGATATTCGTGTTATTGCGGCAACCAACAAAGACTTACGTGAGGAAGTTCAAAAAGGCACGTTCCGTGAAGATCTTTATTATCGATTAGATGTGCTGCCTCTGCACTGGCCGCCTTTGCGTGAAAGAAAAGAGGACATTCTACCGATTAGCCAATTCTTTATTGAAAAGTATCAAGATAGCAGCCGCTGTCACCTATCCCAAGATGCGATTAGTGCGCTGAGTCAGTATCACTGGCCGGGCAATATTCGTGAGTTGGAAAATGTCATTCAACGCGCTTTGGTCATGCGTCATGGTGATTACATTACAGCCCATGACCTGATGCTGCCTATTGAGCTTGTCGCGTCAGTTCCTACAGCAGAGCCAACTGCAAGTTTTGGTCATGTAGAAGCGAAGAAGCAAGCTGAATATCAGTTTATTTTGGAAAAGTTACGTCAGTTTGGTGGAAACCGAACGAAAACCGCAAACGCGCTTGGAGTCTCTACTCGAGCGCTACGCTACAAGCTCGCAGCAATGCGAGAACATGGTATTGATTTACAGTCGGCACTAGGCTCGGCTGCCTAATAGGAGAAAAAATAGATGGCAAGTCAACCTACTCATGCGGTCTCGGCAGAGCAACTTATGTTGTCAAAAATGCAGGCGATGCAGGCACAAGTGCAGCCGCCAGAGTTTATCGTGAGTGCAAATCCTTTAGATCAACAATCACTAAACGCACCTTTATCGTTCTCACAAGCGATGACAAATGTGTTGGATACAGTGAATCAACATCAATCAGTGGCTAGTCAAAAAATGACGGCCGTAGAAACAGGAAAAAGTGATGACCTAGTTGGTGCAATGGTCGCGAGCCAAAAAGCCAGCTTGTCCTTTAATGCTTTGATGCAAGTGCGCAACAAAGTCGTGACCTCATTTGAAGATATTATGAAGATGCCGGTGTAATTCATGTCAGAACTAACCCCCCAAGTCGCCGGAAACACAGCTATGGCTACCGGCACAGCACAGACATTTTCTACTGCCAACGGCATGGACGATGTGACAACGAAGCTGAAGCAAATCTGGTCTAGCAGTCAGAGAAACTTAGTGCTATCTGCGGTGTTAGCTGCGATTGTTGCAGCGATTATTGTGGTTGCACTATGGAGTTCCTCGCAGAGCTTTCGTCCGCTATATAGCCAGCAAGAGCGTTTTGATATCGGCGAAATTGTGTCGGTATTAGAAAGCGAAGGCGTAAGCTACCGCATGCAAGAGCAAAATGGACAAGTTCTTGTACCAGAAGGTGAGGTTGCGAAGGTACGCATGTTGCTTGCATCAAAAGGTGTTAAAGCTAAGCTGCCGACAGGTTTGGATTCGCTCAAGGAAGATAGCTCTCTTGGTACGAGCCAATTTATGGAAACGGCGCGTTATCGTCATGGTTTAGAAGGTGAGTTAGTACGTACTATCATGTCTTTGAACTCAGTAGCGAACGCGCGTGTTCATTTAGCAATACCTCGTCAAACTCTATTCGTCCGCCAAAACAGTGAGAATCCTTCAGCATCTGTCATGCTTGAGCTCAAACCTGGTGAAGACTTAAAGCCTGAACAAGTTGAAGCGATCATTAACCTAGTGGTCGGCAGTGTCACGGCAATGAAGCCAGAATTTGTTTCTGTCATTGACCAGTATGGCCGTCTTCTTAGTGCGGATGTCGCTTCTGCGGAAGCTGGTAAAGTAAATGCGAAATATCTTGAATACCAGAAGAGTGTTGAAAAACAGATCATCCAACGCGCAGCAGATATGCTTACGCCGATTGTGGGGCCGAGTAACTTCCGAGTACAAGTCGCTGCCGATCTGGACTTTAGCCAAGTTGAAGAAACACAAGAAATTTTGGATAACGCACCGGTTGTGCGTAATGAGCACACCATTCATAACAACTCGGTTGATCAAATTGCGTTGGGTGTTCCTGGTTCTCTAAGTAACCAACCGCCAGTGACAGGATCTGGTGAAGTGGAAACGAACGATAGCCAAAACACGAATGCGCGATCTGAAGTGAATCGTCAATATGCTGTAGGGAGCAGTGTTCGTCGTACTCAATACCAACAAGGCCAAATAGAAAAGCTTAGTGTCTCGGTTCTGTTGAACTCCAAAGCTTCGCCAGATGGTGTGGCGTGGAGTGAAGCCGATAAAGAGCAAATCTCAAACATGATCATGGATGCTGTTGGTATCTCTGCCACACGTGGTGACAGCTTAAGTTTAATGAGTTTCAACTTCACCCCAATTGAAATTGATGCTCCTCCTGCACTGCCGTGGTGGCAAGACCCTACAGTACAGCAGCCAATACGCTACGTTATTGGTGGCTTGTTAGGCTTGGCGATGATCTTCTTCGTACTGCGTCCATTAATCATGCACCTAACTGGCGTTGATAAACCTGTGCCTGAGCTAAATTTTGCTGAGCCTCAGGAAGAACCTGACTACGAAAACTTGCAAACGCGTGAAGAGCGCGAGCATGAAGAAGTACTTGATCGCCGCCTATCTGAAAAAGGCATCTCAGCCTCTTCAGGTTTAGATGTAAACAGCGACATGCTACCACCAGCAGGTTCGCCATTAGAAATTCAATTGAAACACCTACAGCTTATTGCTAATGAAGAGCCAGAGCGCGTAGCCGAAATACTGAAACAATGGGTAAACATCAATGAACACAGTTCTATCAAAGCAGACGCTTAGTTATGTTGAACAAACCGCGCTCGTGCTATTAGGCATGGGCGAGGATGCCGCAGCGAAGGTTTTGCAACACTTTAGCCGTGATGAAACCCAGCGTGTGACTCGTGCAATGGCGAAGTTAAATGGCATTAAGAGCGATTCTGCTCGTGGTGTTATTCAAACTTTCTTTGAAGATTTCCGTGAGCACAGCGGTATTCGAGGAGCCTCTAAGGAATACCTATCTAATACATTGCGCAAAGCGTTGGGTAACGATTTGGCAAAAGGGTTATTAAATACCTTATATGGCGATGAAATTCGCAACAATATGCAGCGCTTACAGTGGGTGGAAGCAGAAACTCTCGCTCGTTTCATTGTGAATGAGCACCCACAAATGCAAGCAATTTTTCTAGCGTATTTGCCAGCGGACAGCTCTTCAGCGGTATTGAAGCACTTGCCACAAGATTACCATGACGAAATATTGTTCCGTATTGCTCAATTGCAAGATATCGATCATCAAGTTGCCGTTGATTTGCATGAACTCGTTGAGCGTTGCATCGAAAAAGTATCCGCAAGTCAAAGCACGCCGTTATCAGGTGTTAAGCAAGCAGCAGATATCATTAACCGCTTTGAAGGTGACCGTGGTTCATTGATGGAAATGCTGAAGTTGCATGATGAAGATGTTGTTAATGCAATTGAAGAAAACATGTTCGACTTTATGGTTCTTGGCCGACAACGCGAAGAAACTATGGACATGTTGGTGCAGCAAATCCCGCTAGAGTTGTGGGCTGTTGCGCTAAAAGGTTCCGATATTACCTTACAACAAGCTATTAAGCGTTCAATGCCGCAACGTATGGTGAAAGCGCTAGAAGATGACATGGACGCACGCGGCGCTGTTGCGTTAAGTCGAGTTCAAAAAGCACGTCAAGACATCATGCAAATGGTACGTGAGTTGGATGAATCTGGTGAAGTTCAGCTGCTTCTCTATGAAGAGCCAACGGTGGAGTAAGGTCATGCTAGAGACAAAATCAAGTACTATGCGATTGCCTCCGAGCGGGTATCGTTTACACCGTTTTCCGCCTTTAGCGCAACCTAAGACTATCGAAGACGAATTCGGGCTAGATAACCAAGGCTGGCAAGAACCTCAAATAGATATCCAACAGCAACTTGAAGAAGGTTTTCAACAAGGTTTGCAACAAGGACATGAGGAAGGCTTACGCCAAGGTATCGAACAGGGCAAGCAACAAGGTCTGTTGGAAGGCCAAAAAGAAGGTTTCCAAAAAGGCTTTGTTTCCGGTGAGCAGTCTGGAAAGCAAGGCTTTTTGGAGGCGGCGAAGCCTGTCAATGAACTTTTTCACGCCCTTTCTCGTTGGCAAGATGAAAAAGAACAGCAACAACGCCATATGATTTGTGAACTGGTACAAAAGGTTGCTCAGCAAGTGATTCGTGCCGAGCTCACTTTAATGCCTCAGCAGATCCTAGCTTTGGTGGACGAGACATTGTCTGCCATGCCTGGTAAAGCGGAAACAGTAACTGTGCATTTAAATCCGCAAGATTTAGAGCGCATTACTCACATCAATGCTGATTTGCCGCAATCTTGGAAACTGGTCCCTAATACGGAGCTTCCTATTGGTGGCTGTCAGTTAGTGACTGATGACGCAGAAGCGGATGCGAGCTGCGACTCTCGCTTGGAAGCCTGTATGGACAATGTAAAGCAACACCTTTTGGATGAAGTCAGTATTCCACAGGTAGAGTCTGAGCATGAGTAATACCCTAAGCCATGAACTATTAAGTGAGCGTTTGAGCGAAGCCTTGGCTTCGCTCGATTCAATCCCTGTTGCTCGCGTAACAGGGCGATTGATAAAAGTAAACGGCTTAATGTTACAAGCCGTAGGGTGTCGGTTTAAGCTTGAGCAGCGTTGTCTCGTAGAAACCGCGGAAGGCGATATGATCGAAGCGCAAGTTGTGGGCTTTGAACACACCATTGCTTACCTCATGCCTATCCGCCGTTTAGGCGGTTTGTTTGCAGGTGCAAAAGTCATCCCTCTTGATGGTGACAGTACCGTGCAGCTAAGCTCTCAGTGGTTAGGACGCGTACTGAATGGTTTAGGTGAGCCGTTAGATGATGGGGCACCGCTTAAGGGGGGAGATCGAGTTTCACTTGAACCAAAACCGATTAACCCACTGAAGCGACGCCCAGTTGATACACCACTCAACGTAGGCGTGCGAGCGATTAATGGACTATTGACGGTAGGCAAAGGCCAACGTATTGGTTTGATGGCTGGCAGTGGCGTCGGTAAAAGTGTGTTAATGGGGATGATCACCAAAAACACGGAGGCCGATGTAATTGTGGTCGGGCTTATCGGTGAGCGAGGCAGAGAAGTACGTGAGTTCATCGAGAGAAACTTAACCCCAGAAGCGCGCAAGAAAGCGATCATTATCGCGGCTCCTGCTGATGAATCCCCGCTAATGAGGTTAAGAGCGACATTACTTTGTCATCGCGTTTCAGAGTATTTCCGAGACCAAGGCAAAGACGTTCTACTTCTGATGGACTCTCTAACCCGATACGCCATGGCACAGCGCGAAATCGCTCTTTCGCTCGGTGAGCCTCCAGCTTCTCGTGGTTATCCGCCCTCAGTCTTCAGCGTGTTACCTCAACTCTTAGAGCGAGCGGGTAACAGTGAAAATCAACATGGTAGCTTAACGGCAATTTACACCGTATTGGCAGAAGGGGACGACCAACAAGATCCTGTCGTGGATTCCGCGCGCGCCATCTTAGATGGGCATGTCGTTTTATCGCGTCAACTGGCTGAGCAAGGGCATTATCCCGCGATAGATATCAACGCGTCTATTAGCCGTTGTATGAATACTTGTACGCAGGACGCACACAGCACGATTGCGAATAACTTCCGTCAAATGTACTCCAACTACCTTCAGGTTAAAGAGTTACTGCCATTAGGGGGTTATCAACCAGGACAAGATCCTGAGTTAGATCAATCTGTTGCTATGTATCCAAATTTGCGTGCATATCTACAACAAGCTGCCAACGAGTCTGTAGATTACCCAACCAGTTTGACCGAGCTCGCGCAGCTTTTTCAAAGTGCTTAATCAAATGGGAGTGACAAGGCTGAAATGAAATCCAAGTTAAAAGCCGTAGGCAAGTTACAGCAAATGGAAGAAAAACAGCGTGACCGTGTGGGTCAACAACTTGATGCCATGCGTCAGCGTCACTCCCATCTTTCAATGCAATTGGAACAGTTGTCGGCGTTGAAAGGCCACGCTGGACAATCAACCCGAACCGGCCCGACGCTGACGAGCGCGGCTTTGATGAACTTTAATCGTGTTGACCAAATGCTACAAAGAATGCTTCGTCACCACGAGCAAGAGCAAGCCGTTATGCAAGCGGAATGTGCATCTGTACAGAAAACGCTAGAACACAAGCACGCACGCGTTCAAGGGTTAGAAAAAGTGCTTGATCGTTGGCGTACTAAGCAGAACTATGAAAAAGCGAAAAAAGAGCAAAAGATGATTGAAGACATCATTAACTCTCGCGTTAAGCGTAAGATATTATGATGTCTTGTTGACGCTACTAGGAGCGCGAATAATTTCTGCGGTGTCTTAGCCAACCAAACCAGCCTCCAAGCATGATCAACCCTGATCCGAGAGCACCGCCGCCACTGCTGCCGTTGTTACCAAAGCCAGATGTGTTGGTATCGACAGGCTCAAAGCCAGAGTCCCCTTCGCTATGATAATCTTCCGAACTTGCTAAGAGGGCGTTATAACTGGTTTTTACACCTGAGCTGGTTTGGGTCTCAATCCATGTTGCATAGTTCAAAATCTCGGTAAACACACTTGGAATCGCAGCGGATTCGCAAACTGAAGAACCGTAGCTCACAATGCCAATTTGCTGATACATGCCATTATTGTCTTGATAGGTGAGAGGACCGCCTGAGTCACCACGACAGATACCAGTGTAGCTTCGTTCAGGAAATCCATTCGCACATAAACTTTCCTGAGCGTTAAACCCTGTTACCAACGAAGCGCATTGGGTGTCGGTAAGGGGTTTTACTTCTGCCCAGCGTAAATAGTTAGGGGGGCTTTCATCATTGGTTGAGGTCTGACCTAAACCGAATATCTGATAAACTGACTTGCTGCTGTAGTCTCCAAAGTCTTGCGGTAAAGTGATGGATTGGACGTTATCGGTGATAGGTCTAGTCAATTCAAGGACAGCGATGTCATTAATCCATAAATCGCTAGGCACATAATCAGGATGAATCGTGATAGAGCGAACATCTTTGAATTCTTCAACAAACACGTCATTCATCGTAGGGTTTTTGACTAACACTCGTAGGTCGTTGATTGTCCAGCCGTCAGTAAAAACGCTTGGTTCTACGCAGTGAGCCGCAGTTAAAATGAAGCGGTCGTTTACAATGGTTCCCCCACAAATATTGGCAAACTGATTAGCGCCAGTTTTATGTAGAATAAGACGTGCAAAAAAAGGAAGTTGGTTTTGGGTAGCCTGCTGACCCCCAATAATTGCCGTGGAGATCCCTTGTTCTGAAAGGCGGTTATCATTTTCTACTTCAGCGGTCGTACTCAAAGATACTGCAAAACAGAGGGCGCTTAGCCATATTTGATACTGCTTCATAAACCATCCTTGGATGAAAAGTGCTCTTCTAACTTTATACTAGTTTTTCAGTGAATGTGCTTAACAAAAGTTTCTAATAGTTGAATGATTGTTGTAGCCAAGATCGCAACAGATGAAACGATTCAAGCTTTAGCTTGTGTGGCGGGCATACAAAGTAAAGCTGTTGATGAGGATTAATGACGGGTTCACCCAGCTCGATTAGCTGACCATATTTGATGTCATCCTTCACAAACAAGCGATGAGTGACCAATAACCCCAAACGACGAGTTGTGGCCTGGACGGCTTGTATCGACATGTTAAAAGTGATTGGTTTTTTATTTTTAGGTCGCTGGATACCCGTCGCGTCCAGCCACACGTTCCAGTCATTTTTTCTTCGTTCGTTAGTAACTTCAATGATGGGATACTGCTTTAAGAGTTGAGTGATGTTTGAGTCCTTGGTCTTCGCTATCAATTCAGGACTGCACACCAAAACCAGTTCATCTTCACTGAGCTTTTCGCAGTAGTAATCCTGCCATTCTTCGGGATTTCCATGCACCAAGGCCGCGTCGATACCTTCTTGTTCTAAATTGAATCTGCCAGACAGGTTTGATAAACGAACGTCTAATTGAGGAGCAAACCCTTGTAAATCTGACATTCGAGGAATCCACCAGTGAAGAGCCAATGAATTCACCATATTGAGCGTAACACGCTGCAAGTTCTGATCTTGGATGAGTGCTTCCGTTGCATCGACAATTTGCTCTAAAGCGGGTGCCACCTTCCTGTAATACTTTTTACCGTCCGCGTTGAGTTGAACTTGTCTGCCTATGCGATCAAATAGAGGCTTGTTGACTTGACTCTCCAGCGATTTAATTGCCTGACTTACGGCTGAGTGGCTCACACTTAATATCTGTGCTGCTTCTGTCATGCTGCCAGACTCAGCTACTGCAACAAATGCGTAGATGGACTTTAAGGGGACTAGTTTCCGCATAATTTAAAAACCGTAGCTGGTGATAGATAAGTTAAACTGTAAGTTTTTCTTACATCAATGGTTAATATTACTCGCTATTTACTATAAGTGATGTCTTTTAAAATGCTCCATATATTAAGGAGTATTGAATGAATGCTGTAAACAAATCTATCCTTTTCATGTTAATGTCTACGTTAAGCTTATCTGTTACTGGACTGTTAGCAAAGCAGTTGTCAGGCGAACTTTCCGTCACACTATTTAGCTTCTTACGTTTTTTGGTGCCTGCGCTTATCTTGCTTATCTTACTTCGTGTGAAAAACCTTACCTTTCCTAAAGCGGGCACGCTAAAGCCTATTTTATTGCGTGCTCTTTGTATCGGTTTGTCACAACTTTGCTTTATCGCGTCATTACAAACGTTAACGCTCGTTGAGGGGGTCGTTTTGTTTGCTACTGGCCCATTATTTATTCCCTTGGTTGAAAAGCTGTTCATGAGGGGGCGCATTCGTGTTTCAACATTGGCGGCTTTAGCAATGGCGTTCACTGGTGTGGTTATGTTGGCGGGCGGTGGAAGTGAGATCACATGGCGAGCGGATTTATTGCTCGGCTTGGCTGGTGGACTCTTCAATTCTGGTTCTCAGCTTACGTTATATAAAGTGAGTAAAACAAATATGTCGCCGCTAGAAATCAACTTTTGGGCGTTTGGTTTTGCTGCCGTATTTCTGTTGCCGCTAACTTTGTTTAACGACTTCGACGTGTTACTTAATATGAGTGTTATGGCGCCTGAGATTTCTTCAAATACGCTGTGGATCGGTATGATGTCTCTGATGATCATTAACACCCAAGTTTTTCGCTCCAAAGCATATAAACTGGCAAGCAGTGGCTCTCAACTTGCACCACTCATTTTTACTAACTTATTGTTCACTGCGGTTTGGCAGAGCCTGTTTTTTGAAGACCGAATGAGTCAAAGTCAAATTGTTGGGATGAGTTTAATAGTGCTCGCAATCATACTGAACACATGTTGGGTTCGTTTTACGGCGCATCGCAGTGGTGGTTTACAAGCGAGAACTTCTTAGTCTGTCGGAAAATGAAGGGGACAGGTAGATAAATTGGTCGTGTGGTTTGATTTTTCTTGAGTATGGGCTAGCGTCAAGAAAGGTTCAGGGAGAGAAATCATGCTTACGCTAAATTATTACGTCGAAATTTCGGCGACACCGCAACGAGTGTGGGAAGTGCTAACCGATGTTGAGTTGTATAAACGTTGGGCACAAGCCTTTTCACCGCAGTCTCAATTTGAAGGAGCTTGGGAAGAAGGAGGTGGCATCACTTTTTTTGATCCAGATATGGGCGGGACAACGGCGATCATAGATACGGTGCTACCGCTTCAAAAACTTGAATTTCATCATGTTGCCATTTTTAATCCGGATAATCGTCAACAACTCGATGCTGACCTAGCATCTAGGTGGATCGGATCGCGAGAGATCTACCAGATCGATACCAACAACGATCGTTTACTACTCAATGTTACCATTCATACTCACAACGACTTTGTTTCTATGTTTAATCACGGATGGGAAAAAGCCTTACCCTTGATAAAAGCCATTAGTGAAGAGCAAGCTTAGGGTTCTTGCTTATCTTGGGCTGACGATGCGTTGCCTGAAGGTATACAATAGCACGCAAGATAGCGCACCTTAGAGAGTGGATGATGGAATTTAAAGTTGATACCCATACACATACGTACGCCAGTGGTCACGCGTACAGTACCTTGATTGAAAATGCAAAGTTGGCAAAAGAGAACGGGCTGGATATGTTCTGCACGACCGATCACGCAGAATCAATGCCGGGTGCGCCTCATTACTGGTTCTTCTCTAACCAGAAAATTCTGCCTCGCTTTCTTGAAGGCGTTGCGATTATTCGCGGCGTTGAATCTAACATTATGAATACCGAAGGCGACATTGATATTCCGCTGAGTGTAGACCGCAACTTAGATTGGGTGATCGCGAGTTTTCATGAACCCGTTTTTCGTCCTGCAAACAAGCAAACTCACACGGAAGCACTTGTTAATGTCATTCAGAGTGGTCGTATTGATGCGCTCGGTCATCTTGGTAATCCAAATTTCGACTTTGATTTTCAGACCGTTTTAGCGTGCGCGAAAGAGCACAATGTCGCGATTGAAATTAATAACACCACGCTGAAAGGCAACAGCCGAGTAGGCAGCGTAGACCGTTGCCACGAGATTGCACAAATCGGGAAAGATCTCGGTGTTTTCTTCACCACGGGCAGTGACGCGCATTTCTGTCACGATGTTGGTAATCTGGATTTGGTTGGAGAGTTAATGGACAAAGTGGGTATTGATAGCAAGAAAGTGATTACTCACACCGCTCAGCAGTTTTTGTCTTTCTTAGCTTTGAGAGGCCGTAAACCAATTGCAGAATATGACAGCATTCTCAACGCATAAACTTGATTACATTTAAGGTATGCACCCGACGCCAGATTGCTTTACACTGCGACCCGGAAATACTCAACTAAGCTAGTTTTTCGCCTCTTATGGCGTAGGTTATTTGGGTGAATAAAGCCGACACAGAATTCGGCACTATAAATGGAGAAGTGAAAAATGTTACGTCCTTTAGTCCTAGGGTGTGCGATTGCGTTTGGCTCAACATACGCAATGGCAGAAGCGGTTGATTTAAAACAAAACATGAAACAGATGAAGATGGAATTCAAACAGGCGGCAGAAGCATCTGATGTCGAAACCATGAAATCTGCGATTGATAGCTTGCAAGCGATTGTTGAACAATCTAAGCGTGGTAATTACCCACCAGAGAAGTTTGATACTTACTTAGAAGGCTTTAACAAGCTGACGGTAACGCTAGATAAGATTGAAGCGGATCTTGATGCGGGCAAGCTACAAGAAGCAAAAGCTCAACTGCGTGAAATCGATAGTCTTCGTGAAGAGTACCACGACAAGCGCAATCCAAGCATTTGGAGCAAGTTGTTCGGCTAATTATCTACTGAGCGGAGCATTTGCTCGTGGCAGTGGGTTACGCGTTATTTCTAAGTAATGAATGAACACATTATCAGCCTGCCATTTCGGCGGGCTTTTTTGCGCCTGTCAATCGATGCATTCAAGAAAACCTGTGAGGTAGCAAGCACTTATTGATCCTGTTTTTGAGCTACCACTCAGAATTGGTTACGCTGTGTGAAATTTGTTAAGTCACCGTTATGCGTAGATTAATTCCTTTTTATCGCTCCATGCTAGTTACTAGTGCTCTAAGTTGGGTGCTAGTGACGCTGATGCCTGTTATCAATGCTCATGGTAACAGCATGGGCGTGTGGGCGACGCTATGTACGCTTAACGGATTTGAGTTGGTCCAAATAGAAGAGGGCGACAATTCGGTCAGCCACAAAGGCAAGCCTTGTCCGTTTAGCCACTTCTCGACTTTTCATCACGATACACTTCCAACGACACCGATACTTTCAAGACAGAGCTTGGTGACTTCTGACAGCTACGCTTATTTGGCTCTAAGTGTGCGATTTGAAACACCAGTTCCTAGAGCGCCGCCAGTTTCCCTTTTCTCATAACGAAAACAATTACACGATACCCAAGTAACCTCGAGATGCTTGGTTCAGCGAGAATGACTTGGTTTGTAGACGCGGCGGCGATTTAAAGGTCTAGTGGGTCTAAATCAAGATATCGACAACAAAGTATACAAGCCAAGGCAACTCGCCCTTCGGGAGCGTGTCATTGCTCCGATTGCTGCTTCAAACAACTTGGAAAGAGTTGTCTATTACACAGCGTTGTTTTCTTTGCACTCGAATCAATGACAACGCTCTGAATCCAGCATCTTGAAGTCACTTGGGTATATAGTCAGCAACACTGCCACTTCGAGCAGTGGTACTCCCAAATCTAAGTCAAATAGCGCCGCATACGAATGCGTATGTGCAGGATGCGTTTGGCTGAATTTGGGTGTTCAACAATGAAAAAAGGAAAATACACATGTTGAGAAACTCGGCAAAGCCTCAACTCAAGGAAGCCTCACGCGCAAAATCCATCTACTTTATGACGTGGCGATGGCACTTCTACGCAGGTTTGTTCGTCATTCCATTTATGCTCATGCTTTCCCTCACGGGGTTGGTGATGTTGTTTGATGATGAGATCGAACTGGCTCGATACGAAGCGACATTGCAAGTTTCACCACAAGAGCAAATGGTTCCTGTCTCTGCACAATTAGAAACCGTAAAGCAGGCGTATCCCGATTTTAATGTCACTCAATTTGTACCTGCTAAAACGGCCGATATGGCCAACCGATTCTCGATTCAAAACCAAGAAGGCAGCTCACTGATTGTTGCAGTAAATCCTTACACAGGAGACGTACAAGGCACCATTAATCGTGGTGATAGCATCTATGAACTGATGAACAGCATTCACGGCACGTTGCTCATCGGCGACCTAGGCGACCGTTTGATTGAAATCGCCGCAAGTTTGGGGATTTTGCTATTGGTGTCTGGTTTGTACCTTTGGGTACCGAGAGACAACGCAAGCCGCGCTGGCTTTTTGAAAATTCGCTTTAACAATGGCCCTCGGATTTTGATGCGTGACCTGCATGCGAATTTAGGTGGTGTGCTGTCGATTGTTCTGTTGTTCTTTTTGATTTCAGGTTTATCTTGGGCAGGGATCTGGGGTGCGAAAATGGTGCAAGCTTGGAATACCTTCCCAACCTATTATACATGGGGTGAGAAACCGGAATCCACACTGACACATAAAGATCTTAACCACGGTGCTTCAGAAGAGATGCCATGGAACTTAGAGCTCGCTGCTGTGCCAGAGTCGAAAGACAAACCCGCTCATGATCATGCCAACATGAAGGAAGAGATGGCATACGCAGGCAGCCATGATGCGCTCTCTATTGATGATATCATCCTCAAGGCTGAAATGTTGGGCTTCACTGGTTATAAGTTGTTTTTGCCGCGCTCTGAGACGGGCGTTTACACCGTTGCAGCTAACTCTATGGGTGGCGATATTTCCGACCCAAGACAAGATCGCACCAGCCACTTTGACCAATATTCCGGTCGCTTGTTGGTGGACGTCACGTGGCAAGATTACAGTTTGTTTGCCAAGTTCATGGCGGCAGGTGTGTCATTGCATCAAGGTGATGTCAGTGTGCTTAACAAAGTGCTCAACGTGGTGTTCTGTTTGGCGTTCATCTTAATCTCAATTACAGGTGTGGTGATGTGGTGGATTCGTAGACCAAGTCGCAGTGCCACATTGGGCGCGCCACCTAAGTTTCAGCAGGGCGGTATTTGGAAGCTTGGCTTAGTAACGCTGGTGATATTGTGTCTGGCGTTCCCGATGGGCGGTTTGGCAATTGTTACGGTTCTCGCACTGGATTGGCTGTTGTTCAACCGCGTTGAGAAGCTGAAAACGGCGTTGAATTAGTAACAGACAAAGAATGAAATAGTAAAAGAGCCAGCGAAGTGCTGGCTCTTTTTATTTCTGGTAAATCTCCAGCGGCAAGCCATCTGGGTCTTGGAAGAAGGTAAAGGCTTTGCCTGTGAATTCGTCAATACGAATTGGCTCAACTTCAACGTCATTCGATTCTAGGTAGGCTTTTATTTGCTCAACATTATCAACCAAAAACGCGAGATGTCGTAGCCCTTGTGCTTCAGGAAAGCTCGGTCTCTCTGGTGCGCCCGGAAAGCTAAACAGTTCCACTTGGCTGCCGTCAGGTAAAGCGAGGTCAAGCTTGTAGGAGTCTCTGGCTTCACGATAGTTTTCAGCAATGACTTTTAATCCCAACACTTCAGTGTAAAAGCGTTTTGATCTTGGGTAGTCGCTGCAAATGATCGCGACGTGATGAATAGCATTAAACATAGTTAGCCTCTTCAAGCATGGCTCGTATCCTCAAGCATGGTTAGTGTCCTCGGAGACTAAATGCTCCTTAACGAAGTCGATAAACACACGCAGGCGAGCAGGCATGTATTTGGTTTGTGCATACTGCATCGCGATAGCGCCGTGGTAGTTACTCTTAATCATCCAATCCGACAGAACCTCAACCACTTCCCCTTGCTCTAATGCGTCTTTGATCACGAAGTCATGGAAGATCCCAATTCCCAAGCCAGACTTAACCCCGTTCAAGCGCATTTGAGAATGGTTGACGGCGTAGCGTCCACTTACGGCAATGGAGTGGAACGCTTCTTCTTTAAAGAATGACCAGATGTTGTCTTTGTCGTTCTCGGCAAGGTAAATACAATCGTGCTGCTCAAGCTCGGTTGGGTGCTCAGGCATACCATGTTTGGCTAGGTAATCTGGAGAGGCACATAAAACGAGATTGGTCTTGCTGATCTCTTTGAGCACTAGATTCTCATCGGGTTTGTCGGTGAGCTTAAAGGCAACATCAATACCTTGGCGGAACAGATCAATCTCACCATCTGCTGCACGCAGCTTAAGCTGAATGTTTGGATAACGTTCTAGGAATGGCAACACAAACGGTTGAAGCACCGAATTAAGAAATGCTTCAGGGGCTGCTACTGTGAGTGCGCCTGTTGGCTCAGCATGATCTTCCGCAGATAGCTCAACGGCTTGCTGCGCGGCATTCACCATTGCGATGCTTTGGTCGTAAACCTTTTGCCCTGCTTGAGTGATGATCAACTTACGAGTTGTGCGCTCAAACAGTTTGACCGAGAGGGCTTGTTCCAACCGTGTGATCAACTTACTTAAAGCCGATGGCGTCACGCCGAGTTGTTTGGCTGCAGCAGTAAAACTGCCTTCGTTTACCACTAGGATAAACGAAGCGAGATCAGGAAGTAGGGCAATGAGTTTTGGATTAACCATAATTGTTCAGTTCTTCGCAGCGGAATAACGATATTGTCTGGTACGGTTTCACGAGGTTCAAGTGTCACCGTCTCGCTTTAACGATATTTTGCCAAAAATGCATTGAGTGCAGGCAAGCCAGATTCACCAGTATGGTATTGCTGCCAGCAGTGATAAATGGACGTTTCGTGGTCTGCAATTAACTCGATAGCTTCTCGCTCAGCGATTGAATACTGCTGTGAAGCGTTCACTTCTTCATGCCACTCTCGATACTTGACCTCATAAGGTTCTACCCATTTCAGAAGAGTCACCACCAACTCTTGCCATGGTAAACCAATCCACTTGGTTGCATCTGCTAAGCCTTTATCCAGCATTTCTTGGTGTCGACTTTCGATATCCATGCCATTTGTCAGCAGTACAGGTTTGAGCTTTTCTGCGGTGAGTTCTTCCACTTCAATCAAGGTTTGCCACAGCGTTTGTTGTTCACTTTGGGCGTAATGGCTCAAGTAGTGGTTGAAAAAAGCGATGCCGTAGATTTCGCCATAGTAGGCAGACAAAACGTTATGAATCATGGTGAGAATCGTGATTTAAACAGGGAATACCGCATTGTAGGAGGGGAGAGCGCGACGTGTAAATAGCTGATTAAGAGTAAAAAAGTGCTGTTGACAGAATTCGAACAGAACTTGTGAGAATTTTATGAGAATTCGATGAAGTTGCTGATAGATTTGCTCGTCATTCTTAGAGGCAAGAACGCAAAACGTTCGAAACGTAATGCTTAACCTACTCAAGTCACGAACAAAGAAGTAAAGCCGTACACATGGGCTTGGGTAGTTCAACCCTCATTAAAGGATGGAATCACAATGAAAAAACGTACCCAACTCGGACTCGTCATGACTTCAGTCGCTATGGCACTAGGCTCTGCATCAGTGAATGCGGCGGAATTGGAAATCACCGTGACAAACGCAACCAAAGGCATCTACTTTACGCCTCTTATTGTTGCCGCACATGGTTCTGATCTTCAAATGTTCAGAACGGGTCAAGCAGCAACGCCAGAACTAGAAGCAATGGCAGAAGGCGGTGATATCTCTGGTCTTGCTAGTGTGATTGGTAACGCTGGTGGTGCGGTGGTTGAGAATCCTGCTGGTGGCATTTTGAATCCGGGTGTTGCAACCACCTTCACCTTGGACAGTGGCGACCACGGTTATCTTTCTCTGAGCGCGATGTTGTTGCCAACCAATGATGGTTTCGTCGGTCTGGATAGTTGGAAGATTCCAACGGAAGCGGGTACATACCGAGCAACGCTAAGAAGTTACGATGCCGGTACAGAAGCGAACGATGAACTTGCGTCTAGCATGCCAAACCCACCTTTCATTACCTTTGGTACTGGCGGCACAGGCGTTGAAGCAACGGTAACTAACGACAAAGTTCACGTGCATCCGGGTAACCTTGGTGATAGCGATCCAACCGGCGGCATCAGTGACCTAGACAGCAGCAGCCATCGTTGGTTAAACCCAGTTGCAACCATCACAATCGTTGTGAAGTAAGGGGGATGTATGAAATACAGAATCTTACTAGTAGCAGCTTCAGTCGGCTTGCTCGCCGGTTGTCCAAGCGATGATGATAATGACGTAGTGAAATCGTACCGCTACACCGTCAACGTGGCGAACTTGACTGCGAATCAACCTATGTCTCCGCTCGCGGTACTCACTCACAATGGTGACTACCAACTGTTTGAAATTGGCCAAGCGGCATCTGTTGAACTTGAGCATCTTGCCGAAGGCGGTAGTAACGCAGAGCTGATTGAGTTGATGAACAGCAATGACAGTGTTTACCAAGGCATTTCGGGTAATGGATTGGTGTTGCCGGGTGCATCGGACGAAGTCACCATCACGGTTGACCCTAGTCGTTACGGTTACTTGTCTGTGGCGTCTATGTTTGTAAATACCAATGATGCTTTTGTTGGCGAAACGGGGCTATCCCTCAAATCGCTCGCAGTAGGTGAAAGCTATGAAATGAGCATGAACGTTTGGGATTCCGGTACAGAGTTAAACGATGAACTTGCCGCAACCATCCCGGGCCCAGCAGGTGGCGGTGAGGGCTTCAATGCCGCTCGTAATGACAGCAGTGACGTTGTTGCATTCCATGCGGGGGTAGTTAGTCAAGATGATGGATTAGCAAACTCAGCACTTTCTGCGAACCATCGTTTCTTGAACCCAGGTGCGAAAGTCACCATCACTCGAGTCGAGTAACACAGGCTCCGATGACGTCTCCTTTCCAAAGCGCTTGTAGCCGAGCGCTTTATCCCTCATGGCGTCATCGGAACCTTTTTTGAAAGAATTTCTAATTTGTTCCGGTCATGTGCAAAGTGAGGATACTCGAAGGCAAGGAAAGGACCATGGAACAACAGGCAATCAATTTAGTCGCGAACATCTTGTTGGTGGAAGATGACGATGATTTGGCAGAACTGGTTCAGATGCATCTCAAGTTTCAAGGACACCAAGTGTCGCGAGCCACAAATGTCGCCGATGCTAAAGCGCAATATCAGCAACAACCCTTTGATTTATTGATCCTTGACCGAGGTTTGCCAGATGGTGATGGTCTAGACATCTGCCATTATTTGCGTCAGCAACAAGATTGGAGCCCAGTGCTCATGCTGACAGCCAGAGACGGTGAAATGGATAAGGTTGACGGTTTAGAAGCAGGCGTTGATGACTACATCACTAAGCCATTTAGCGTATTAGAATTTCAAGCACGAGTGCGAAATGTGCTACGCAGAGTCAGCCAAACCGTAGAAGTCAAAGTAGCAAATGAAGTCCTCGACGATGCGATGGATTTTGGTCCGCTGAGAATCATTCCGGAGTTGCACCAAGTATCCCTAAACGATAAAGATGTCACTCTCACCGCGACAGAGTTTACTTTGCTGCAGTTTCTCGCGACTCGTCCGGGCAGAGTCTACAGTAAAGATGAATTGCTCGATCACGTTTGGAACACCAGTCATTCTGGTTATCACCACACTGTGTGTAGCACCATTAACCGTTTACGCAGCAAGTTGTCGTTGTCCGACTCTGATCATCACTTCATTCAAACTGTTTGGGGTGTTGGATATAAGTTTCAGCCAAGACACTAATGCAAGAAAGTAAGTCGGCAGTTGTTTTCACCGTCATTTTTCAATCATCACGGGTGTTGAAAAAACATCGCTGTTTAAGGAGGCGATAGGATGAGCTTCAAATCTCGCTTAGTGGTATTTACTAGCTTGTGGTTCTGCCTCGCGGCGGTAGTGATTGCACTGACTTACAATTGGCAAAAAGAAACCATTGAGTTACGCACTAAGCAAAGCCTGCATAAAGAGCTGGCAAGCCATATGCGTGACGATAATCCGCTGATGATCGGGACGGATTACAACCCTAAAGCACTTAAGTCGATTTTTCACACGCTCATGCTGATCGGCCCTGATTTTGAAATCTACTTCCTCGATAGCCAAGGCAACATCACCACTCATGCAGCGCCGGAAGGGGCGGAGATCATGGGGAAGGTGGATCTCAATCCCATTAAGCAATTCTTAAATGACCAGCCTTTTCCTATTTTGGGTGAAGATCCACGTAATCGTGGTGAACACAAAGTCTTTTCTGTCGCGGCGATAGAGGAATTAGGCTCTACGGTCGGTTATCTCTATGTGGTGATTGGCAGTACCCGACATGACGCCATTGCCAATGCTCAAGTTGATACCCCTTATATCGCGCTGGCAGGATTGGTCTTAGTGTCCATTTTAGGCTTTGCTCTTGGAGCTTATGTGCTGGTCAAACGTAGCCTATTGAATCCGATTGAGCGCGTGACCAAGCAACTTCAACAGCAAGCTGAACATGATTTCCGCCTGCAACCTGATTTTACTCACCAAGTGCCAGAGCTTGTGCCGATTGCGCACTCTTATCAGATGATGGCGAAGCACATTCAGCAGCAGTTTTTACAGTTGGAGTATCAATCGTCTCATCGTCGTCAAAGCTTGTTGCAGCTTAGTCATGATTTAAAAACGCCGTTATCGAGCGTGCTGGGCTATTTGGAAACGTGGCGTTTGCAACATCCGAAATCCGATCCTTTGATTGACGTCGCTTTCCGAAATTGTGAGAAGCTCTCAACTCAATTGCATTCTCTATTAGACGCCGCACGCAAAGAAGCTCCAATGCCAAACTACGAGTACCGCCCCGTGGATTTGGGAGCGTTGATGGCAGAATGTGCTGAAACGATGCAGAGCCAGTTTTCTCGTAAAGAAGTGGTGTTGAAAGTGGATATCGATAGTGAAATCCAAACCGTGGGTGACAAGGGGCTATTGGAGCGGTTGGTATTGAACCTGCTTGAAAATGCATTGCGCCACAGCCCAATCGGCTCGGAAGTGCATTGCCAAGCGCATTTGAGTGAGGATAAGTCGCGTATCCACTTTACCTTCGTCAATCACATCGAGGAAGAAGCGGAGGGCGGTTCTTTGGGGATCGGGACGAAGATTGTTCAATCGATCTTAATGCTTCACCACAGCTACCTTGAGACCAATGCAACATCCTCTCAATATCAACAGAAGTTCACACTTCTCGCAATCTAAAGAGAAGTGTGAGACATAAGTTAATGTTTATTCAATAACACCACATACGACGCGAGCGCCGCCACCACCTAGCTTACTTGGGTGATCGGAGTGATTGTCACCACCTGCATGGATCATTAACGCTCGACCTTTTAAATCCGATAATTTTAGGCGAGGCGCGACAACGGGCTGATTGGCATTGCCGTCCATGTCCACATAGAGTGGAGGCAAGTCGCCTAAATGATTGTCATCGGTCCAAGGATAGCCATGCTTCCCTGTGTTGTTAGGATCATAATGGCCACCTGCTGCGCCGCCTAATACGGTTTTGTCATCCTTTTCTATGCTATCGCAAGATGGATTAGTGTGAACATGGAAACCGTGCACACCTGCTGACAAACCTGATAATTGAGGCGTAAAAACAACGCCATAATCACTTTGTGAAATCTCAATGGTACCCGCACTCTCATTGGTGTTGAGAGCAGTCATTTCTACCGTTTTTGCTAGCACGTTAGGGGCGGCGACAAGAGCGGATGCAACTGAAATGCATAGCAATCCTTTTAACATGGGACCTCCTTCTTTTAGGGTGTACGCTCAAGCACATATTAGTGAAAACCTGTTTTACTTATGTCTGTTGAGCGGTGAGTTTATGTCATAGAGTGATGTGTATCACTTTATGGTCTTAAACTGATATCTCGATCCGAAATCAGCTTTCTTTTATTTAGTCTTAACATGTTGAGATCGTTAAGATATAAAAAGAATAGACGCCAATCTTAAAATAGCCTGAATATTTTTAAATTAACGCAAAGTTAAATTTTTAATGACTTTATAACAAAGCTCATAATTGTTTTATAAAGAATTTGGTGGAATTGTCCGCAATAAAGAATAGTCAAATTAACGAATATATTAATGTGAACATTGTTGTTTATAGATTTGTGGTCAAACTGTTGCTTATATCATCAAATAAGATAAAAAATTGGAACTAAAGTCACTTAATGGCAGAGGAAAAAATTAAACTCTGATTGTAATGGGTAATAATGTTTTAGTAACAGATAGTTACGCACTTAAAATTAATAATATGGCTAATTTCCGACAAGGATTGAAAAAGATGAAAGACAAGGAATCTATTCAGACTAATAGCAGCCGCCGTAATTTTCTGAAAGGCGCAACAGGAGCTGTTGTTGCTGGTGTGAGTGCTTCCGCTTTCTCAGGCGTAGCTCAAGCACGAGAACAGAAAATTGATTGGAGCAGCCGCGGGCTAGGTAGAAAACATGATAAGCGCTTCTGGCGTAAAGTGCGAAGACAGTTCGTTTTGGACAAACGAACCACTTACATGAACATTGGTACAACAGGTTCAATGCCAAAACATGTTCTTGAAGATTACGAGCATAACAACAAGCTAGTGGCTAAATATCCTTGGGATATGAAAGGCAAATTTGGCTCTTGGCCGTATGTTTCTGAGATGGTTAAAGACGTCGCACCAGGCTTTGGTGCTAACCCAGAAGAGATCATTCTCAGCCGCAACACTACTGATGGCTTATGCTCGATCATTAATGGCTTACACTTTGAACCAGGTGATGTGATTCTAACGACACACCATGAACATATTGCTGCAACATCACCTATGAACGTAGCGAAACATCGTTTTGGTGTGGATGTGGTAGAAATTCAACTACCAGTATTTACTGGTACCGAAAACGTTTCTGAGCAAGATTACATTCAAGCGTTCCGAGACGCGCTTGATGCGAATCAAAACGTTCGCCTAATTGTTTTCTCTCATATCACATACAAAACAGGAACCGCGCTACCAGCAAAAGACATTTGTGCTTTAGCAAAAGAGTATGGTGTACCTACTCTTGTTGATGGCGCGCATACGGTCGGTATGTTTGACCTTGATTTCCACGATATGGATTGTGATTTCTATGCAGGATCTGGTCATAAGTGGCAGTGTGGTCCGGGCGCGACAGGTATTCTGTATGTTCGTGATAACGGTAACCGTTTGAATGAGTATTGGAGTGACCGAGAGAACCCGTTATGGTTGATCAACTCCTCACTTTCTCATGCTGATTACCTAGGTAAACAGCTGCAAATGCAATACATTGGTAACGATAACTATCCTGCGAAACAAGCACTAGTTGATAGTTGCAAAATGTGGGATGAGATTGGTCGAGACCGTATCGAAGAGCGAGTTGTAAGCCTTGGTAGTTTATGTAAAACCTTGCTTCAAGAGTACTTGCCACAAGCCAAAATGTATTCACCAAACGTGGAAGGCTTAACCAGTGGCTTAACGACGGTTAACCCGTTCTCCGATGTAACTAATGAAGAGATACTGACGGAATTCCGAGATCGTTTACGTGAAGAGTATGGTTACATCATCCGTACGACTAGCTTTAAGCTGCATAAGGATGATGACTTTGATACTTACGCGCTGCGTATCTCTACGCATTTGTTCCATGACGAACAAGATGTGGAAGGGCTCGTAGTGGCGATGACGAATTTGTATTACTCGTCGTTCTAACATCGTTGTTTATCACTCAAGCGCCCATTATTGGGCGCTTTGTGAAAGGTAAGGATATTATTATGTCAGTCATAACATTCAAAAGAACTTTAGCGACGGTGGCGCTCATGGTTACCTCTGTTGCGTCGTCTGCCGCTTGGTCAGACGATTTACAACAAATCCGTGAACGCGGTGTACTGCGTCACATTGGTGTCCCGTACGCTAACTTTGTCTCCTATATTGAACAAGGTGAAGTGGAAACTTTGACTGGCTTGGATGTAGAGATAATAAAAGGTTTTGCCAAGTCGTTAGGTGTTCAGTACCAGTATGTTCCAGCACAGTGGAGCGACGTGGTTGGTAAGTTGACAGGGCAAAATGTGCAATATCACAACAAGCAGGCTGTTGTCGGAGAAAGTGTTCCAATTGAAGGCGACTTGATCGCAAATGGCGTTACTATTCTTGATTGGCGCTCTGAGGTTGTCGATTTTTCACAAGATTATTTTCCTTCAGGTGTATGGTTGGTTTCCAGATCCGACTCTAGTCTGAGCCCGATTAAACCAAGTGGGTCGGTCAATGAAGATGTTAAAAACGTCAAGCAGCTGATCGATGGTCGCGAAGTGTTAGCTTTAGAACATTCTTGCTTGGATCCTAACCTTTATGACTTATATGACACAGGTGCAAAAGTTATATTACCTGATGGGGCGCGTCTCCTTAATGAGATGGTTCCAGCGATAATGAAAAATGATGCGGAAAGCACATTATTAGATGTTGCGGATACGCTAATTGCCCTCGAAAAATGGCCGGGCGAAATAAAAGTCATTGGCCCTATATCTGAAAATCAAAAAATGGCTGTTGCATTCCGTAAAAATTCCCCTGAATTACGCAAAGCATTTGATCGTTATTTAAACTCGATAAAAAAAGACGGTTCATACGAAAAATTAGTAAAAAAATACTATCCATCTATTTACTACTTTTATAACGATTACTTTATAGAAGATAAAAAGAAAGTCCGATGAATAAGGCCGTTAAAAAATTTTCCAGTAAAAGATTTATTACAATAAGCGCAATATTAGTTTCAATTTACCTAGCTATGCTTATTACTGTGACTAGCGTAGGTCAAAATAAATTAAAAGAATCTCAATACAGAGAACTAGATTTAAAAGTTAAAAGTTATGCAAGCACACTCGATAATTTATTTACCATAGCGAGTGAAGATCTTGATAATCTAGCTACAGATAAAACAATACAAACATTCTTTGGTAATTTAGCTTCTGGAATGTCAATGGAGTATGGGTTAGGTGCCAGTTTAATTAATTTAAAGCGTCGCTTCGATGAGAAGATAGACAGTAAGCTAATTAATAGTAGCCAAATCTATAAAAAGCTCACGCTGGTAGGCAGTGATGGAGTCACCATTGTCACCACTGGATCTGAAAACCTTGCCGAGCACAAAATGGACATACAAACCTTAATGACTCAACACGGGCATCCCGAAGAGGTTTGTGCGACGCGATACAATGATGACGTTCGCATTCAAGTCATTAAGCAAGTTAAGTTCTCCGGAAAGCCTGTTGCTTTTTTAATTGCCGATCTTAATAAGAATATTGTTATTGACCAACTTACTAACCAAGAACACGAAGATAGTTATAGCCGAATGGTGCTAAAAATAAAAGACGTGGAAATGGTTGTATGGGATACCATAAATAAAATACCTTCTCACAATAAGGATGAGAACTATTTCGTTTCTGAGGCTGTAGACGGAAAAATTTACTTTGAAGTGCCTGTGGATAAACATCACTTTAAATTGATGGCGTGGTTCGAGCCTTTGAGTGAACGAGATATATTTACATCACGGCTCTTTATTATTGGTTTGAGTATTCTGGCCGTTATGATCGTCATTGCTTTATGTTATGCATTCATCACGAACAATAATAGGATTGAATTGAAAATTAAGCTTGAGGAAGAAAAAAAGCGTAAAGATATTCTTTCTCAACAGAATAAAAAATTAACGAACGAAATTGAACGTCGAAAAGCGTCTGAAAAAGAACTCGCCTTCCAAGCTAAATATGACACATTAACTAATTTGCCTAATCGTAGTTATGGTTCCGAGCGATTGGCTTTGGAGTTAATTAGGGCATCGCGTAGTGGGTCTAAAGTTTTGGTGATGTTCATCGACTTAGACCACTTCAAGCAGATTAACGATTCAATGGGACACTTTGTTGGGGATGAAATCCTTAAACTCAGTGCTCAGCGACTGTATCAAGTCGCGAGAAAAACAGACTTATTGGCGAGAATTGGTGGGGATGAGTTTTTACTCGTCATCCCTGATTTGCCTGATAATGATACTGCAAAGCGAGTTGCTTCAAGTGTACTTTCGGCGTTTAACGATCCGTTTGTTTGGAACAACCATGAATTCTTCTTGAGTAGTAGCGTCGGAATGTCTGTGTTCCCGGATGACGGAGACAACGCTGAGCAGCTCCTTGCATGTGCTGATATGGCAATGTATCGGGCGAAACAAGATGGGCGTGATGGCTTTTGTTTTTATAACCATAATATGAACCAAGATTTGCAACGCTATTTGGATCTGGAAAATCGTCTGAGAAGTGCGATCTCCAATCAGTTATTAGAGCTGTATTATCAGCCAATTATTGAGCTGAGTAGTGGTAAAATCGTAGGGGCAGAAGCGCTAATGCGTTGGAATGATAACAAGTACGGATTCGTAAACCCTGAAGAGTTTATCTCTATTGCAGAGAAAAATGGTTTAATTCATCAAATTGGTGAGTTTGCTATTCAACAAGCGTGTCGACAAGCGGCACAATGGCAGAGTCTGACTCCGTTGTTTGTTTCTGTAAACTTTTCTAGTGTTCAATTTAGGTACTGCGAGCGCTTACTTACGTTTATTAAACACAGCCTTGAGGAGTCTGGTCTTCCGTCAGATAAGTTCGATATTGAAGTGACAGAAAGTCTCCTCTTCAATCACGATTCTGAGCTATTAGACATGCTTAATAACTTACGAGCGTTAGGCACCAAACTTACTATTGATGATTTTGGTACTGGTTATTCTGCGCTGAGTTACTTGCAGAAGTTTCCGTTCGACCGCTTAAAGATTGATCGTAGCTTTATGCAAAATATGTTCGAGAACGACTCAGACCGCGAGCTTGTCAACGTAATCATAGCAATGGCGAAAGCGCTGGATCTTAAGATCGTCGCAGAAGGCATCGAAGAACAGCGTCATGTGGATTACCTGAAAAACCTAAACTGTGAGTTCGGACAAGGTTTCCACTATAGCCGACCATTACCTGCTAAGGACTTTGAAGCACTTTTGGCTAAGCCTACCTGGCTATAATTCCTTTTATAACAACCTCATAGAAAAGCATTAATTTAATTTGTGCCTAGGATTCATTAATGCTTTTCCACCTTAAGGTATAATCCTTCCTCCTTCCTTGAATTACACTACAATTAATTGATGAGTGATAGCCTGTGACGCCCGTCACATAAAGGCTAAGCCTAATTCTAAACGAGTAAATACTCGCCAAAATAACTAGGAAGGAATTTCAAATGTCTTCTGCATTCTACCAACAGATTCAGCAGCAAATCGAAGAAGTAAAGGCGGAAGGCCTTTACAAATCAGAGCGTGTCATCACGTCTCAACAGCAAGCGGCTGTTAAAATCTCTACTGGTGAAGAAGTACTAAACTTCTGTGCGAACAACTACCTTGGCCTTGCCAATCACCCGGCACTTATCGAAGCGGGTAAAGCAGGCATGGACGAGCACGGCTTTGGTATGGCTTCAGTACGTTTTATCTGTGGTACGCAAGACATCCACAAAGAGCTTGAGCAGAAGCTTTCTAAGTTCCTAGGTAAAGAAGACACGATTCTTTACACATCATGTTTCGACGCAAACGCGGGCCTATTTGAAACGATTCTAGGTAAAGAAGACGCAATCATCTCTGACGCACTAAACCACGCGTCAATCATCGACGGTGTTCGTCTATGTAAAGCGATGCGTTTCCGTTACTCAAACAACAACATGGAAGAGCTAGAGCAACAACTGATCGCTGCGAAAGAAGCAGGTGCTCGCCACATTCTTATCGTAACGGACGGCGTGTTCTCAATGGACGGCGTAGTAGCAAACCTTCCTGCTATCTGTGACCTTGCAGAGAAGTACGGCGCATTGACGATGGTTGATGACTCTCACGCTGTTGGCTTCATGGGCAAAACAGGTGCAGGTACGCACGAGCACCACAACGTGGTTGACCGTATCGACATCATCACTGGTACGCTAGGCAAAGCAATGGGCGGCGCTTCAGGCGGTTACACATCTGGTAAAGCGGAAGTGATTGACTGGCTACGTCAGCGTTCTCGTCCATACCTATTCTCTAACTCTGTTGCACCAGCAATCGTAAGCGCTTCTATCCGCGTTCTAGATCTACTAGAAGAGAGCGGTGACCTACGTGATCGTCTATGGGAAAACGCAGCACACTTCCGTACTCGTATGGAAGACGCGGGTTTCACAATGGGTGGTGCTGACCACGCAATCATCCCAATCATGCTTGGCGACGCAAAAGTAGCAGCAGAATTTGCAGAGCGTGCGCTGGAGAAAGGCATCTACGTAATCGGCTTCTCATTCCCTGTAGTACCAAAAGGTCAAGCACGTATCCGTACTCAAATGTCTGCGGCGCACTCTCGCGAGCAACTAGACCGTGCAATCGACGCGTTCATCCAAGTTGGTAAGGACATGGGTCTTATTTAAGATTCTAGGCCTTAGACAATAGGGCCTTTAATTAAGGTTACATTATGAAAATTAAAGCATTATCAAAGCTAAAGCCTGAAGAAGGCATCTGGATGACTGAGGTTGATAAACCTGAAGTTGGCCATAACGACATTCTGATCAAAATTAAGAAAACCGCTATCTGTGGTACAGACGTACACATCTACAATTGGGACGAATGGTCACAAAAGACAATTCCAGTGCCTATGGTTGTCGGTCACGAATACGTGGGTGAAGTGGTTGCGATTGGTCAGGAAGTTCGTGGCTTTGAAATCGGTGACCGCGTATCTGGCGAAGGTCACATCACGTGTGGTCATTGTCGTAACTGTCGTGGCGGCCGTACTCACCTATGTCGTAACACGATTGGTGTGGGCGTTAACCGCGAAGGTGCATTCGCAGAATACCTAGTGATCCCAGCGTTCAACGCGTTCAAGATCCCTGAAGGCATCTCTGACGATCTAGCGTCTATCTTTGACCCGTTTGGTAACGCAGTACACACAGCACTTTCTTTCGACCTAGTAGGCGAAGACGTGCTTATCACAGGTGCTGGCCCAATCGGTATCATGGCAGCAGCGGTTGCTAAACACGTTGGTGCTCGCCACGTAGTGATCACAGACGTGAACGAATACCGTCTAGAACTTGCTCGTAAGATGGGTGTAACACGCGCAGTAAACGTGGCTGAAGAGAAGCTAGAAGACGTAATGGCTGAGCTAGGCATGACAGAAGGCTTCGACGTTGGTCTAGAAATGTCTGGTAACCCAGCAGCATTCAACTCAATGCTAACCACAATGAACCACGGTGGTCGCATTGCACTACTAGGTATTCCACCGTCAGACATGGGTATCGACTGGAACCAAGTTATCTTCAAAGGCTTGGTGATCAAAGGTATCTACGGTCGCGAAATGTTCGAAACGTGGTACAAGATGGCTTCACTGATCCAATCTGGTCTGGATCTATCGCCAATCATCACGCACCACTACAAGATTGATGACTTCCAAGAAGGCTTCGATGTAATGCGCAGCGGTATGTCAGGCAAAGTTATTCTTGATTGGGAATAACTTATTCAAGTAAGAAATGCGCTCCTTTTTGGGGCGCATTTTTGTTTCATGAAGATTCTTGTTTCGGGAAGAAATGGTCGCCAATCTTTTCTAAACTTCTCGTGTCGTTCTGCTACTTTTTTAGATTTTTTCCACTCAACTTCACCCTACCTTCTAACTCATTGTCGATTCTGTATTTGGAACAAGATAATAACCATTTGTTTTTAGTGGTTATTTTTCAGCATCATATGCTTAAAAAGCGTAATTTTTAAGTTTAATGTTTTTATTTGCTGTTCGTCTTTATCCTTATCCTGCTTCTTTTTATTGTTTTACATTTTATATGCATTTGGTTTTTCATAATTGAGCTATAACTAATAAAAAGGTTACCGATATACAGTGGAATGTAAAAATGGAGCTTTATATGAAAAGATTTTATCTGATGATGCCTCTGCTCTTAACCTCATTTAGTTGGCAAGCGAGTGGAGCGTCAGTGAGCGGTACGATTGATGTTTCAATTAACCTTGTACAAGGTTGTGTGATTAATGGAAATAATGCGGTAGATGCAGCTTCTGGCGTTGGCTTTGGCTCACTCGCCTTTGGAGACGTGCCTGCAATCTTCAGTGAACAAGATGGTGTGGTAAATGGTGGTAGTGCGACGGGTATTGAAGTGCTTTGTAGTAACGGTGTGACACCGACGTTTACATTGGGCACCGGATTGTATGATGCAAGTGCGACCGTTGGTACCTACGCGATGTCAAATGGCGCGCAATTTATTGATTATACGTTGTTTACCGACTCAGACCGAAGCACACAAATTATACAAGGCGGGACGGTAGCTCTGTCTGAATTTACTAGTGCAACATCGCAAACTATTGAGCTTTTTGCGAAAGCTTACGGTACGAGCAGCATTGCCGGTACATACTCCGATACCATCAGTGTGACGCTAAGCTGGTAAAACGTGACGCTGGTTGTTAGGGGCTTTTCACTTGTTGCGATGAGTTTGTGCTCTTTAACTGTGCTGGCTGATGCGACACAAACTTTTCAGGTGTCTGCCACCGTAGATACAGGTTGTTTGATTAACGGCGCAGTACAAGAAGAAAGCGCAACCCAAGCCGGGCAAATAGGCACGTTAGATTTTGGTGAGCATTCTTCAGTTTACGCGACGGAAGTACAAGGCAGCATCACTTACAGTTCATCACTCACATTAAGTTGTACTCCGGGTATTACGATGAATGTTTCCGTAAATGGCGGGATGAATGCATCGGATGGTGTACGTAAGCTAAAGCACAGTGAAGAAGCGACAACGGTAGATTACTTTTTGTTTCAGGATCTAAATTATACGCAGGTGCTTGATATTGACACGCAATATTCCGTCGATACTGACCAAGACCCAGATAATATTCAGTTTCCTATCTGGGCAAAGGCGACAATAAATGGGAATGAAATGGCTGGAATTTATATGGATACGCTTACGCTGACATTAGAGTGGTAAGTGAACTTTGGAGGGGTGAAATGGAATTCATACTCAAAAAACTATTATTAATAACCTTCCTTTTTGTTTTTTTCTCAAATGCCAACGCTAACTCATTATTAATTTGGCCGATTTACCCCAAAATATCAGAGGAGAGTAATGCAACATCACTTTGGATGGTAAATAAAGGCAGTGTTGATTCTTATTTACAGGTGAGAATTTTTAAGTGGGAACAAAACGAAGGAGAAGATAGTTATTCAAGTCAAAGCCAGTTAATTGCAACCCCTCCGTTTGTCAAAATTGAACCAGGTGAAAAGCAGTTAATCCGCATCATCAACCAAGATGAGGCCTCTGCGGGTAAGGAGTATGCATACCGAGTGATCATAGATGAATTACCGCCAACTCAAAACCCTCAAACAGAATTGACGGAAAATGAACTCGCTGTAAAAGTCCGAATGCGTTACTCGATACCTTTGTTTATTTACGGGAAAGGGCTGACTGATACTCAAAAATCAAACCGTGACAGTGAATTATGGGATGATTTACAGGCACAGTTTATTAAGAAAAATAATCAGCGTTTTGTTCACATTAAATATTCAGGAAAACACCATGTTCGCTTAGTGAATTTACAATTGAACCTACCAAATAAAGATCCTGTCGTTATTTCCGATGGACTAGCTGGCTATATTCTTCCTGAACAGTATAAGGTTTGGTCTATTCCCCATAGTAATGTCAGACCTATGAGTTTGAGCGCGAATATTGGAGGTAAACGTTACCAAATACCATTGAAGCAATAATGAATAGATTTAATACAATGAATGCTTTCTTTTGGTTGGTATTACTTAGCGTAACGTGGAGCAGTATTGGTCTTTGTGCAAATTCAGCAAACCACTTCTCTGAGCTACCGAGTCCTGAAAATTTCTCTTTAGAAAAGTTTGAGAATATCAGCCTCAATCTGGAGTTGGTGATCAATCAAAGAGCAACAGGGCTTGTTGCGAAAGTTGAGCGAGTTGGCGATCAGTTCTTTTTGCTCCGGGAGGACCTCATTTCAGTTGGGGTTACCGCCAAGTCGTTGCCTGGAACCGAAGAGAGACTTGAGGTTACGTCTATCCCAGGTGTTAACGTGCGTTACTTGCAATCGTCATTGCAACTTGCAATTGACGTACCGCCTAATTGGTTACCGATGCAGAGCTTATCAGCGCAGGATATGGGGCGATTTTCCCCGGCTCAGTTTGGGCGTGGTGGCCTGCTTAACTACAACGTATTTGGTGTGTACGAGAACGAAAGCCGACAAAAGGAGGTTTCTATAAATCATGAAGTCAGAGCCTTTTCTGAGTTTGGCGTTTTTTCTACTACTGGGATATTTAAATCTAACTTTCATCGCGATGTTCAGTCCCAGCAAAGCAGCCAGTACACTCGTTTTGATACGAGTTACGAGTACGTCAATCAAGAGAAGCGAATTCGTATGGAGGTAGGGGACTATATTGTTCGCCCTTTATCTTGGAGCCAACCAGTAAGACTGGCGGGTATTCAGTTGTCACATGATTTCTCTATGCGTCCGGATGTCGTGACGACGCCGTTACCTGCATTTTACGGTGAGGTCACAGCGCCCACTACGTTAGATTTGTTTATCAATGGCTTTAAAACTGACTCAATGAATGTTGGGCCCGGTCCTTTCATTATTAACGATATTCCAATGCTCTCTGGTGCTGGGGAAGCAACGGTAATTGCAACGGATGCTCAAGGTAAGCAAACGGTCATGACCAGCCCATTTTTTCTCTCTTCCGATCTACTGAAGACCGGATTTACCTCTTACAGTGCGAGTATTGGTGCGATCAGAGAAAATTTCGGTAATGCATCTAACGACTATGGAGACGGTGGCGTGGTTACCGCTCTGCGTCATGGCATGACTGATTGGTTAACATTAGAAGCTCAAGCTGAAGCAAAAGATGACCTGATCGTTGCGGGGCTGGGCTTTGTCACCAATGCTTTCAATTTAGGTACGGTGGATGCCTCGTTTCGTGTGAGTAATTTTCAGGATCAATCTACCTCATATGCGCTAGGTTATAGTTATCAGTCTCGGCTGTTTAGCTTCGCTGCTCGAACTCAAGTAGAACAAGCCGACTTTTATACCTTATCTCATTTACCAAATTACGAAATGCTCGATGAAGGCAAAGACGCTTCACTCGCGTCGCGCAATCTATCACAAATCAATATGGGAGTCCGTTTGGGAGATTGGGGCTCACTTTCTGGTGGGTACTTTGATATTCAACAATCCGACTCAGATTCACGTACCCTAAATCTCACTTATAGCTACGCTCTGCCTTTTAATATCAATATGTCCCTTTCTTACAATCATAGTATTGGTGGTCAGAGTGTTACGTTGGCGCAATTCTCTCTACCTTTCAGTTCTTTGGGGGGAAGTTCGGGGCTAACGCTGAAAAGAGAGGACGATGGCGATGTGCGAGGGCGAGTGGGTTACAGCCGCCTTGCGCCAATACGAGGTGGGTGGGGCGTCAATTTAGCGCATGATATTAACGAACACCCAGAAAACCGTAAACAGGCTGATTTGACCTACCGTGCGTCATGGGCGCAGTTCAGAGCGGGGTTAAATGGCACCAGTGGCGACTATGATTATTTTGCGGAAATGGCAGGTTCGGTCTCTACGTTGGATGGAGAAATATTCCCGGCGAATGAAGTGTATGACAGCTTCGCTGTGGTGAGCACCAGTGGTTTTGAAGGTATTCCGGTTAAATATGAAAATCAAATTGTCGGAGTGACAGACGATGAAGGTTACCTACTTGTTCCTTGGGCTACGGCGTATTACACCGCCAAATATGAAATCGATCCACTTAATTTACCTGCCAATGCTGCGTTTTCTGCAACAGAGCAGTTTGCTTCGATACATTCGGGCTACGGCTACCTGTTAGAGTTCCCAATAGAGCTACAAATTGCACTGAGCATGACGGTGGTAGACGAAAATCATTTGTTCCTTCCGATTGGTACATATGGCCGCTCAGAAACGGGCTTAACAAGCCAAATTGGTTGGGATGGTTTTACGTACTTTGAAGGCGTTGACCCAGGCCGCTATATTCAGTTTTATCCTCAAGGACAGCCGCCATGTAAAGTGTTTATTGAGGGGTTGTATCAGCGTGACAGTCAAAAAATACAAACATTGCCTGAGCAGGTTTGTATCAAAGCCGAAGAAGAGACCGCACTATGATTTTGCGCAGCTGGTTTGCTAGCCTACTTCTCTTTTTCTCGTGCTCGACAATGGCTTGTCAGCTCACGGCGGCAACACCTTTAATCTTGTTTGGCAATGTTTCTTCGTTTACTGTTTCAAGCTCTCAGCAGCAAAGCTCAGCTCAGCCTCATGCGGGGATTACGTGTGACTTTTCTACACTTGTGTCTTTGTTAAGTGGCGACTACGTATCAGCAAGGTTTAACAGTATAAATAATGGTTTGCTATTAAATGAGGATGATCCGAGTTCGGAGCTCAGCTATCAGATTTTTGGCGATCCAGGTCTTTCACAAGAGTATGTATTCGGCCAAACTTACAATTTTTTTGAAATCGGGTTACTCGATTTACTCGGGTTGTTTGGCACTCAAGCCGAGTTTCCGCTCTATGCTCGGACGGGAGTGGGTAGTAATCTTTCCGCTGGGACTTATAAAGACCAAATCACCGTATCCTGGATTTGGGATTACTGTAAGGGTATCGGGGTTCTAGGGGTATGCATTGGCCGCACCAATGGCAGCGCTCAAAGCGTGATTACGGTTGAGTTAGAAGTGACCCCTGATTGTATGATCACAGCGCCAGATATTGATTTTGGTTCGTCCCCATTAGTGGCTGGTTTTGAACCGGTCAGTCAGGTTATATCGTTAACTTGTACCAAGAATAGTTCCTTCTCCATTGGCTTGAATGACGGCCTAAATGCGTCCGGCGGTCAGCGGCGAATGATTTCTAGTGGTCACTATTTGGAGTATGAAATCTATAAGTCATCAACGATGGAGCGCTGGGGAGGAACCAGTTCTGAACGTCGTGAACACGGTGACGTCGATACTGGCGGCTCCATTCCTGATGGTATCACTCCACAGAATTATAATTATCGCGCGCAGATACTAACCAGCCAAACGACCCCTCCTGCAGGTACTTACACCGACTCAATAATCGTTGACGTTCAATTTTGAGCATCATGTCAATTACATCATTAGAGGCTTCTATTCCAAAAATCTTTTGTAATCATAGTTTTCACTCTGTCACTGCTTAATTTTGTGAGATTAGTATGGCTTTATTCTCACGGAATTTAACTTTCAGAAATAAGGAAAATGATGAAGAAGTCACTAACAACATTAGGTTTGGCACTGGTATTTACAGGAACAGCTTATGCAGCAAGCTGGGGCTACGAGGGAAACCATGGGCCAGCTCATTGGGGTGAGTTTGCATCTGAGTGCGCAAAAGGTCAAAACCAGAGCCCAATCAACATTGAATCGGCGACCGAAGCGAAGCTAGAAAAATTGAATTTCGACTACGAAGGTAAGGCAATTTCACTGCTGAACAACGGTCACACTTTACAGACTGGTTTAGAAGGTAAAAACACACTCACCATTGATGGTAAAGAGTTTACGTTGAAACAGTTCCACTTCCATACGCCATCTGAAAACCATGTGGACGGTAAAGAATACCCTCTAGAAGCACACTTTGTGCATGCCGACAAAGTAGGTCATCTAGCTGTTGTCGCGGTGTTCTTTAAACTGGGTGACGCGAACCCAGATCTAGCTAAGATGCTAGCTAACATTCCAACTAAAGATCAAGATGTTACCATCAAGGTTCCATTTGATGCTGATGCCCTTATCCCAAGTGATAAAGACTACTACCGCTTTAACGGCTCACTAACGACACCGCCATGCTCTGAAGGTGTACGTTGGTTCGTGATGAAAGAAGCACAAACTATTTCTCCTGAGCAGATAAAATCTTTTTCGGAAGTAATGGGGAAAAACAATCGCCCAATCCAACCGCTGAATGCACGTATGGTGTTAACGCAACAATAACCACTTCATGCGAAGAAAAATAAAAAGCCCGCTTAAACACAGCGGGCTTGATTATTTGGGTATTGGTGAGAACTAGAAGCCGTGATCTTCTTGCTCTTCCGCTTTTACCATTTGTATAGGATCAAGCTTAAGCGTCTGAGTAGGGAACGCGATATCTGCATCGTGTTCTTTAATGATGTTGATTACCTTAAGCAGTATGTCCTGCTTAACCTCATGGTATCTCACCCAATTCACGGTTTTAGTAAAGGTATAGATAAAGAAGTGCAATGATGATGGACCGAATGTATCGAAGTTGACGATAAGTGTTTGGCGTGCATCAATGTCTTTGTGATTTTTCAGCATTTCTTTTACCGCGGTGATAATTTGCGGCATTTTTTCAGCATCGTCGTAACGAAGTCCAATTTTTTCGTAGATACGTCGGTTCAGCATGCGAGATGGGTTTTCTACGACAATGCTGCTAAACACTGAGTTTGGCACATACAGTGGACGCTTATCGAAAGTTCGGATAATGGTCATACGCCAGCCAATGCGTTCTACCGTCCCCTCTATTTGTCGGTCTGGAGAACGGATCCAATCGCCAACTTTAAATGGACGATCGAAGTAGATCATAAGACCTCCAAAAAAGTTAGACAGCAAATCCTTCGCCGCTAAACCGACGATCAAACCACCAACACCACCGAAGGTAAGTAGGCCCGATAGTGACAGACCAAATGCCTGCATTACGGTTAGAATTCCGACGGTAATAAAGAACAGGCGCGCGACCTTAGCTATCGCTTGTACTGTTGTTTCATCTCGGTTCTTTTGTTCGAGAACATGCTCTTCAACATTGGTAATGAGCCGCATAACGGTCCATACGAAGATGCTGATGATTAAAATCAGTTTCAGCGTACTCAACCAGTTTATTTTATCGTTGAGCTCGCTCTCTAATATGATGCCGATAGAGACGCTTGCTGGCCAACACCAAATGAGTGTACTGACTGGTGCTTTTAGCGCATCAAGCAACATGTCATCCCAGTGGAAGGGCGTTTTCTCTACGAGCGCAGCGAGGCGAGAGCGGATCAGCCGCCAAGCTATCCAAGCTATAAAGCTAGCGAGCGTAATGAAAAGGACGCTCCCACTCCAATTTTGATGAGACGTTTCAATGTAGCTTTGTAATTCGGTAAACCACTGTGGCATATGTAACTTATTTCTAGTGAACCATGGAAGGAAAGGTAGCAGATATTACTCCTTCACCCCAGTGATTTCCTTTAAATCATTTACTTATGTCTAAACCGTCCGAGATGGACTTTTCCTTCCGATGACAAGATAGTCACCTCAATGTTCTGTTGAGCGACCGCTTCATGCATGTTCAGAGGTATGCTAACAATGATTGAGGGTTGATATTTGGACGATCAATTATAACTTCTCTGACTTATCGCTAACATTTATCTTAAGTAAGTGTGAGAGTGTATTGGCTCTTGAATTAGCGGAGGCAGATATGGAATTTACAGAGCTGGATCGAAACGCGCTCTACGACATCTGGATGTCACAAAAAGCCAAAATGCACATCACTCAAATGGAAATGGCGAAGCGCCTTGGTTTGAGTCTACACGAGTTTTCTGGCTTGTTACGTGGTAATTCTCCACTGACGCTAGGTTTTGTAAAACAGCTATGCGAGCAGCTACATGTACGTCCTGGTCAGGTGATTCCGTCTTTGACGGAGCGTGACCTATCTGCATCTGGTACCGTTTATTTACAAAATCGTGTGACGGTGGATGGCGATATCAGTAACGTGTTTATCGACGGAAACCAAGTCGTGATCGAGTACGTTCACCAAGTTAGCTAGCTTGCTCGTCAAATTATCGGGTTGAAGAGCAATAAAAAACGAGCCACTGTTGGCTCGTTTTTTCGTTTCTGTTTTGCTCGATTGCAAAGATTATGGGATTTTCACTAGCGAATCGCGTGAAAGATCCGCGATAGACTTAGCGCCAGTCAGCGTCATTGCTACACGCATTTCTTTATCGTACAGATCCAGTAGATTTTCAACGCCTGCTCCGCCTTGTGCTGCCAATGCGTACACAAATGAACGGCCAAGAAGCGTACAGTCTGCACCAAGTGCGAGCATACGAACGACATCAAGACCAGTACGAATACCAGAGTCTACGAAGATCTTAAGATCACCTTTTACCGCATCCGCAATGCTTGGCAGTGCTTTAGCACTTGAAAGTACGCCATCTAACTGACGGCCACCATGGTTAGATACCACAATGCCATCTGCGCCGAAACGTACCGCATCTTTCGCGTCTTCTTCATCTAGAATGCCTTTGATAACCATTGGGCCATCCCAAAAATCACGAATCCACTCAAGATCTTTCCAGGAGATAGAAGGGTCGAAGTTTGCGCCTAACCAGCCGATGTAATCTTCTAGCTTTGTTGGTTCGCCACGATAAGTTGAGATGTTACCTAAGTCGTGCGGTTTACCAAGTAGACCCACATCCAGCGCCCAGCTTGGGTGGCGCATCGCCTGGAATACACGACGCATGGCCGCGTTAGGGCCACTCATACCTGAGTGCATGTCACGGTAACGTGCGCCAGGAACTGGCATATCAACGGTAAACACCAGCGTTGTTACGCCTGCTGCTTTTGCACGCTCAAGTACGTTTTTCATAAAGCCACGGTCTTTAAGCACGTAAAGCTGGAACCACATTGGACGTTCAATTGCAGGTGCGACTTCTTCAATCGGACAAACCGAAACAGTCGACATAGTAAATGGGATGCCTTTTTTCTCGGCTGCTTTTGCTGCTTGCACCTCGCCTCGGCGCGCGTACATACCAGTTAGACCAACAGGAGCTAGCGCGATTGGCATTGCCAGTTTCTCACCGAAGATCTCGGTTTCGAGGCTCAAATCTGTCATATCGCGTAGGACGCGTTGGCGAAGAGCGACATCACCTAAATCGTCAGTATTACGCTTCAGCGTGCGTTCGTCGTAAGAGCCGCCATCAATATAATGGAATAGAAACGGGGGAAGCTTGGCTTTCGCGGCAGCGCGGTAGTCAGTAGAAGCTGAGATAATCATAATGGTGTCCTAGCGGTTATTCTAAGCAAAGTTGTGGAGCAATTTGCTCTTTCGTTGAGTCTTCATCGCAAAGCAGTGAAGACATCAAAATGAGTATAGTTACCTATGGTTCACTTACGTTTGAATCGGTGATGTTGGTAACCCATTTACATAATTGGTTGAAAAATTTTATTAAATCACTCAATCAGTTATGCAAACTGGAAAGGGTGACACAGCTGTCGGGGGAATTGATGTAGCAAGCTAAATCAACATGTCGGGGTAGTAGTGCAGACAGCTGTGTCAAATTAGGCAGGGCTGTAAACCCTGCATTTCGCGTTACTTCATTAAGACATCTGTCATTTGGAAGCCATAAATCAGCACCAATCCAATAATGCCTGTCATTACAATGTAGTAGAACGTAGGGATAATCGTCTTACGCAATGTTGCGCCTTCTCGACCAAGCAAACCTACCGTGGCTGATGCGGCAACAACGTTGTGAATCGCAATCATGTTACCTGCGGCAGCACCGACGGCTTGGAGTGATACAACAATCACACTCGAAATAGACAACGTTTGTGCCACTTCGAATTGGAACTGGCTGAACATCATATTTGATACCGTGTTTGAGCCAGCGATGAACGCACCCAGTGCACCAACGGTGGCACTCAGCGCTGGGAACGCAGAACCAACAAGGTCAGAGGCGAAGTTTGCGGTTGTGACGGGCATACTTGCTAGGTCAGCACCGTTGATGCCTGAGTTTATAAAGATACGAACCATCGGAATGGTAAACACCAAGACAAAACCCGCCCCAATCAGTGTTTTGCTTGACTCGCCAAACGCTTCACGCAATGGCTTTACACTACCGCTTTGTAACATTGCAGCAAGTAGTGCGACAAACACCAGAATGCCACCAGGAAGGTATAACGGCTGAATCGCAGCGCTAACGCCAGTCTCACCAAGAATGTTGCTGAACGACAAACTTACGCTTTGTACAAAGCCTTTCAGCTCAGGGCTTACGCGGCTTGCGACGAGAATAACTGCCAGCATTACATATGGAACCCAAGCTTTTACGATGCTCATTGGCTTGCCCGGATTGTCGTTTAGATCGACTTTTAGCGAACCTAACCACTCTGCAGGCCATTTGTCTTCGCTTTCGAAATCCCACTTAGTCTTTGGTACTAAAAAGCCTTTTTTCGCTGCGGTAACAACGATAGACAGACCAACCAAACCACCGATAAGTGAAGGAAACTCTGCGCCCAAGAATACGCCGGTTAACGCGTATGGAACGGTGAAAGAGACACCAGCGAATAGCGCAAATGGTAGAATATCCAGGCCTTCACTCCAGCTTCTGTTCTTGCCGAAAAAACGTGTTAACATCATCGCCATTAATACTGGGATCATCGTACCTACGACTGCGTGAATGACAGCAACGTGCGCTGTGATATCTTGCAGGTACATTTCCCACGTTGCACCTTGTGCGGCCAACGACTCACTGATGTTATGCGTGTCTAAACCTTTGTTTACACCTACGATGATAGGCGTGCCTACCGCGCCGAATGAAACAGGCGTAGACTGAATCATCATGCCCATTAGGACAGCGGCTAGCGCAGGGAAGCCGATTGCAACCAGCAGTGGTGCAGCGATTGCTGCCGGGGTACCGAACCCAGATGCGCCTTCAATGAACGAGCCAAAGCACCAAGCAATGATGATGGCTTGTACACGGCGGTCAGCCGAAATATCGGTAAATCCATTACGGATTGTGGTGATCGCTCCAGTGTGTTTTAAAGTGTTGAGCAAGAAGATGGCACCAAACACGATCCATAGAACAGAGACAGTAATGCCCAGTCCTTGGAATACGGAAGCCAGTACGCGATTGGCTGACATATCCCAAAACATAAGTGCGATAGCGACGGTTAGACCGAACGCAACAGGCATGGCTTTTTTAGCAGGCCAGTTGAGACCAACCAATAAGATGGCGGCAACAACAATTGGCGAAAATGCCACTAGGGCAAGTAGGGTTTCACTCATTTGTACATCCTTCGTACGCTGACTTCTCGAACGGTGTCAATCCGCTGTAGAGGTGACTTTTTGTTGTAATGGTTTTGTTAATTTGGCGTGAATTTACTCCTTTATTTTTTGTTGATATAGGGAAATAATGAAAATAATTAATTCCAAAAGTGACATAATGGTATGAGAGCAGACGACTTAATCCTATTTTCTCAAGTAATCGAACTTGGCAGCTTTAGTAAGGTTGCAGAGGCAAATAACCTTACAAATTCGGTAGTTAGCAAAAGAATGGCGAGGTTGGAGGAAGAAATAGGGGCTCAGCTATTATATCGAACAACGCGCAAATTAACCTTGACCGAGGCAGGTAAGGTGTTACTCCACAGTGCTAAAAATGTGAAGCAGGCCACTCAGGAGGCTATGGATGCTGTTGCAGGCTTTGGAGAGAATGTGAGCGGTCATATAAAAATGTCCGTGCCGTGTATCTCTGGAGATTTGATACTTGCTGATGCTGTTGCCGAGTTTTGTAACCTTCATCCGGGTCTGACCGTGGATATGTCATTGGATAATCGCTTTGTCGATTTAGTGGCTGATGGTTACGATTTAGTCATTCGAACTGGCTACCTAGCCGACTCTAGTTTGATCGCACGACATATTCTCGATTCCCAATGGGTGGTATGCGCGTCACCTTCTTATATTGCGAAAAATGGGAAACCGATCGAGCCGATTGATCTCACCACGCACAATTGTCTGCAATACGCTTACCAAACCACAGGTGCAACGGATTGGGAGTTTAAAGGAGAAGATGGCAATTACATCGTCAAAGTATCGGGCTGCTTTTCTACTGATAACGCGACCGCATTACGTAAAGCCGCTCTGGGCGGCCATGGTATTGCTTACGTCCCGCGCTGCTTGGTGTATCACGATATTCGTAACGGTCAACTGGTGGATATTTTTCCTGAATTAGTAGGTAAAAAGTTGGGTATCTACGCGGTGTATCCGTTTACTCGTCAACCACCGAACAAAGTGAAGTTGCTTATTGAGCACATTCGTGACCGATACTTAACGATATCTCATTATTTCTAGGTTCTTCATAGATTTAAAACAATGTCGTTGAAATCAAAATTGGGTGCTCTAAGGTAATCACCGCAATAAAACGATTGAAGATAAACAACTTAATAAAAACAACGGAGTAACACGGACGTTATGCATTACCCAAAAACACGTAAAGATTCTGTCGTGGACACTTATTTTGGTCACGAC
>NZ_JAWOTF010000020.1:0-66402 GCF_033338735.1 Vibrio sp. Vb1127 | reverse complement strand
GGAGCGACACACGAGGTTCGAACTCGTGACCTCAACCTTGGCAAGGTTGCGCTCTACCAACTGAGCTAGTGTCGCATCAACAACGTTTCCGCTGTTTAGGGCTGCGAATTATAAGAGCATTTTTTTGTGATGCAAGTCCTTCCTTCAAAAAAACTTTATTTTTTTACTGAACGACGAAAAAGCAATCAAAAGCGATATAAATTACAACAATTTGGATCGCAACCTTAACAGTTAAATCTTGAAAATAGTACCTCGATAGTACTTAAGTTCTGCGATGGACTCACGAATGTCGTCCAAGGCCAAATGTGTTCCCTGTTTTGTGAACCCATTTAGCACCTCAGGTTGCCAGCGACGTGCTAGTTCTTTAAGAGTACTAACGTCAACATATCGGTAATGGAAGAACTCTTCCAACTCAGGCATATGCTTGTATAAAAAGCGGCGATCCTGCCCAATGCTGTTACCACATATTGGCGACGCCCCTTTTGGCACCCATTTTTCTAAAAATTCAATGGTTTGTGCGACTGCGTCTTGTTCTGAGATTTGACTGTTTCGAACGCGCTCAACCAAACCGCTTGCCGTATGCGTATTAGTACACCAGTCGTCCATTTTCGCTAGTTCTTCTTCCGGCTGATGAATCGCTAACACTGGACCTTCAGCCAAAATATTTAGTTCGCTATCCGTGACAATAGAAGCAATTTCGATGATTTTGTGCGTTTCAGGATCAAGCCCTGTCATCTCTAAATCAACCCAAATTAGGTTTTGATCGCTAAAGGACATGGTTACGCCGCCTATTTGTTTATCGATAAAAGAGGTACTATACCTCAAAATACGAGAAACACGATACTCATACACGGAGCCAAGAGTACGGCTCAACCATTTGAGTAAATTCACATAAAGTACAGAATTGTGGCAAAGAAGAAAAAGTTAACCAAAGGTCAGGTGCGACGCGTACGTAGCAACCAACAAAAGCGTTTGAAGAAGCAAGAAGATTCCATTCAGTGGGATGAAAACATGCTAGGCGCCAGCAAGCAAGGTCTCGTGATCACTCGTTTTGGTCAGCACGCGGACATTGAAGACCTTGAAACAGGCGAAATTCAACGCTGTAACCTCCGCCGTGGTATTGAGTCTCTAGTATCTGGCGATCGTGTTTTATGGCGCGAAGGATTGGAGTCTATGGCGGGCATCTCTGGTGTTGTTGAAGCGGTAGAACCTCGCTCTTCAGTGCTCACTCGTCCAGATTATTACGATGGTCTAAAACCCGTTGCAGCCAATATTGATCAAATGGTCATTGTCTCTTCGGTATTACCAGAGCTATCGCTAAATATTATTGACCGCTATCTCGTTGCATCAGAAACACTGAATATTGCGCCATTGTTGGTCTTAAATAAGGTCGACCTTCTAGAAGCCGATGACCGTGCAATGTATGAAGAATGGCTCAAAGAATATGAACGTATTGGCTATAAAGTGCTTCTGGTCAGCAAGAAGTCTGGAGAAGGCATTGCTGAACTAGAAACCCTACTGCGTGATCGAATTAATATCTTTGTTGGTCAATCAGGCGTAGGGAAATCCAGCTTAGTCAACGCGTTAATGCCGGAACTAGAGAGCGAAGTGGAAGAAGGCGAAGTCTCTGAGAACTCTGGCTTGGGCCAACACACCACGACGGCTGCACGTTTATACCACATTCCAACGGGTGGCGATTTGATCGACTCACCTGGAGTACGTGAATTTGGTCTTTGGCATTTGGAAGCAGAAGAAGTAACAAAAGCATTCGTGGAATTTCGACCATATTTAGGCGGTTGCAAGTTCCGAGATTGTAAACACAATGATGACCCAGGCTGCCTTCTACGCGAAGCTGTCGAGAACGGGGAAATTAACGAAACTCGCTTTGAAAACTATCATCGTATTTTGGAAAGCATGGTTGAAAACAAAGCAAATCGTCAGTATTCACGTAATAAAAAAGCCGATCTTTAATTGAGTTAAGGCTGTAACTGTGTAAAAAGTCTTCACCTAATACTGACAAGCAAATTAAATTTCAGTAACATCACGCGCCCTAAAGCGCGAATCTAACAGAAGTATCGGAATTAAAGATGGACAAGTTTAAAGTTGGACTGCAGTACTGGATCCCACAACACGGCCTCACTCGCCTAATGGGTAAACTGGCTTCAGCAAAAGCTGGCGGTCTAACAACAGCAGTTATTCGTTGGTTTATCAAACAATACAATGTGAATATGGATGAGGCAAAGCACTCAGATCCTAAACATTTTAAAACGTTCAACGAGTTTTTCGTTCGTGAGCTAAAAGAAGGCGCACGCCCAATTTCTGAAGGCGAAAACGTCATCACTCATCCAGCCGACGCTTGTGTTAGCCAGTTTGGCCCTATTGAAGATGGTCAACTTATCCAAGCAAAAGGTCATCACTTCTCAGCACAAGAATTGCTGGGCGGTGACGCGAATTTAGCTGACGAATTTAAAGATGGTTCTTTTGCAACATTGTACCTATCTCCGCGCGATTACCACCGTGTACACATGCCATGTGACGGCACTCTGCGCCAAATGATTTACGTACCAGGTGACCTGTTCTCAGTAAACCCTCTGACAGCAGAAAACGTACCGAACCTATTTGCACGTAACGAGCGTGTGGTGTGTATCTTCGATACTGAGTTTGGTCCAATGGCACAGGTGCTTGTTGGTGCGACAATTGTTGGTAGCATTGAGCAAGTATGGGCTGGCACGATCACTCCGCCTCGTGGAAACACTGTCTACAAATGGAATTACCCAGCAGAGGGTGACAAGGCCGTGATCTTGAAAAAAGGCGAAGAGATGGGCCGCTTCAAACTGGGTTCTACTGTTATTAACCTGTTTGCCAAAGACGCGATTGAGTTTGACGCAAGCATGGAAAACGGTAAGCCAACCGTTATGGGCACACCTTACGCCTTGAAAAAATAAGCAAAACTCCGTTAAAGAGCCCTTTATTAAGGGCTCTTTTTATTGATAAAAAGCAAAACTCCGTTCGAAATTTAGCCTCTATTTCTCAAACTCATACCTGCCTCTAAGACCCTCATTCCACAATCAATTATCCTGCGCTTAGAATGAATATTTAGAGGGGCAGCCAATGCCAAAGATGAGTGTAAACACGTTGGCGAAATTGCTGGTGTGCTTTTTAATTCCGCTTGGTGTTTTGATGATGCCGATCGATGCTATTCCTATTGACGATCTCACTTTAATTCAGCATCGCCTGTTGGCTATTTTTCTTCTTGCTGCCCTACTTTGGGTTCTCGAGCCGGTTCCCGTTTTTGCTACGTCCATTCTTATTATCGCTCTTGAACTGATCATGATATCGGATAAAGGTTTGCATCTATTTCGCAATCCACCAGCGGGGCATGATTTAGGAGAGTTAATTGCTTACACCGATATTTTCTCGGCCTTCTCTTCACCGATCATTATTCTTTTTATGGGTGGTTTTGCTCTCGCGATTGCGGCTTCCAAATACGAGCTCGACAACAACCTCGCCCGAGTACTATTAAAACCATTCGGCACCCAACCTAAGTTCATCATGCTGGGCTTGATGTTAATTACCGCCGTTTTTTCAATGTTTATGTCCAATACTGCCACGACCGTGATGATGCTAGCCCTGCTTGGCCCCATCGTCGCTTCAGCACCTAAAGGGGATTTAGGGATTAAAGCGCTGGTGCTGTGCATTCCAATTGCCGCGAATACAGGCGGCATTGCGACTCCGATAGGCACGCCACCTAATGCGATAGCGCTTCAATATCTCACTGGAGCAAACGCGATAGACTTCCTATCGTGGATGACAATGGGTCTACCATTTGTGTTGGTACAACTCACTGTAGCTTGGTTCTTGTTGCAAAAGCTGTTTCCGTCTAGCGAACCAGAAATGAAACTAAAGCTAGATGGTACATTCAAAAAGAGCTGGCGTGCGATCGTCGTCTACATCACTTTTGCACTAACCATTTTGCTTTGGATGACAACGAAAGTGCATGGCATGAATACATATGTTGTCGCGATTATCCCACTAGCAGTGTTCACGTTAACGGGCATTATGGGAAAAGAAGAGCTCAAGCTAATTAACTGGGATGTTTTATGGCTGGTTGCCGGTGGTATAGCAATTGGTATTGCCTTAGACAAAACAGGCTTAGCCGAAGCATTAGCGCACGCTATTGATTACAGCCTGCTATCACCATTTGCCGTTGTTTTAGCCCTATCGGTAGTGTGCTGGTTAATGGCGAACTTTATGTCTAATACCGCAACGGCAAACTTATTGATGCCTATTGCTGCCGCTATTGGTACATCCATGCCAAGCCTTATTGCGGTTGGTGGCCTACAAGGTTTACTGGTTGTCGTCGCCTTCTCCGCATCACTTGGCATGATCTTACCGGTTTCCACACCACCAAACTCTTTGGCTTATTCAACAGGCCTCATCGAGAGCAAAGACATGGCGAAAGTAGGCCTGATTCTCGGTTTGATTGGTCTACTTATCGTGTATGGCGCAGTTTTGGTACTGTTTTAATCGAAGAGCTCCATGAAAAAGCGTGTTGTCATGGAGCTGCTCTCCAGCTACTGCCCTTACAGAGCGGCTTTTACATCCCATAAATTTCGTGCATATTAAGACTCCTCTACTCTACAAGGACGTCGACACATCATGGGTTACGAATGGCTTGCTTTATGTGCCGCTTTTCTGTGGGCAGTTTCTAGCCTTATTTCTGTCATTCCTGCACAACACCTAGGCGCTTTTTCTTACAGCCGCTGGCGCATGGGCTGTACGGCCGTGATCTTATCAACAATGGCCTGGATAACTGGCGGCTGGTTAACGGTTTCTTGGGAACATGTAACGCCAATGATGGCCTCAGGACTGATTGGTATTTTTATTGGCGATACCGCTCTATTCGCGTGTTTGAATCGTATGGGGCCAAGACAAGCCGGGTTACTCTTCTCTTGCCACGCCGTGTTCTCTGCCATCTTGGGCTACTTCTTATTTAGCGAAGTCATGACCACAATAGAACTACTGGGCGCATCATTGGTATTTAGCGGCGTGGTGATGGCGATATTCTTTGGCCGAAGAGGTCAAGTGAATAACGTCTTGGAAGACATTAAAGGTAACATCTGGGTGGGTATTGGACTTGGCTTAACTGCAGCAATGTGCCAAGCATTGGGCGGCATCATCGCCAAGCCAGTAATGCAAACCAGTATTGACCCAGTTGCGGCTTCTGCTATTCGAATGATCAGTGCCTTTTTCGCCCACAGCATGTTGTTAATTCTAGGAGTCAAAGTCACTCGCTCGACGCAACACATTACTTGGCGCATATTTGGTATTACTGCGCTTAATGGTTTCTTGGCGATGGCCGTCGGCATGACGCTAATCTTATACGCACTGCAAGAAGGAAATGTAGGTATGGTTGCACTGCTATCTTCAACCACGCCAATTATGTTGCTACCACTGCTCTGGATTTACACGAAACGCCGACCAAACCGATTTGCATGGTTGGGCGCAGCCCTAGCTGTGATTGGTGCGGGCATATTGGTTCAGTAACCTTACAGACCAGCCCTTACTGCCAGATACAAAAAAGCCCGAGTTTAAACTCGGGCTTTTGTCATTCGGAGCCGTTAGTTAATCATTTAACTAGTACTTCACCCGTCATTTCTGCTGGGATTTCTAGACCAGCTAGAGAAAGCATGGTTGGTGCAAGGTCAGACAGTTTACCGCCTTCTTTGAATTCAACCGCTTTGTCACCTACATAGATTAGAGGTACTGGTAGGTTAGTGTGAGCAGTGTGGATGCCGCCAGTTTCAGGGTCGATCATCATTTCTGCGTTACCGTGGTCCGCAGTGATCAATAGTTGACCGCCAACTTCTTTGATTGCTTCAACCACTTTACCCACACTTTCATCTAGAGCTTCGATTGCTTTCTCAGCCGCTTCATAAACGCCAGTGTGACCAACCATATCTGCGTTCGGGTAGTTACAGATGATGGTATCGAACTTACCAGACTTGATAGCCGCAACCATCTTATCTGTTAGTTCTGGAGAGCTCATTTCAGGCTGCATGTCGTACGTTGCAACTTTTGGAGAAGCAACCAATTGACGCTCTTCGCCTTCAAATTCGTTCTCAACACCACCGTTGAAGAAGAAAGTCACGTGTGCGTATTTCTCTGTTTCAGAGATACGTAGCTGAGTTTGACCTTGTTTAGATAGCCACTCACCGTAAGTGTTTTCTAGAGACGCAGGTGGGAATGCGATAGCTAGAGGGATATCAGCCGCGTATTGAGTCAGCATCACAAAGTTAATTGCTGGGAATGCTGCACGCTCAAAGCCGTCAAATGCAGGAACGAATGCACGAGTGATTTGACGTGCACGGTCAGCACGGTAGTTCATGAAGATAACCGCATCACCATCTTGCATGATTGCGTCTTCTTGACCTTCTGCTTTGATAGCTGTTGCTTTAACGAATTCGTCGTTTTCTTCACGAGCGTAAGCCGCTTCTAGACCTTCAACTGCCGTTTCTGCTGTGAACTCAGCTTTAGCTTGAGTTAGAAGATCATAAGCAACTTGGACGCGATCCCAGTTGTTGTCACGGTCCATTGCGTAGTAACGACCTATTAGAGAAGCAACGCGGCCTTTACCTAGTTTCGCAAATAGGTCTTGGAAACGTTGTAGTGAGTTTTCAGCACTACGTGGTGGTGTGTCACGGCCGTCTAGGAAGCAGTGTAGGTAGATTTTCTCTGCGCCACGCGCCGCTGCCATTTCAACTGCTGCGTAAATGTGGTCTTCGTGAGAGTGAACACCGCCTGGAGACATCAGGCCCATGATGTGTACTGCTTTTTCAGCTTTCACAGCAGAGTCGATTGCTTCAACTAGCGCAGGCGTTTGTTCGAACTCACCATCAGCAATTGATTTAGTGATACGAGTCAGGTCTTGGTATACAACGCGGCCTGCACCAATGTTAGTGTGACCAACTTCAGAGTTACCCATTTGACCATCAGGAAGGCCAACATCCATGCCTGAAGCAGAGATTAATGTGTGTGGGTTATTCGCAATCAGAGCATCCATTACTGGTGTTTTCGCATTCGCAATTGCGTTACTTGCTGTGTCTTCACGGTAACCGTAACCGTCAAGGATAACTAGAGCCAATGGCTTCTTAGCTGACATAGTGATGACCTCATCAAATTTAAGTAACTTTTGGCGTAGGGCCTCGCTGCCCTATCTAACCTTGAAACAAAACTAGCGTAATTTTACTACACTTTTTAACCAAAACTGTAGGTTAAGATCAAATAATGTTTGCGATTTATTGTTGCTATCTTACAAGTTAAGCGAACAACGAGTCAGTGCCGACAAACGTGTTCCACAAGCATAGTCATTCCTAATACGCTTTGTACACCCCAGTCTAAGTTCGGTTTTCTTACGCTTCTCATTCTTATTTTTGCACTTGAAACAGTGCTAATTTAAAGCAACATCAAACAAGATGGGTTAATACCTATTGTTCTCTTTTCTCAGTAAAACAGAAGTCACTTAAACCGATAAGTCCAATAGGCAAAAGCAATCAAGCTACCAGAGCGAAATGTACGGATAGTAAGGGCATAACGGGTTTATAGAGATCTCAATTATTCGTTAGAAAATTTTAACCCTCTCGCCTAAGAGCCGTAACCTCGCTATACTCCTGCTTTATTTTTCCGCCAACAGCGTAAGAGCTCAAGACATGCAAGAGTACATTGAATTTTTCCAACAGAACATGATTCTATCTTTGGTTTGGGTAGGTCTTCTTGTCGCCTTTATCATGAACATCGTGAAATCAGCGACAGCCGCATACAAAGAAATCAACGTAAACCAACTGACTCATCTTATGAACCGTGAAAACGGCGTTGTAGTGGATATCCGTACCAAAGACGAGTTCAAAAAAGGTCATATCACCGACTCACTTCACATTTTACCGTCAGACATCAAAGCGGGTAACTTGGGTAGCCTTGAAAACCACAAATCAGACCCAATCATTGTGGTATGTAAGACAGGACAGACCGCTCAAGAAAGCGCAAACCTACTAGTAAAAGCTGGCTTCGAAAACGTGAGCCTACTAAAAAATGGTTTGATTGCGTGGAACGAAGCGAACCTGCCGTTAGTTCGCGGTAAGAAGTAGGAACGTGGCAAGAACGAAAGTTCGCGTTTAAACGCGCTTTTACCAAGCCTCGCGGACAAAAAACTGAGCAAATTGAAAGCAGTTGGAGCACTAAGTTGTGACGCTTTGCACGTAATACACGCTTCATCTAGTCAAGGTAGATTGGCTCAGTTAGTCTCAGGACATACCAGTTTTCTGAGCTTAGACGTTTCTAGGCTCAACAAATATTGATTTAAGGATTAAAAAATGGCTGAAGCAGCACCTCAAGACGCACAACAAAACTTCGCAATTCAACGCATCTTCCTAAAAGACGTTTCTTTTGAAGCGCCGAACTCTCCAGTAATTTTCCAGAAAGAGTGGAACCCAGACGTTAAACTAGACCTAGACACTCAAAGCCGTGAGCTTGGTGAAGGCGTGTACGAAGTTGTTCTACGTCTAACCGTTACTGTAAAGAACGAAGAAGAGACTGCGTTCCTATGTGAAGTTCAACAAGGTGGTATCTTCACTGCTGAACAAATGGAAGCTGGTCAACTTGCACATTGCCTAGGCGCATTCTGCCCGAACATCCTATTCCCATACGCTCGTGAAACTATCTCAAGCCTAGTCGTTAAAGGTACGTTCCCTCAACTGAACCTAGCGCCAGTAAACTTTGACGCGCTATTCATGAACTACCTACAACAGCAAGCTCAACAAGGCGAAGCTGAAGCGTAATTCACGTTTTATAAGTGACGAATAGCCACAGTGCTGACGTCACCGAATCAAATAAAATGCACAGAGCGTCTACCATCCGATGCAATGTGCATTTTTTATTTCTGACAAAAGTTCCTAGTTCCTAATCGCCAGAAGGCGTAAAATTTGACGATTAGGAACTAGATTCTACTAGTAGCAAGACAATTAGGCGGTAGCATGACACAAGCAAATACAAACAATGCTTACGGTAAAGACATCGCAATGACTGTGATTGGCGCAGGCTCATACGGCACCTCTTTGGCAATCTCACTCGCTCGTAACGGCGCGAACGTTGTCCTTTGGGGACACGAGCCAGAGCACATGGCTCGCCTAGAAGCAGACCGAGCTAACCATGCCTTTTTACCAGGTGTTGATTTCCCTGAAAGCTTGATCATTGAATCGGATTTAGAAAAAGCCGTTCAAGCAAGCCGAGATTTGTTGGTTGTGGTTCCAAGCCATGTCTTTGGCATCGTGCTAAACAGCTGTAAACCATTCTTGCGCGAAGACTCTCGCATCTGTTGGGCAACCAAAGGGCTTGAACCTGAAACGGGGCGCCTACTGAAAGACGTCGCTTATGACATTATCGGTGAAAACTACTCACTAGCAGTATTGTCTGGCCCAACGTTTGCGAAAGAGCTCGCAATGGGTATGCCGACTGCAATCTCTGTTGCGTCTCCAGATTCTGAATTTGTTGCGGATCTACAAGAAAAAATCCACTGTAGCAAAACCTTCCGCGTATATGCCAATAGTGACTTTATTGGTATGCAATTGGGTGGCGCTGTGAAAAACGTTATTGCGATTGGTGCGGGTATGTCTGATGGTATCGGTTTTGGCGCCAATGCCCGTACTGCATTAATTACTCGTGGCTTGGCTGAAATGAGTCGCCTTGGTGCTGCGCTGGGTGCACAGCCAGAAACCTTTATGGGCATGGCGGGTTTAGGCGATCTTGTCCTGACATGTACCGATAACCAATCACGTAACCGACGCTTTGGCTTGGCATTAGGCCAAGGTAAAGACGTTGATACGGCTCAAGAAGAAATTGGTCAAGTGGTTGAAGGTTACCGCAATACAAAAGAAGTATGGCTACTTTCTCAACGTATGGGTGTTGAGATGCCGATAGTTGATCAAATTTATCAAGTATTGTATCAAGGAAAAGATGCGCGCTTAGCAGCGCAAGATTTACTTGCTCGTGACAAAAAAGCCGAAGGAAAGTAGCAATCTACCGCCCTTTGCAGCTCATCTGAGAAAAATTGAAGTTGTCGGGTCACGGAAGAACCACTCTGGATATTGAGAATGAAACACTGCGAAAAACAAAAAGTCTGGAACAAAATTGTCTCAGAAGCCCGTGAAATGTCAGAACAAGAGCCTATGCTGGCAAGCTTCTATCATGCCACCATTATCAAGCATGAAAGTTTGTGTGCCGCTCTGAGTTATATTCTGGCTAACAAATTGAACACCGCTTCCATGCCAGCGATGGCTGTGCGTGAAGTGGTTGAAGAAGCCTTTGCGGCTGATCCAACCATCACTGACGGTGCGGCTTGTGATATTTGTGCCACGGTCAATCGCGACCCTGCTGTTTCAATGTATTCAATGCCATTGCTGTACCTAAAAGGCTATCACGCACTGCAAGGCTACCGAGTAGCAAACTGGCTGTGGAAGCAAGGTCGTCACGCTCTTGCGACTTACCTACAAAATCAGATTTCGGTAGCATGTCAGGTCGATATTCACCCTGCAGCGCGCATTGGTAGTGGTATCATGCTCGACCATGCAACAGGCATCGTGATTGGTGAAACTGCCGTGGTCGAAAACGACGTGTCTATACTGCAAGATGTCACCCTTGGTGGTACTGGTAAAGAATGCGGTGATCGTCACCCGAAAATTCGCGAGGGTGTGATGATCGGAGCTGGTGCAAAGATTCTTGGCAATATCGAAGTCGGTGAAGGCGCGAAAATCGGATCTTGCTCTGTGGTATTGCAAGCCGTGCCTCCTCACACAACGGTGGCTGGCGTGCCTGCAAAAATCGTCGGACGTCCAAAAACGGACAAACCCTCTCTCGATATGGATCAAGGCTTTAACGGCAAGTCGCAAAGCTTTATCCATGGAGATGGTATTTAATCGTCAACAAACCTTTTTGACAACAACGTGGTAGGTAACTCTCAAGTGCGAAAACAAAATCACCCTGTTCTACGCTCGGCTATTTTATTAACTTGTGCTTTATCTGCCACTTATCCCATTACCTCCTCTGCTGTGAGTCAGCAAGAGCTCAAAGGCGTATCCAGTGAGATAAGCCGTCAGCGCAAATCGCTCTCTTCCCAAGAAAAGCAGCTCAATGAGTTACAGAAGTCACTAAAAGATCAAGAGCTTGGTATTTCTAAGCTTGAGCGTGAAATACGACAAACCAAGTCTAACCTCGCACAAGCAGACAAAAACATAGAAAACCTGGAAGAGAAAATTGCCTTGCAAGAAGCACAGCGTCAAGAGCAAGAAGAAGAACTCAAACAGCTGCTGCAAACGTATTACGTAACCGAGCGAGCGAAGGCCAATGGTCACTTGTTAAATCAAGGTGTGGAAGAAGACCGCATGAGCCAATACTTCCAGCATTTAGCTAAAGCACGTGCTGAAGTGATTGATGCGATCACCAAAATAACCCAAGAATTAGCGCACAACAAAAACCAGCTCGAGCTAGAAAAAGAGCAAATCGAGACTCTGCTCAAGCAGCAATCCGAAAAACGTACAGCACTAGCGAGTACACAATCCAAGCGTAAGCAAACCCTGAATAAAATTCAGAGCAGTATCAAGAATGACAAACGCTACTTAGCCGAGCTGCAACGCAACGAAACCCGTTTAAAAGCAGAGATCGCCAAAGCAGCGAAGCGTAATGCGGTGCCAATGGACGGACTCGGCAAACAGCGCGGTAAGTTGCCTTGGCCACTCAAAGGCAGTGTGTTACACAACTTTGGTACGCGACAAACCGGGCAGGTAAACTGGAAGGGCATGGTGCTGTCTGCCAACTATGGTCAACAAGTGAAAGCCGTTTATCCTGGTACTGTCGTATTTGCTGAGTATCTGCGCGGATACGGTTTAGTGGTACTGCTCGACCACGGAAAAGGTGACATGACCCTCTATGGTTACAACCAAGCGTTAACTAAAAAAGAAGGCGATCGAGTCACCGCCGGCGAAGTGATTGCTCTCGCGGGTGATACAGGTGGTCAAGACAGACCATCGCTGTACTTTGAAATTCGTCGTAATAGTGAAGCGCAGAATCCGAAATATTGGTTAAAGCGCTGATTATCTGACTTATTGACTTGTCATAAAAAAGGAGCCACTCGGCTCCTTTGTTGTATTCATGTTTTGGAAAACGCTATGCGTAGTAGGTTTCTACCGCATCAATAAAAGCATTCACATCATCTTTGCTTAACGCGTTGATTCCTGCCGCCGCCTCTCGCCCCCCACCTGTCGGGAACTGACCACACACGGCAACGGCACCTTGTTTATTGTTTAATGGGGCACGGAGTGAAACCGTATAAGTCCCATCTGCATTTTCAGTAAGTACCGCATGCGCAGAATCAGGGGTTTGGTTTGCTAGCCAGTTGCCATAAACACCACTGATTCGGCGTGATGCCGCCGTGTTTGGTAACTCAAACAACTTCAGCTTACCGCTCTCATGCATGGCAGGCACTGCGAGAGCCGCCTCCATGTCTTGTTGGTAAGCCGATTGCAATTGGTAGTATGGCGAGGCCGTATCTTCAATAGCTTCAAATGGTGATGTGTACTTCAGCAAAGCTCGGTACAGCTCCGCAGGGTGAAAGTGTAAATCTTCGACTTTCGATCCGTAGCCGTTGTAGTTAATTAAAGTACCCAGCTCTTTTAGCTGCTCTTTCTGTTGCTGCGACAAGCCCGCGTTATTCGCTAACTCATCGGCTTTAGCAATCATGTTATCGCCATAAGCCGCCGTAATCGCCCAGTCATGAAAACGCCCATCAAGCAACTTATCGACAATCAACGCCGTGCACATGTTGGCATCGAGATCGATGTGCGCATCCAAATTACCATGCTGAGGAATGTCGCCCGCTTTGTGATGATCGGCGTAAAAGACGTGCGCGCCTTGAGCCAAAGCTTGCTCTAGACCTGCCATGTTCTTTTCCATCGAAATGTCTAACACAGTCAGCTCATCACCCGCTTGCACATCTACTTTTTCCACCAGCTTGATGTCGCGCTTTACACCGGTTATTAACTGGGCATCGACAGGATCAGCCAAACGCAATTGTAGAAGAGCAATGATGCCATCAGCATCACCATTAAAAATGTCGTAATTCATGGGGCGATAGTTCCTTTATCGAGAATCTTATCCCTGCAAGGGTTTTTAGCGTATGGGACTATTGTGCGTGGCATATTTGACAAGTCAACTCGAGCCACGACTCGAAAATGAGAGTGACTCTCGAAATATTAAGCAGTTTGACGTTTAACTGTGTAGATTGCTAACCGCATCTTCTAATAACAGTAGCTGCTCTAAGCCCTGCTCAGTTGCTAATGGCTTAACGACATTAAGCATCTGCAACATCCCTTGCTTCACCATTTGCTCAGTAATGTTGGTTTTTGAAGCCATCGCAGATTGATACGCCAACCAACTACACGCAATCAAGTGCAATGTACATACCAGTGACTTCAACTGTTGTTGATCGACATTCAACAGCTTCATCGTTACGAACTCTTGCATAATAGCAATGAGGTTCGCTTGCAGCTTCTCTTGCACATCGATGTACTGTTCGTGTAGCTGTTCATCTCGTGACAAGATTTCTGGTAAGTTTGCGTAGAAAAAGCGGTATTTCCACATCAAGGTAAAAATAGAGTCTAGGTAGCTCTTCAGCATAGTCAGGCTCTCTTGCGAACCTTGAATAGGGGTAAATCTTTCTAAAAGTTCTGCTGAATAAAGCGCAAAGATCTCACGAACGATTTCTTGCTTATTGCGGAAGTGGTAATACAGATTACCAGGGCTAATTTCGATGTGATCGGCAATGTGATTGGTGGTGATGTTTCGCTCACCATGTTGGTTGAACAACTCCAGTGCCGCGTAGACGATTTTGTCGCGCGTTTTCATTGTTATCGTGTTCCCTCTTCATTAACGAATCGAGTATAGCGACTTCACCAACCTAGGTCGATAGAGGCTCCAAATACGGTAACATAACAGACCAGTTAAGATGCCAGTTGAGTTGGCGACAAGGTCTAACCAAGAAGTTTGTCGCCCTACATACCCTTGCAACCACTCAATAACGGCGCTGAATAGCAAAATACTAATCGCCACCGCCCAACGTTGACGCCAACGCCACACACAAAAACAACCTAAAAACGCAAAGCCGCTGTACGCCATAGCGTGCTGCATTTTGTCGAGATACGCGATATTGCCCCAGTCTTGCAGTTCACCTGAACTCAGAGATAAAAAAGCGATCAATATGGCGTAGCTAAAGATGACGAAACGTGCAGCCGTCAGGTTCATTGGACGTCCTTATGCAATTGGAAATGGAAAGGCCGTCACTTGATCAATGTGGTCACAGCCTAGCGCCAGCATGATCAAACGATCGATACCCAACGCGACCCCTGCACAATCTGGCAACCCTGCTTCCAGTGCAGAGATCAGATGATAATCGATCGGCTGTGGTTTTAAACCCATTTCGATACGCTTTGCGTTATCTTGTTCAAAGCGCGCTAATTGCTCTTTCGGGTTATCCAGTTCATGAAATCCGTTCGCCAGCTCTATCCCCTTAAAGTACACTTCAAAACGATCCGCGACGCGATGATCTTGAGGATTGATTTTCGCAAGCGCCGCCTGTGATGCAGGGAAGTCGTACACAAAAGCCGGCACGTCCTGACCAATTTTGTTTTCTACTCCCACGCTAAATAGTAGTTGCAGCAGCGTATCGCGATCTTCTTCTGGCTCAGCAATGTCACTCAAACCCAGCTTGCTTGCCGCCGCTTTCAGCTCAGTCATCGAGCCTTCCAGTGGACACACACCCAACACATCAATGAAGGCTTGCTGATACGTCATGCGCTGCGCTGCGCCACACTTCAATACCAGCTGCAACAGGTCATCCATTTCATCCATCAATTTATGATGGTCAAAGCCAACGCGATACCACTCCAACATCGTGAATTCAGGGTTGTGGTAGCGACCATTCTCTTCATTACGAAATGCTTTGTTGATTTGATAAATACAACCGCTGCCCGCAGCCAAAAGGCGCTTCATATGGAATTCTGGGCTGGTCATAAAAAACAGCTTACTGCCATCGGCATAGCCTGGGCCAACAAACTCGGTTTGGAAAGTATGCAAATGGATGTCAGTCACGGTTGCGTGACTCATGGCTGGCGTATCGACTTCCATCACCTGTCGGTCAGCGAAGAATTGTCGAATCGACGCGATTAACGTCGCACGTTGACGAAGTTGGTCAATGGAAGCAGTAGGTTGCCAGTTGGTTTGCATAACAAGTCTCTCAAACTTTAATTCAGCGAGGAAAGTCTCATTCTACATGCTTTTTACTCTTCAAGAAGAGAGGAATATCCCTTCTTCTTTTTACTAATGTGCTCGCAAATTTGAGGCAAGCATTACTCGTGCCGCAGAACAAAAAACACTCAGTTAAAATCCTATTATCCATGCGGTTAATGTCACGCAACACGGGTTTAACATCCCTAATGTTAATGCTTGAGGGCCAAAACCTCGATGCCGTGATAGCAGTCACATAACCTATAAATTCTATGCCCTTAAGTGCATTACCGAAGCAAAAACCCAATTACATCAATTTTTCTGCCATGTGGCTCATCTACACTAACCCTACTACTTTTGGGGAGTTCTTTTTAAGGAGCGCCTCGTAATGACAATAACAAGCGGATTTCCGCAATCACACACTGGAGGATAACTGTGCAAATTATCACCACAGATATCGCAGTCATCGGCGCAGGCGGCGCTGGTCTTCGTACTGCTATTGCAGCGGCTGAAGCAAACCCAGACTTAGAAGTCGCTCTGATTTCTAAAGTTTATCCAATGCGCTCCCACACGGTCGCTGCAGAGGGTGGCTCAGCAGCAGTTATCAAGGATGAAGATAGCTTAGACAACCACTTCAACGACACTGTTGGCGGTGGTGACTGGCTATGTGAACAGGATGTTGTTGAATACTTTGTAGAGAACGCGACTCGCGAAATGATCCAAATGGAGCAATGGGGTTGCCCATGGAGTCGTAAAGAGAACGGTGAAGTCAACGTACGCCGCTTTGGTGGTATGAAGGTTGAACGTACTTGGTTCGCTGCAGACAAAACTGGCTTCCACATGCTTCATACGCTATTCCAGACATCAATGAAGTACAGCAACATCAAACGTTTTGATGAGTACTTTGTGGTGGATCTGCTTGTTGATGAAGGCGAAGTTCAAGGTCTGATTGCTATTCACATGTCTGAAGGCGAGCTTGTTACTATCAAAGCAAAATCTGTTGTTCTAGCAACAGGTGGCGCGGGCCGTGTTTACCACTGTAACACCAACGGCGGTATCGTAACGGGCGATGGTATGGCAATGGCTTACCGTCACGGCGTTCCTCTACGTGATATGGAATTCGTTCAATACCACCCAACCGGTCTTCCAGGCACAGGTATCCTGATGACGGAAGGTTGTCGTGGTGAAGGCGGTATCATCGTTAACAAGAATGGCTACCGTTACCTACAAGATTACGGCATGGGCCCTGAAACTCCAGTTGGCCAACCGAAGAACAAATACATGGAACTGGGTCCTCGTGACAAAGTTTCTCAAGCTTTCTGGCACGAACAACAGAAAGGCAACACCATCAAACACCCACTGGGTGACGTGGTGCACCTAGACCTTCGCCACCTTGGTGAAGAGTACCTACAAGAACGTCTACCGTTCATCTGTGAGCTAGCAAAAGCTTATGTAAACGTGGACCCTGCAAAAGAGCCAATTCCAATTCGTCCAACCGTTCACTACACCATGGGTGGTATTGAAACGGACGGCGGTTGTGAAACTCGCATTAAAGGCCTATTCGCGGTGGGTGAATGTGCGTCTGTTGGTCTTCACGGTGCAAACCGTCTAGGTTCTAACTCACTGGCTGAATTCGTAGTATTTGGCCGCGTAGCGGGTGAAAACGCAGTGAAACGTGCGGCAGAATTCAAAGGCTGGAACGACGCGGCAATTGACGCGCAAGTCAAAGCCGTTGAAGAACGCATCGCAAAACTGATGAACCAAGAAGGCGACGAAAACTGGGCAGAAATACGCACAGAAATGGGCCACACCATGGAAGCGGGCTGTGGTATCTACCGCCAAGAAGATTTGATGCAAGCGACTATCGACAAAATCACTGAGTTGAAAGAACGCTACAAACGCATCAGCATCAAAGACAAAGGTAAAGTGTTCAACACAGACCTTCTATACGCAATCGAAGTGGGTTACGGCCTAGAAGTCGCAGAAGCGATGGTTCACTCTGCGATTCTACGTAAAGAATCTCGCGGTGCGCACCAACGTCTAGACGACGGTTGTACAGAACGTGATGACGTGAACTTCCTAAAACACTCACTTGCTTTCTACAAGCCAGAGTCAGCACCAAGTATCGATTACAGCAATGTGACCATCACTAAGTCACAACCAAAAGCTCGTCTATACGGTGAAGCAGCAGAAAAAGCCGCGGCTGAAGAGAAGAACGCAGAGGAGCAAGCATAATGTCAGCAAATCGCATTCAAAAAGTAGACATCCTGCGTTACGACCCAGAAAAAGATGCAGAACCATACAAGCAAACATTCGAAGTCCCATTCGATGAAACCATGTCTGTACTTGACGCACTTGGTTACATCAAAGACCACCTAGACAAAGATCTGTCTTACCGTTGGTCTTGCCGTATGGCGATCTGTGGTTCTTGCGGCATCATGGTGAACAACGTACCGAAACTTGCTTGTAAGAGCTTCCTACGTGACTACCCAGACGGTGTGACTATCGAGCCTCTAGCGAACTTCCCAATCGAGAAAGACTTGATTGTTGATATGACGCCATTCATCGAGCGCCTAGAAGCAATCAAACCATACATCATTGGTAACGATCGTAAACCAGAAGACGGTACGAACTTGCAAACGCCAGAACAGATGGCGAAATACAAGCAGTTCGCTGGCTGTATCAACTGTGGTCTGTGCTATGCAGCATGTCCTCAGTTTGGTCTTAACCCAGAGTTCATCGGTCCTGCTGCACTAACGCTAGCCCACCGCTACAACCTAGACAGCCGTGACAACGGTAAAGATGAGCGCATGAAGCTTATCAACGGTGAAAACGGTGCTTGGGGTTGTACGTTTGTTGGTTACTGTTCTGAAGTTTGTCCGAAGAACGTTGACCCAGCAGCGGCAGTAAACCAAGGCAAAGTGGAGTCTTCTATGGACTTCGTGATTGCTATGTTGAAACCTGATGGTTCACCAAAGAAAGTGGAGGCATAAGGATGAGCAATCGTAAACCTTACGTTCGTGAAGTAAAACGCACTTGGTGGAAGAACCATCCTTTCTACCGCTTCTACATGCTACGTGAAGCGACGGTGCTTCCGTTAATCCTATTCACTCTGTTCCTAACTTTCGGTTTAGGTTGCTTGGTGAAAGGTCCTGAAGCATGGCAAGGTTGGTTAGCGTTCATGGCGAACCCAATCGTAGTCGCAATCAACATCGTTGCACTACTCGGTAGCCTATTCCACGCTCAAACTTTCTTCAGCATGATGCCACAAGTAATGCCAATTCGTTTGAAAGGCAAACCCGTGGACAAGAAGATCATCGTATTGACTCAGTGGGCCGCGGTTGCGTTCATCTCACTGATCGTTCTCATCGTGGTGTAAGGAGCTGAGCAATGAAACCGAATTATAGTGTAAACACATCACCAAAACGTTCTGATGAGCCAATCTGGTGGGGTCTGTTTGGCGCAGGTGGTACTTGGTTCGCGATGATCACGCCAATCACTGTTCTTGTGCTAGGTATCTTGGTCCCACTAGGCGTGATTGATGCAGAAGCGATGAGCTACGAGCGTGTCTCTGCATTCGCAACCAGCATCATCGGTGCGCTATTCATCATTGGCACGCTAGCATTGCCAATGTGGCACGCAATGCACCGTGTACACCACGGCATGCACGACCTTAAATTCCACACTGGTGTGATTGGTAAAATTGCATGCTATGCATTTGCAGGCCTCATCACTGCACTAGCAGTTATCTTTATCTTCATGATTTAAGAGACTGACCAAAAAGAAAAAGCTGGCTAAATGCCAGCTTTTTTATTGCTTTGGGTTACCTATGATCTTTTTGCTTTTTAAGCTTTTGACCACCCATGATCTTATTGCTGTGCGACCTTCTTTGTCTGGTCCATAAGACCCAGAGCACCAAAGCCAGTAATCACATCTAGGTTTGTTTTCAAGCCCGTTTCGTCACTTCCACCAATGTAATTTTGTGGCATCTGAACTTGGAAGTTTTGCAAATTGTTGTACAGCGAGTTCGCTACGTCTCGATTCAATTCTGCCAAGTAAACTTCACGATTTGCTCCTAACGCCGCATACTTACCTTTTAGGACTTCAGATTCTGCGCGACCTTTCGCTAATATCGCTTTCGCTTCAAACTCAGCAGAAAGTGCGTTCGCTTTTTGAATCGCTAAGTTAGCCTCTGCGATAGCTAGCTCTTTCTCCTTCTCGACCTCAGCAAGTCGTTTGGTTTTTTCCACTTCAACGATTTCACGCTCTGCAATCTGACGTGCAACTTCCACTTCTTTTTGCTGAGCAATAATTGCGAGTTCTTTACCACGCTGAGCGTCTTGCACTTCACGAGTACGTTGAATTTCTTTGCGTAACTGCTCCGTTTCTGCCTGTGCTTTCGACGTTTCTTGTTCCTGAATCGCACGAATGCGATCCGCCACTAAACGCTTTTTATCCGCCAGCAATTGGTCGAGCTGTTTCTCTGGTTGTGGATCACCAATGGTCACCTGCGTCACTTGAATACCGTATTGTTGTAACGGATTGTCTTGACGAATTGGTTGCCCGGTTTTGTCTACGACAGGCACGGTTTTCCATACCAGTTGATTGGTGCGCTGTAATTGGTTCGGATTGGCTTGATTCGCCCCAACAGGCGCAAGATCCAACTCTTCCACTTCAACCTGACGTCGCTCTGTTAGATAAATCCCCTCTCGTAACTGATCGCCAAGTTTCGATTTGAACTGGTTCAAGCCACCTTGGAAAAACTCTTCACCCGTGTATTGGGTTGCGGTAATCACCGTTACGTTACGTGCGTTCTTTACAAGCAGCGCATCGATCAAGTTACTGTTGTTGCGGAACTCTTTGTGCATCTTCTTCACCGCTTCAGGGTCATTACTGAGCTTAAAGCGGAATGTTACGGGGATCTGACCAATATAGGTGTCGGCAAATCGAACCTGAATCGCATCAAGACGTTGATAAAAATCTTCGCCCTTGCTGTTACCGAATGACACGGTGATCACTTGGTCATACTTGGTGATTTTGGACAGAAATGGCATGCGAAAATGAATGCCAGGTTCAGTAAACACATCCAACTCACCAGTAATATTATTCTGATGCACGTAGCTGTAACCCGCATCGGTCATCAGCACCGAGCTATTAATCGTTAAGCCTATTGCCAACAGCGGTACGCCAAATACGGCTGCTTTTAATCCTTTATGTAGTAACTGACGTCTTTCTTCCACCTTTAAACCCCTTCCTAAACCTCTGCTTTCCATTTTGTTCTCCTTTTTGGATTGTTACTGAGTTAAATCGATAAAAATCAGATTGCTATGCAACTCAGCGACAAGTACTAATGTATCAAAATGTTACATTAAGGAATAATCGACAGATTCATGGAATAAATAAGATTTTTACGAATAATACAAAATCATCAAAAATTTGCGGAGGATATCGATGTTTTACGCAGAGGGATTAATCACAGGCAATAAAAAAGGCCGCCGAAGCGACCTTTCTAACAATCATATAAAGTGCTTACTTCACACGACCTACGTATTCAGCAGTACGAGTATCTACACGAATCACTTCACCAATTGAGATGAACAGAGGAACACGAACAACAGCGCCAGTTGATAGCGTCGCTGGTTTACCGCCAGTACCTTGAGTATCACCTTTCAGGCCAGGGTCTGTGTCTACAACTTCTAGCTCAACGAAGTTTGGTGGAGTAACAGTAATTGGGTTACCGTTCCAAAGAGTGATCATACAAGTGTTGTTTTCTACCAACCACTTAGCGTTTTCACCTACCGCTTTTGCATCCGCTGCGATCTGTTCAAACGTTTCACTGTTCATAAAGTGGTAGAATTCGCCGTCTGAATATAGATAATCTAGGTCGATATCCATTACGTCTGCCACTTCACAAGTGTCACCAGACTTGAATGTTTTCTCTAGCACTTTACCAGAAAGAAGTTTACGAATTTTAACACGGTTGAACGCTTGGCCTTTACCTGGTTTAACGTATTCGTTTTCCAGAATTACACAAGGCTCGTTATCAAGCATTAACTTAAGACCGCCTTTAAATTCATTGGTGCTAACTGTAGCCATTTTTTCCTCTTACATTCTTAGAGCTAAATTCAATGCCGCACATAATAACCCGAAAAGTCGAATCTGTTGAGCAAAACTGGCTCAAACAGTTGGCGAATGGGATCTCTGATCCTGCAAAATTGCTCGAAATACTGGAAATTGATCCTTCACCGTGGCAAGACGGGTTTGCCGCGCGCAAGCTGTTTGCACAGCGTGTACCGCAAAGTTTTGTCGATAGGATGGAGAAAGGCAACCCTAAAGACCCTCTTTTACGTCAGGTTTTACCACTGAGCGACGAATTTGAGGTGCATCCGGGTTACTCCAATGATCCATTGGAAGAGCAGGACAATGAAGTCCCTGGCCTGCTACACAAGTATCGCAACCGCGCCCTGATGATTGTCAAAGGTGGCTGCGCGGTAAATTGCCGTTACTGTTTTCGTCGTCACTTCCCTTATCAAGAGAACAAAAGCGGGAAACAAGCCTGGACCAAGTGCTTAGAGTACATGGCACAACAACCAGAGTTGAACGAAGTCATCTTCTCAGGTGGTGATCCATTAATGGCAAAAGACGATGAGATTCATTGGCTTTTAGAGCACATTGCTCACATTCCTCACATCAAACGTCTGCGTATTCATAGCCGTTTACCTGTGGTGATTCCTGCTCGAGTCACTGATGAACTATGCCAACTTCTGCAAGCATCAAGGTTACAAATCATCCTCGTCACTCACATCAACCATGCCAACGAAATCAATGACGAATTTGCTGAACAGATGTTCAAGCTCAAAAGAGCGGGCGTTACGCTTCTAAACCAAGGCGTTCTGCTGAAAGGCGTGAATGATTCGGTAGAAGCTCAAGTGGCGTTAAGTGAGGCCTTATTTGACGCGGGTATCTTGCCTTATTACCTCCACGTTCTTGATAAGGTGCAAGGCGCAGCGCACTACTTTATTTCGGACGAAGAAGCGAAAGCTATTATGCGCGGACTCATCACGCGTGTATCGGGTTATCTGGTACCAAAACTCACACGAGAAATTGGTGGTAGGCCAAGTAAAACGCCGTTGGATTTGCATTTAGAATAAGCTCTGACACTCAATTAAATTTGTCGTCTAGATTGATTATTTTTGTTCGCTTTGCACGGTAAGTCTATGCATACTCCGCACTTTTGGAGGTCAAGATGCATACAGCATTCGAACAAATTTTCGATCTTGGCCCATTCAGTTGGCCTGCCCTACTATGCTGCGCCATTAATGGGCTCATGATCGGTATAGAGCGTCAAACTCGTGGTAAACCGGTTGGCATTCGCACAGCAATATTAATTATTTCAGGCACCTACCTGTTTATGTCGATGGCAGTGTCGTTATCGCCAAATACACTTGATCAAGCACGAGTGCTTGGTCAGATCATTACTGGCGTCGGCTTCTTAGGCGCTGGCGTTATGATGACACTTGATGGAAAAATCCATGGCGTAACATCCGCGGCTGTAATATGGGTGCTAGCAGGTTTAGGTTTGATGATAGGTTTGGGTTATTTAACGCAGTCGGTGGTTATTACTCTCCTGACACTAACCGTGTTGTTAGGTGTGGATAAAGCAGAAAACCACATCAAAGCATTACGCCGCGGTGTTCATCAAAGAATTCAACAACGCAAAACTTCATCACGATTAATTAAATAGTTAACGCTCCGAGACACTCGCTTCATCTCATCAGTAATTAAAGAACCCTCGACGAACATCGAGGGCTTTCTGTATATAAAGATTCTGACTTTCTCAGGGATTACTTAGCAAAGTTGATGAGTGGGAAACACTTGAAGAAACCGTTATCCGCACAGTTCAAAAGACCAATTTGCACACCATCGATTTGATCGGTCATGTTGAAGAAACCAAACTGGAAATTAGACTTCTTAGAGATACTCGCTAAGCCCACATCCGCCATGGTGTAGCCTTCAGAATAGTTCACCGCGCTCCAGTTCAAGCCTTTTACGTTGTTCGTAATGTTAACAGCACCCAAGTTAACACCCGTCGTCTGACCTTGGTTCCAGTTAACTAAGCCTAAAGACGCGCCTTTCATTTCTTGATTTACTTTTGCTGCGCCAAAAAACAGACCGAAGTTCACACCTGTCGTACGATCCGTTTCTGACATACCAAGCAGTGAAAAGTCGACACCTTTAACCTCATTTACCTGTCCATGCAACACAGCTAAACGAACACCACCAACTGAAGAATTAGAAGGTGCGTTTGTGTTATCGATAGTTGAGAACATCACAGGTGTACTGTCGGCAAAAGCAACAGGTGATGCGATAGCGGCTGCAACCGCCAATGACGTCATAAGCTTTTTCATTTTCATCTCCATGATGGGAAGCAACAATTTACAACATAGTGTAGTGTTCAGATTTTGCTCTGTCCCCGTTCAAAAAGTGTTAGCAATAGGTCAGATTTAACCATCTGACTCAAAAGAAAAAATATTTCTCTTCGATTTTTTACTTCTGAAATGGCGCTTTTTACGCTCAAAAATCTCATGATAAGCCACACCAGAACGTCATGTTTCTCAGATGACGCGCATAAAAAAGTCGAGGCATCTGCCTCGACTTTTAAAGGTTTGGTCGGTTATCTTTCCGCTATAAGGGATTCCTTAGAGCGATGAGATAAGCTGGCTTACATCATGCCGCCCATGCCACCCATGCCGCCCATGTCAGGCATCGCTGGCGCGTCTTTTTGCGGTAGGTCAGTAACCATCGCTTCAGTTGTGATCATCAGACCTGCAACCGATGCTGCGAATTGTAGTGCAGAACGAGTAACTTTAGTTGGATCTAGGATACCCATTTCTAGCATGTCGCCGTATTCGCCTGTTGCCGCGTTGTAGCCGTAGCTACCTTCACCCGCTTTCACGTTGTTCGCAACAACTGAGTCTTCCTCACCTGCGTTCTTCGTGATTTGACGGATTGGCGCTTCCATTGCACGTAGTGCAACGCGGATACCAACGTTTTGTTCTTCGTTATCACCCGTTAGGTGAGCAATCTTAGATGCCGCACGGATCAGTGCAACACCACCACCAGCAACAACACCTTCTTCAACCGCTGCACGAGTTGCGGCTAGCGCATCTTCTACACGGTCTTTCTTCTCTTTCATTTCAACTTCAGTCGCTGCACCGACTTTGATTACTGCAACACCGCCAGCCAGTTTAGCAACACGCTCTTGTAGTTTCTCTTTGTCGTAGTCTGAAGTTGCGTCTTCGATTTGTTGACGAATCTGAGCAACACGGCCAGAGATCATCTCTTCTTCACCGATACCATCGATGATAGTCGTGTTTTCTTTCGTGATAGAAACACGCTTCGCTTGACCTAGATCTTCTAGTGCAACTTTTTCTAGCTCTAGACCGATCTCTTCAGAAATCACAGTACCGCCAGTTAGGATAGCGATGTCTTGTAGCATTGCTTTACGACGGTCACCGAAGCCAGGTGCTTTCACAGCTGCAACTTTTACGATGCCACGCATGTTGTTCACAACCAATGTTGCTAGCGCTTCGCCTTCTACATCTTCTGCAATGATAAGCAGTGGACGAGATGCTTTCGCGACAGCTTCTAGCGTTGGAAGAAGCTCACGAATGTTTGAGATCTTCTTATCAACAAGAAGAATGAATGGGTTTTCTAGATCAACACTGCCTGATTCTTGGTTGTTGATGAAGTAAGGAGACAGGTAACCGCGGTCGAACTGCATACCTTCTACTACGTCTAACTCGTCTTGTAGCGCCTGACCTTCTTCAACCGTGATAACGCCATCACGACCCACACGCTCCATTGCTTCTGCAATGATATTACCTACGCTTGCGTCTGAGTTTGCAGAGATAGTACCAACCTGCGCGATCGCTTTTGTGTCGTTACATTCAACAGAAAGCTCTTTTAGTTGCTCAACTGCCGCAGCAACAGCTTTGTCGATACCACGCTTAAGATCCATTGGGTTCATGCCCGCTGCGACTGCTTTTAGACCTTCGTTAACGATAGATTGTGCTAGTACCGTTGCTGTTGTTGTACCGTCACCCGCTGCGTCGTTTGCTTTAGACGCAACTTCTTTAACCATTTGTGCGCCCATGTTCTGGAATTTATCTTCCAGCTCGATTTCACGCGCTACTGATACACCATCTTTAGTGATAGTCGGTGCACCAAAAGATTTGTCTAGAACGACATTACGTCCTTTAGGACCCAGTGTTACTTTTACTGCGTCAGCCAGAACGTTTACACCTTCCAGCATTTTAACTCGTGCGTCATTACCAAATTTAACGTCTTTAGCAGCCATCTTTGATTTCCTTTCTAAAATTCTTTGTGTGTAATTTCGTAATTGAATCTGAGCAAAAAATTACTCAATGATTGCTATTATTCAACGATCGCCATGATGTCGTTTTCAGACATGACAAGCACTTCTTTACCGTCGATTTTTTCAGTTTTTGTACCGTAACCTTCAGCAAAGATAACGGTATCACCGACTTTAACGTCTAGTGGCAGTACGGTGCCGTTTTCTAGGATGCGGCCTTTACCCACAGCTAGAACAACACCGCGAGTCGATTTTTCTGCAGCAGAACCAGTCAGAACGATGCCACCAGCAGACTTAGATTCAACTTCTTTACGTTCAACGATAACTCGGTCATGTAATGGACGAATGTTCATCGGTCGTCTCTCCTGAAAATTTCCATGTTTATTTGATAATTGTCCTTAGGGACTGTAGCCCCAGACACGTGATCCCTATATAAGGGGTCGAAGCAGCGATCCCAAGGGGGTGGCACAAAATTTTTGTGACTTAGTTAAAATAACGAACAACTAGGCAACGGTTTGCGTTAGAAATGCTCACTCGCTCGGCATCTCGCTTTCTTGTATCCTTGCAGTTTGCTCACCAGATAGTTGTCACACATGCAGGAAAATAACAAGCTGGAACCCCAAGCGACCGATAAGCATGGTTTGTTGACCGCCCCCATTCCTGAAACGCTGCGGAAAATGACCGTACCCATGACCATGGGCATGATCGCAATTTTGATGTTTAACTTGGTGGACACGTTTTTTATCTCGTTGCTTGGCACTCAAGCGCTAGCAGCTATCAGCTATACCTTCCCTGTCACCTTTGCGGTTAACTGCATTACGATGGGGATTGGGATGGGACTATCGACCAATATTGGTCGCTTGCTTGGGCAAGGTCATGCACCACAAGCTGCTCGGTTCACCACCCACGGTTTGTTGTTAGCCGTGTTACTTGTGGCTATCGCGTCTTCTATTGGCTTTACCACCATTGCGCCATTGTTTCGTTTTCTTGGTGCGTCTGATGATCTCATCCCTCTTATTGAGCAATATATGCAGGTCTGGTATCTCACCATTCCTCTGCTAGTGATCCCAATGGCGGGCAACAGTGCTATCCGAGCTACTGGCGACACAAAAACACCAGCAAAAGTCATGATGTTGGCTGGTTTGATTAATGGCATGCTCGATCCATTGTTGATTTTCGGTTATGGCCCTTTTCCGGAACTTGGTATTCAAGGCGCAGCCATAGCAAGTGCCTTTAGCTGGTTAGGTGCTTTGTGTGGCTCATTCTATGTGCTAATTAAACGGGAAAAATTGCTTGCTCACCCCCAATGGGCTTTGCTGAAACAAGACTGGCAACAGACACTAAAAATTGGTACCCCTGCTGCTCTATCAAACGCGATGAATCCGTTGTCCGGTGCCATTCTGATGATGCTGTTATCCAACCACGGTACAGCGGCGGTTGCTGCTTACGGCGCAGCGCAGCGTATTGAGTCTATATTGATTTTAGTATTGATGTCGCTGACCTCTGCCCTCACACCGTTTATGGCACAAAATTTAGGAGCCAAACAACCGCAACGAGCCTTTTCCGGTTTATTTATTAGCATGCGTTTTGCAGTGGTATTCCAAGGGTTTATCTTCTTGATGATGGTGCCACTGAGCATTCCTCTGGCTGCGCTGTTTTCTCAGGAAGATGCGGTGAAAAACCTGCTTTGGCATTATTTACTGGTGGTGCCATTTAGTTATGGCTTCCAAGGCATCGTGATGATGTTAGTCAGTGGTTTGAATGCGATGCACAAGCCATTGCGTGCATTCCAGTGGAGCTTTATGCGGCTGTTCATTTTTACCTTGCCATCGGCGTGGATCGGGAGCCAAATCTACAGCATTGAAGGCTTGTTTATCGGTATCGCGGTTGGGAATACGTTGGGTGGGCTACTGGGCTACTTGTTTGCGCTGCGCGAGCGAAAATTAACGCTCATAGAGCAGAGCAGCGTGTCTTAACACTCGTCTATCGCTAGTTTCTTTTTGTTGATTCTCAAATACAAAAAAACCGCGGAAAGCCGCGGTTTTGTTTATCTATTTCAAGCTTGCTTAGAACAACTCTTCAGCAACTTTGTATAGATCGTTGCGTACTGGACGCTTCATGTTTTCGATTGCGTCGATGATATCGTGGTGAACAAGTTGCTCTTTCACGATACCTACACAACGACCACCATGACCTTCGATCAATAGGTGAACAGCGTAGTTACCCATACGAGATGCTAGTACGCGGTCAAATGCAGTTGGACGACCACCACGTTGGATGTGACCAAGTACTGTTGCACGAGTTTCACGACCTGTCGCGGCTTCGATGTCACGTGCTAGTTCATTAGCATCCATCATTAGCTCAGTAAGCGCGATGATCGCGTGTTTCTTACCTTTAGCGATACCATCTTGGATGTTGCTGATCAGCTTGTCTTTGTCTAGACCAGTTTCCGGAGTGATGATGTATTCACAACCGCCCGCAATTGCAGACATCAGAGTCAAATCACCACAGTGACGGCCCATGATTTCTACAATTGAAATGCGTTGGTGAGATGAAGAAGTATCACGTAGACGGTCGATTGCATCGATAACGGTGTTTAGTGCACTTAGGTAGCCCACAGTGTAATCAGTACCTGCGATATCGTTGTCGATTGTGCCCGGAAGACCGATACATGGGTAACCCATTTCAGTCAGTTTCTTCGCACCCATGTACGAACCATCACCACCGATTACCACTAGTGCATCGATACCATGTTTTTTCAGGTTCTCAATCGCTTTTTCACGAACTTCCACTTGTTTAAACTCAGGGAAACGTGCAGAACCTAGGAACGTACCACCTTTGTTGATCACATCTGAAACGCTAGAACGATCTAGCTTCTCGATGCGGCCTTCGTATAGGCCTAGGTAGCCGTCGTACACACCGAATACTTCCAATCCTTCGGATAGTGCTGTACGTACTACGCCGCGTATCGCAGCGTTCATACCAGGTGCGTCACCGCCACTTGTTAAAACACCGATCTTCTTAATCATGCTCACCCTCGATCTTTGGCAATCAATTATTTAATTTTCTTTTAGGCCCCTTGTTACCAAGCAACCTGCATAATCCAGAACTGTGCGTTATGTTACATTTCCTCTACAGGATTACCAATGAAAACGCACTTTTTTATGTAACTTTTCTACTTATGTAAGAGTATTACAGTTTCTCTATGAAACTTTGTTGATTCATATCAGGATCACGAATCTTAATAAGTATTGATGGAAAGATAGTCAATAAGTACCTTTTTGTCGTCGGGCACTGATGGATTTTTCAAGCCTACCAATCTTGCGCTTTCTGCTCTTTCTCAGGTCCGAAAACGACAGACAATGGATCTTGATGGATCAATACGTCCGCATCAGGAAACAGAGCCAATAAATTATCTTCCACTTTATCAGCGATGTAATGCGCCTCAATTAATCGTAAGTTATCGTCTAGCTCTAAATGCAACTGTATAAAGCGCGTCGGTCCGGACATTCGCGTGCGTAACTGATGCACGCCCAATACCCCTTTTACGCTCAAACAAGCTTGGTTAATTTGCTCAAGTTCTTCATCGGGCAACTTTCTATCAAGTAAGGTTTGAATCGCTTCGCTGACCATTTTGAAAGCGCTATAAAGAATGAAGACACCAATACCAATCGCAAACACAGCATCCGCTTGAGTCACTCCAAAATAACTGAGCCCCAGAGCAACCATGATCGCAGCATTCATATACAAGTCAGTCTGATAATGCAGAGAATCCGCCGCTATTGCTTGGCTCCCCGTCACGCGAACCACATGTTTTTGGAACATCACCAAGCCAAGTGTGACCACAATCGCAAACAGCGATACATACACACCTAACTCCGGTGCGTGTAAAGCATGCGGGCGGAAAAATCGGTCAATCCCGTTAAGAATCAAAAATACTGCCGAGCCCGAAATAAACATTGCTTGGGCTAGGGCCGCTAAGGACTCAGCTTTACCATGTCCAAACGCATGTTCGCGGTCTGCCGGTTGTAAGGCGTAACGAACCACCACAAGATTCACAACCGAAGCCGCGATATCTAACATGGAGTCAATCAATGACGCCAATAAGCTCACTGAGCCGGTTACCCACCACGTGATGACTTTTACTATCAGAAGAAGCGTCGCCACAATGGTTGCAGTCCAAGCGGCGGTCGTAACTAAACGTGCGTATTGCTGTTTCATAATCAAAGAGTTAACTAAAACCATACGTTGAGTATATTGAATGACCATGAAATAACCAGATCAAAAAGAGGCAACCAATGGCTGCCTCTTTATATAACATCAATTCATGACTTAATTATTGCGCGACTTTTCCATGCGCTTGTGCATTCTGTCGCCACACTCTTGCATACGTTCATTTTGTAGCTCAACAAATTTCGCTTTCTGCTCAGGTGTTAATACGCTAAGCATTTGGTGCTTTCTTTCTAGCATTTGCACGCGACGTTCCGTTTGGCGCTCAACCATCTCTTTTGCTAATTCGCTAGCTTGAGCTTCATCAAAGTTATCCGCCAGCAAAAGCGATTGTACTTTTGCGTGATGCGCTTGACGCTCAGCCATACGTGCTTCTTTGCCATCAGCGAATTTTGCTTTCATTTCTGCTTTGTTTGCTTCACGCATTTCTTTTAGCTGATCTTTTTGTGCATCAGTCAGGTCTAGTTGACGCATGACACCTCGGTCCATACCCATGCCGCATTCGTCACGAGGGCCTTTATGATGGTTTTTACCACCGTAAGCGAATGCGCTTGCGGCGCCAAGAGTAAGAGGTAGAACAACAGCAGCTAACACAAGTTTTTTTGCAGACTTCATAATACGATTCCTTACACAGGTGAGTGGTTCTTCTGAGCTGTTCTCACAGCGCTTGAGTATAGAATACGACCCGCTAGGTAAAGCGACGTATAGGGAGCGTAAAGAATCGTAAAGAGTGATTTTTCTCCTCTTCGTTGCGCATCATTCCAATGTAATATTAGGTTATCGGTAACTTACTATAGGTGCCCCCATGGCAAACATTCTTTTAATCGATGACGATATCGAGCTAACTAGCTTATTAAAAGAAGTACTCAGTTTCGAAGGGTTTGACGTCAGCGAAGCAAATGACGGTGAAGCCGGCTTAGCCGCGATCAATGATAAGATTGATTTGATTTTGTTGGATGTCATGATGCCAAAACTCAATGGCATGGAAACGCTGAAACGCTTACGTGAAAATTGGGAAACTCCCGTCTTGATGCTGACCGCTAAAGGGGAAGAAATTGATCGCGTGATCGGCTTGGAACTGGGCGCGGATGATTATTTACCAAAACCTTTTAGTGACCGAGAGCTGTTAGCGCGAATCCGCGCGATTTTACGCCGCACTAGCAGCACACAAAAAAATACCAAAAACAGCGATTGCATTGAGTATCAAGAAATCCGCCTCTATCCCGGTAAGCAAGAAGCGTATTGTGAGCAACAGTTACTCGATCTCACAGCAACCGAGTTTGCGCTACTCACCCACTTCGTACAAAACCCAGGACAAGTGCTGACCAAAGAGACACTGAGCTTAGATGTGCTTGGTAAACGACTCGCTGCTTTTGATCGCGCTATCGATATGCATGTCTCGAACTTACGTAAAAAATTACCAGATCAAAGCAATGGCAAGCCGCGAATCAAAACCCTGCGTGGTCGTGGCTACATGCTGCTTGAGGAGGATTAATGCGCCTATCACGCATCAAACTGCCAAACATCAATAGCCTGTATGGACGCATCTTTGCCATTTTTTGGTTCACCATGTTATTAGTATTGATAGCCGTGCTATCACTGCCACATTTGGACCCACGCAAAGCTCGCGATATTCCAGAAGAACACTACAAACGTATGGTAGAAACGCGTGACTCAATCCAACAAAAATACAGCCAGCAAACAGATTTAGGCCGCATACTTTTTCGTATCGAGGGCAACCGTCACGGCAAGCACGACCCTCGCCCACGAGTCTTTTTTTCTGACTACAGCGGTAATGTTCTTACGACAGAAAAACGCAGCAATTTTCAATTGCGTGCCATGCAAAACTTTGTCACCAGTATCGAAGATTACAATAATCCAAAGCAGAAGCTGTATGGTCGATACATGATTGCGGGCCCAATTCCTATCACTTTGGCAGGTTCCGATATCTTGATGTACGTGGGCTTCAAATGGAATGAGCCACCACCTCTACTCCTGCGTCTGTTTGATCACCCATTCCAGCTCTTGCTTGCGGTCATGCTGGTTAGTACACCATTGCTGTTATGGCTTGCTTGGGCTTTGAGTCAGCCTGCACGTCGTCTTGAAGCCGCTGCTCAACGTGTGGCGAAAGGTGAATTTGTCACAGACCCAAATTTAGAAAAAGGTACGGCGGAATTTCGTCAAGCAGGTAGCAGCTTCAACCAGATGGTCGAAGCGGTTAATCAAATGATTTCAGGACAACAACGTTTGCTATCCGATATCTCTCACGAGCTGCGCTCACCTTTAACTCGTCTACGCATGGCAAGCGCATTAGCGACGCGTAAACAAGGAGAAAGCCCAGAATTGACTCGTATCGATACCGAAGCGCAGCGCTTGGAACAGATGATCAGCGAACTATTAGAGCTTTCTCGCATGCAGGCGAACAGTCATATGACTCGCGAAACACAGCCATTAGAAAGTTTATGGGAAGAGATCATTAAAGATGCGCAGTTTGAAGCAGAGCAAATGGGCAAACAGCTACACTATTCAGAATTACCTAAGCGCAATATTTCCGGTAACCCTAAACTGCTGATGAGTGCGGTGGAAAATATCGTTCGTAACGCCATTTACTACGGAAAAGATGAGGTACAAATCGACATCAAAGCCGATGACGATACGCTTCGTATCACGGTTGACGATAATGGAGAAGGTGTACCAGAAGAGGAACTGGCCGCGATTTTTCGCCCGTTCTATCGCGTTTCCACGGCACGCGATCGCCACTCTGGCGGCACAGGTCTCGGCCTAACCATTACCGAAAGTGCCATTCGCCAGCACAGTGGCACGATCGCAGCCAGCCGAAGTCCTTTAGGCGGATTGCGCATGAGTATCACCTTACCGATCAATTGTTAGTCTCAATTTGATGAACTAACAATAATTCGCACCATATTTCTAGAGTGAGTGATTAACAGCCCCACCCTCACTTTAGAAATTGGTGAGGCTTCGTAGAATACCCTTACAAAGATCAAAGTTGATAATAATTATCGTTAGCATTAAAGTGAATTTTCCAATTAAGGAGGATTTACTATGTCACATACATTTCCCGCTCTGCCTTACCCGTACGATTCACTAGAGCCGTACATCGACGCGAAAACCATGGAAGTGCATTACAGCAAACACCACAAGACGTACTTTGATAAGTTTGTAAATGCCGTTGAAGGGAGCGAGCTCGAAACTCAGTCATTAGACGAGATCTTTGACAATATCTCTAAGCTCAGTCCAGCAGTACGTAATAATGGGGGCGGCTATTACAACCACATCATTTATTGGAATTGCATGTCACCAAACGGTGGCGGAGAGCCTCAAGGCGCGCTTGCTCAAGCAATTAACGATAAATTTGGTAGCTTTGCGCAATTTAAAGAGGCGTTTGCCCAAGCAGCCATCAATACCTTTGGGTCTGGCTTTGCATGGCTGATCGTAAAAGATGGTGAGATTCACATTACGTCCACCAGTAATCAAGACAACCCTCTGATGGATGTAGTGGATGTGCGCGGTGAACCAATCCTCGCATTAGACGTGTGGGAGCACGCGTATTACATCAGCTACCAAAACCGTCGCCCAGAATATATTGATGCGTGGTGGAACGTCGTCAACTGGCGAGCAGTTGAAGAAAACTATGCTCACGCTCTCTTATAAAGAGCATCACTACTTACGGTATTAACATCCGCGCTAATGCCTGCTTTCATACCCAGGTCAATCTTGCTGAATCTCGCATATCTCGGTGACTTGGGTATATACTGCCCCTCTCTTTGACCAACTCTATTTCAATACCATGTTTGATATCGCTTTATACGAACCAGAAATCGCGCCGAACACCGGCAACATCATTCGACTATGCGCCAACTGCGGTGCAAACCTTCACTTAATTGAACCTCTGGGTTTCGATCTTGAAGAGAAAAAAGTCCGCCGTGCTGGTTTGGATTACCATGATTTAGCTCGCGTAACACGCCATAAAAACTATCAAGCGTTCTTAGAGTATTTAGAGAAAGAGAAGCAAGGTAACTATCGATTGTTTGCCTGCACCACCAAAACCACAGGTCACCACGTTGATGCACAATACCAAGCGGGTGATGTTTTGATGTTTGGTCCAGAAACTCGTGGCTTGCCTGCTGAAATCATCGATAGCTTACCAATGGAGCAGCGTATTCGCATTCCAATGATGCCAGATGCGCGCAGCCTAAACCTTTCGAATGCCGTTGCGATCATTGCTTTTGAAGCATGGCGTCAAATGGGCTTTGAAGGCGCATTGTAAGCAGCACGAATTCCAAATACAGAAAAGGGCGCTTGGTGCGCCCTTTTGTTTTCTTTACTGTCTAACTCAATCAGTTGAGCTTGTTGCGATCATCATCGTCTTTACGCTCGTATTCCCCTTCGAAGGTCTTGCCATTATCTGACTGGGAATCAAATGGGTCACGACGGAACGGGTCTTGCTCAAATGGCCCCTGGTTAGAGAAACCACCTTGGAAGCCACCACCATGCATGGTTTTCACCACCATTTTGCTCATCAAGTATTTAGCTATCGCGGCGCGTGGCGCAGGAAGCAACACCAACATACCAAGGGCATCGGTCATAAAGCCCGGGGTTAACAGTAGCACGCCAGCCACCGCTAGCATTACGCCTTCAAAAATTTGCTGGGCTGGAATTTCACCTTGTTCAAGACGCCCCTGTACTGACATCAGTGTTTGTATACCTTGGCTACGAACCAACGACGCACCAACAAATGCAGTGATTAAGACTAGTGCAATGGTCGGCCATAAACCTAAAAAGCCGCCCACCTGAATAAATAAGCCGATTTCAATGATCGGAACAAAAATAAACGCTAATAATAAGATAGGAAACACACGCCCTCCTTTGTTTAATTCAGTGTAATGGTAAAAGCAGACTAAGCTCAAACGAATCGTTGTAAAAAAGCGTGTTCATACTGGTCTCCTTCTTTTTTAGACAAAGTAGCGGGAGCGCGTTTCATTCAATTGCATACCGATTTTTTCGTGCTTTTAAAGTGCTAATTTCGAACTCTAAAAACTCATGTTTGTCGAGGAAAATCGAGTACCCATAAAGGGTTATTAATAACCCGTTCATACTTTGCAAATTATTGACTCATGAAAAACGAAAAAGGTGATCTAGTTACTATTTTTATGCGCTAGGTGCAGTATCATGTGCCACATAAGTCAGGACGGATTTTCCAGCCAAAAATTCTGATGAATGGATTCTAGATTGCAGAAATGGCTAATAAATAACTTTATTATCAGAATTATCATCTAAGGATCCTGCTATGGCTACCCTATCTGATGCTCCAAAAACAGCAAACCCAGCCACTCGTATTGAAGAAGATCTATTAGGTCAACGTCATGTCCCTGCAGATGCGTACTACGGTATTCATACGCTACGTGCGATCGAGAACTTCAACATCTCTAATATGACCATTTCTGACGTACCAGAATTTGTACGCGGCATGGTAATGACCAAAAAAGCAGCAGCGTTAGCAAACAAAGAACTTGGCGCTATTCCAAAAGACGTTGCAAACTACATCATCGAAGCGTGTGATTTGATCCTAGAAACTGGCAAGTGTATGGATCAGTTCCCATCAGACGTATTCCAAGGCGGTGCAGGCACTTCAGTTAACATGAACACGAACGAAGTGATCGCAAACGTCGCGCTTGAGTTGATGGGTAAAGAGAAAGGCCAATACGAATTTGTTAACCCAAATGACCATGTAAACAAGAGCCAATCAACCAACTGTGCGTACCCAACAGGTTTCCGTATTGCGGTATACAACAGCGTACACAAGCTAATGGAAGCAATTGAGTACCTAAAAGGCGCATTCGAACTTAAAGCCGTTGAGTTTAAAGATGTACTGAAAATGGGCCGTACTCAGCTTCAAGACGCAGTACCAATGACAGTAGGTCAAGAGTTCCATGCGTGGGCGGTAACACTAAACGAAGAGATTCGTGCTCTAGATTACACATCTAAACTCCTCCTAGAAATCAACCTAGGCGCAACCGCAATCGGTACTGGTCTAAATACACCAACTGGCTACCAAGCGCTTGCAGTAAAACACCTAGCGGAAGTAACAGGCCTTGACGTTGTTGCAGCAGAAGACCTTATCGAAGCAACGTCTGACTGTGGTGCATACGTAATGACTCACGGCGCGCTAAAACGCCTAGCAGTGAAACTATCGAAGATCTGTAACGACCTTCGTCTACTTTCTTCTGGTCCTCGTGCGGGTCTAAATGAATTGAACCTACCTGAAATGCAAGCAGGCTCTTCAATCATGCCAGCTAAAGTAAACCCAGTTATCCCAGAAGTAGTAAACCAAGTTTGCTTCAAAGTTCTCGGTAACGACAACACGGTTTCTTTCGCAGCAGAAGGCGGTCAGCTACAGCTAAACGTTATGGAACCTGTGATCGCACAAAGTGTGTTTGAGTCTATCTCTCTACTACACAACGCGTGTGTGAACCTACGTGATAAATGTATCGACGGCATCACTGTGAACAAAGAAGTTTGCGAAAACTACGTTTACAACTCTATCGGTATCGTCACTTACCTAAACCCATACATCGGCCACCACGAAGGTGACATCGTAGGTAAGATTTGTGCAGAAACTGGTAAGAGTGTTCGTGAAGTCGTGCTAGAGCGCGGTCTGCTTACAGCAGAGGAGCTTGATGAAATCTTGTCAGTAGAAAACTTCATGCATCCTACTTACAAAGCAAAACGTTACGAGTAATAACGAATCCGAAGGGGGCCACTCAGGCCCCTTTTTTAGGCTCTCATACGGTTAACCACATTTTTTATATGCTTTTATTGCCGCTAAACCACTAGGTTCTCATTCTCTGAGCATTTACTCCTGTTCCTGAGTGTTCAAAAAATCAGAATCAAATAAAAAACTAAAGAGGTATCAATATGGTCATGGTCGAACTCTTCGTGGTTCTGCTCTTCATCTATTTGGGGGCAAGAATCGGTGGTATCGGCATTGGTTTTGCCGGTGGTGCTGGGGTCATTGCGTTGTCTTTGATCTTGGGCGTACCAACAAGCCAAGCTTACATTCCCGTTGACGTAATTTTGATCATCATGTCTGTAATCACCGCTATCGCAGCAATGCAAGTAGCGGGTGGTTTAGACTGGATGGTGCAAGTTGCTGAAAACTTTTTGCGCAAGCATCCTGAGCGCATCACCTTTTATGCGCCTATCGTAACTTACCTAATGACATTAATGGCGGGTACTGGCCACACGGCATTCTCTACTTTGCCAGTGATTGCAGAAGTAGCGAAAGGCCAAGGCGTGCGCCCTTCTCGTCCACTGTCTATCGCGGTCGTGGCATCGCAAATCGCTATCACCGCATCACCAATCTCAGCGGCTGTTGTAGCGTTCGCGGCAATGCTGCACCCATTTGGCGTTGACTACCTAACACTACTAGCAATCTGTATCCCAACGACGTTCATCGCGTGCATGATCGGTGCGTTCGTGGCGAACTTCATGGGCTGTGAGCTAAAAGACGATGCTGAATACCAAGAGCGTCTAGAAAAAGGCTTAATCAAGCTAAATACAGAAGCAAAACGCGAAATCCTACCAACAGCGAAGAAAGCAACCTTCATCTTCCTAGGCGCAATCGCATTTGTCGTGTGTTACGCAGCAGCAATTTCTGGCTCTGTGGGTCTTATCGAGAACCCTGCTCTAGGCCGTAACGAAGCTATCATGACGGTAATGCTAGCAGCTGCGGCAGCTATCGTAATGAGCTGTAAAATCGATGCTGGCAAAATCCCAGCCGCAGCAACATTCCGCTCTGGTATGACAGCGTGTGTGTGTGTTCTTGGTGTGGCATGGCTAGGTTCTACGTTCGTTAACGCGCACGTTGACGGCATCAAAGAAGTGGCTGGTGCGCTACTAGCAGACTACCCATGGATGCTAGCACTTGTTCTATTCTTCGCTTCAATGCTGCTTTACTCACAAGGTGCAACCACTGTTGCGCTGATGCCAGCAGCACTAGCAATCGGTGTCGCACCACTTACCGCAGTTGCATCTTTCGCAGCAGTAAGTGCGCTATTCGTGCTGCCAACTTACCCAACGCTTCTAGCAGCGGTTGAGATGGACGACACGGGTTCAACTCGTATCGGTAAGTACGTATTCAACCACCCATTCTTTGTACCTGGTGTGGTAACCATCGCTTCTGCGGTAGCACTTGGCTTCGCATTCGGTGGTCTACTGATCTAGTAGAAACAGAGTCTTACTCGGGGAGCTTCGGCTCCCTTTTTTATTGCCTGTTGTCTTGATTTATGCTCAATAAATCTTCATTTTCATGAAACTTATTGACTCGCCTCCGGGTCTGATTGAGTTACACTAACGGCAATTATCTAAGATGAATTGACTCTTTTATGCGCGCATTACTTCCCGTTTTACTCTTAGGGCTCATTACCTTTTCCACTCCGTCTTTAGCTTTATTTGGCAAAGACCAGTTTAACAGTAGCCAGAACAACAGTTTTGGTAGCAGCAGCGACAGTTTTGTTCCTGTTGATCAGGCGTTTCCATTTAACTTCTACCAGCAAGATGACAAATTGATGCTCGATTGGCAGGTACGTGACGGGTACTACCTATATCAAGAGCGCTTGTCTGTAGCTGGTGAGAAAGTATCGCTAGGCGAACTGCAAATGGAAGACGGCACACCGCATAAAGATGAATTCTTTGGTGACGTGCATATCTATACTCAACCTCTCTTCGTTAATGTACCAATGCATGATTGGCAAGACGGTGCGCGCGTAGTCGTGCAATACCAAGGTTGTGCGAAAGCAGGCTTCTGTTACCCGCCAGAAACTCGCGTGATTCCTATCAGCGCGTTTACTTCGTCGAACTCAGATTCAACAACGGCGACAACTGCATCAAAAGCAGAACAGACACCAACAGCAACGCCACCAGCGGCGCAATCATCTACGTCTGGTGACACATCATCAGCGCCAGTAACACAGCAAGATAGCCTTGCAGCCAACCTTGCTGATAACTGGTGGACACCACTTCTGTTCTTGGCGCTTGGTGTGGGCTTGGCGTTTACACCTTGTGTGCTGCCGATGTACCCAATTCTGACCAGCATAGTGCTTGGCAGTGGCAAACTAAGCCAACGCCGTGCGCTAGGCTTGTCATTCGTCTACGTGCAAGGCATGGCGCTGACTTACACTCTACTCGGCCTTGTGGTGGCATCTGCAGGTATGCAGTTCCAAGCGGCAATGCAGCACCCTTATGTGCTGATTGGCTTGAGCGTACTGTTCATCACACTCGCTTTGTCTATGTTTGGTCTGTACTCATTACAGCTACCAAGCAGCGTGCAAACGTGGCTGAATAACTTAAGTAACAAGCAGCAAGGTGGTAGCAGTGCTGGCGTGTTTGCAATGGGGGCAATATCTGGCTTGGTTTGTTCTCCGTGTACTACCGCCCCACTCTCTGGTGCGCTGCTTTACGTCGCACAAAGTGGCGACTTACTCACCGGTGGGGTCGCCCTTTACGCGCTAGCGATGGGCATGGGTATTCCGTTGATCCTTGTAGCGGTATTTGGCAACAAGTTGCTACCAAAAGCCGGCGGTTGGATGGACCGCGTGAAAACGCTGTTCGGCTTTATTCTGCTTGCCGCACCTATCTTCTTACTAGAGCGTATCATGCCAGAAATGTGGTCAACGATTCTGTGGTCAGCACTGGGTATTGCTGCTTTTGGTTGGCTATACCACATCAAAAACAGTCTAGAGTTTGGTGGCTGGAAACAAAGTGCCGTGGGCATAATCGCCGTCTTAGGTTTGCTAGCCTCAGCACAACCTATCTTAAATTACTGGTTTGGCAACAGCACAACACAAACTCAGCAAGCCACTGTTAGCTTTACTCGCATTGCTAACGTGGCGGAGCTTGAAGAACAACTGGCACTTGCGAAAGCGGCAGGTAAACCCGTCATGCTCGATTTCTACGCCGATTGGTGTGTAGCATGTAAAGAGTTTGAAAAGTACACCTTCCATGACCCAAGCGTCGAAGCCAAACTGCAAGACTTCGTTCTTCTGCAAGCGGACGTGACCAAAAACCAAGTGCAAGACATCGAACTACTGAAGCACATGAGTGTGCTTGGTTTACCAACAATTGAGTTTTGGGATGCCAGTGGTGAACACGTTTCAAACGCTCGTTTGACGGGCTTTATGCAAGCCGAGCCTTTCTTAGAGCATATCAAGCAGTTCTGATAACCAGATATTCAAACGCCAGTGATGTCCACTGGCGTTTTTTATTGCTCAGATTTGAATAAGAACATTGCGTTTATATGCAATTTTCCTAATAAAAGTCGATTTGGTTCAGACTTTTAGCGAATAAATATTGTCCACTCTCTCAAAGCTGGACAATAATAAATTTAACGAAATAGTCAAAAGTGTTTAACGTCATGGATTCGACCTACACCATCATTATTGCAGATGATCACCCACTCTTCCGGAATGCCTTGTTTCAATCTATCCACATGGCTATTAGTGGTGCAAATTTGCTGGAAGCGGACTCACTCGACGCACTTCTGGCTTTGTTGGAGCGAGAGGAAGAGCCAGATTTAGTGCTATTGGATCTCAAAATGCCAGGAGCAAATGGTATGTCTGGCTTGATTCATTTGCGAGCAGAGCATCCAGATTTACCTATCGTCGTCGTTTCAGCGAGTGAAGAGCCGGCGATCGTGACGCAGGTGAAAAGCCATGGTGCATTTGGTTTTATTCCCAAGTCCAGCGACATGCGCGAATTAGTGAACGCACTCAATCAAGTGCTGAATGGCGACCCATACTTCCCTGAAGGGTTGATCACCAATAACGCGGCATGTAATGACTTAGCGGAAAAGATTGCTGCGCTAACACCGCAGCAATATAAAGTGTTGGGAATGTTGTCCGATGGCTTGCTGAACAAGCAAATCGCTTACGAATTGAATGTTTCAGAAGCCACCATAAAAGCGCACATGACAGCGATTTTCCGTAAGCTCGGTGTAAAGAACCGCACGCAAGCCGTGATTATGCTGACGGAAATGAGCGACTAGATTGACGTCTTATCGTCAGACTTACTTTTTTCGTTTGGCAATCGGATACCGACTTTCGTGACCTGCTGATCAACAACATCAGCGACGATCCAATGCAAACCTTGCCACTCGAAATGGTCTCCCAATACTGGCGTGCTACCTAATTGCTCTTCGACAAGGTTTCTCAAACTTTTATCCAGCGGTTCATCCCCCAGATTCAAACCATACATCACGGCAATATCGGCAAGCTTCACTTCAATATCGAGGAAGAAGTCACCGAAGAATCGCGCTAGCGACGCTTTCTCTGGGGCTTCACTAAACAGTAAGCTCAGTGCATCTAAATCCTTTTCTTGTGCTAATACACACAAGGTATCATCTTCCTCAAGACGCGTACTGCCGGATGGGTGCAATAGCTCTTTACTGCGAAATACAGCGGCGATACGCGTTCCTTCCGGCATCGAAAGACTACGTAATGGCTCACCAATGCACCATTTATCTGCTTTAAGTCTATAGATAAACAGCTCCCACTCACTGGTCGGGTAAATCTCTACACCCGTACGCGAAATTGGCTCAGGCTTAGAAGGTAGCTCGACCTTTGCAAGAGACATCGCCTTAGTCAACGTGCCCCCTTGTACTATCAAAGACACCATTACTACAAAGAATGCCAAATTGAAGTACAGTTGAGCATCTGGCAACCCTGCCATCATCGGAAATACCGCGAGGATGATAGGTACAGCGCCACGCAATCCTACCCAAGAGACAAACCACTTTTCACGTGGCGTGAAACTCTTGAATGGCAGTAAACCAATCCAAACTGAGATTGGTCGGGCAAACAAAATCATCCCGAAGGCAAGCGCAAGACCTGGCAACGCAATAGAGAGTAAATTAGATGGTGTAACCAACAAGCCAAGCACCAAGAACATACCAATTTGAGCTAGCCACGTCATACCATCTAAAACATGAAGAATAGAGTGTCGGCTGCGTGTTGGACGGTTACCTAATAAAAGACCAACGAGGTAAATCGACAAAATACCACTGCCACCCAAAGTGTTAGATAAAGCAAAAATAAGCAAGCCACCACTGACCGTTAAAATAGAATACAGCCCATCTGGTAATTGATTGCGATTGATAACTTTCCATAAGATCCAGCCACCAGCGAAGCCAAGTAACGCGCCAATACCAAACTGCTTAAGAAAACTGAACGCCAAAAAGCCCGCACTTAAATCTGCGCCAGGGTTCGCTAAAATAGCAATCAGAGTTACGGTCAGAAACACCGCCATTGGGTCATTGGTGCCGGATTCAATTTCCAGCGTTGAACCAACACGTTCGTTCAGGCTACGACCTTTGAGTAGAGAGAAGACCGCGGCAGCATCGGTGGAACCAACAATCGCACCAACCAATATGCCTTGCAATAAATCTAAGTCGAATAACCACGTTGCCATCAGCCCGGTCAAAATGGTGGTGATCGCAACGCCAAATGTCGCCAAAGAGACCGAGGGCCATAACGCAACCCTAAAGCTGGCGACCCGCGTTCTCATCCCACCATCAAGCAAAATGATGGCTAATGCGAGGTTACTAACCAAATAAGCGATGGAAAAGTTATCGAATAAAATGCCGCCTAAGCCATCTTCCCCCGCCAGCATTCCAACGGCTAAAAATACCAAAAGAATTGGGATTCCCAACTTAGAAGACACTGGGCTTAAAAGAACGCTAAGTGCGATTAACAACGCACCTATTAGAAAAAAACTGTTAATGGTGTCTGCGTCCATTCTCACCCTCCCTTAATGAAAAACGATAATAATTGTGATGAGCAAGGCTACTTCGTTAATGAGGTAATGCCCTAATCTGCCTCCCCTTTACACCGTCTCAAAATGCGAGGTTGTACGAGAATGACTCAGTTATATTACTTTATTGTGCGTTAAAACGGTGATTTGATGCGAAAACTTTATGTAAATAAATTACTTGTGAGCTTTCTTATCTACGCCTTATCTCTTTAAGAGCCACAAGATCACCACCAATATTTACACAGCATCTCCAAATTCAATGAAGAAAAGATTAATGGCCCGTCTTAATCATGCTTGTTTATCCAATCAACCTTTAGACCTTTGGCTAACTTAACAGTTTATTAACATAACATTTTACCCCTTTATTCGCTGCAAAAGCCCATAGCATGGAGATTCTTCATTTTTAACACCCCGACTAAAGTTGAAAAGAGTTATTGCCAACACCTTGCTAATGTACATATTGAAACATTTCATTAACAACAATACCAATCGTAAGGAGACGGCAATGGCATTTGAAAGCGAAGAAAGAGCCAAAGCCTATTGGGACAAAAACGTGAAGCTCATGATCGGCCTAATGGTCATCTGGTTCGTCGTGTCTTTCGGCTGCGGCATCTTATTTGTCGACGTACTAAATCAATTTCAACTAGGCGGCTACAAACTCGGTTTCTGGTTTGCTCAACAAGGCTCCATCTATGCCTTCCTAGGAATTATTTTCTATTACGCATGGAAGATGCGCCAAATTGACCGTGAATTCGGCGTGGACGAATAAGGAGTCACTCAGATGGATTTGAAAACTATTACCTACCTGGTCGTTGGCGCCACGTTCATCCTGTACATCGGGATTGCTATTTGGGCTCGCGCCGGCTCAACCAAAGAGTTTTATGTTGCTGGTGGCGGTGTAAACCCGATTGCAAACGGTATGGCAACCGCAGCCGATTGGATGTCCGCAGCGTCGTTTATCTCAATGGCAGGCTTAATTGCCTTCATGGGCTATGGCGGCTCAGTATTTCTAATGGGTTGGACTGGTGGCTACGTTCTGCTTGCGCTGTTGCTAGCGCCTTACCTACGCAAATTTGGTAAGTTTACGGTGCCAGAGTTTGTTGGTGAACGCTTTTACTCCAACACAGCACGTATCGTAGCGGTTGTTTGTCTTATCATCGCATCAGTGACTTATGTTATCGGTCAGATGAAAGGCGTAGGTGTTGCGTTTGGTCGCTTCTTAGAAGTGGATTACTCCACCGGCCTATTAATTGGTATGTGTATCGTTTTCATGTACGCGGTTCTTGGCGGCATGAAAGGCATCACTTACACGCAGATTGCTCAATATTGCGTACTCATTCTTGCTTACACTATCCCTGCAATCTTTATCTCTCTGCAACTCACTGGTAACCCAATCCCACAAATTGGTCTGGGGAGTACCATGGCTGGTACCGATGTCTATCTACTCGATCGGCTTGACCAAGTGGTGACCGAACTCGGATTCAGTGAATACACGACCCAAGTACGTGGCGACACACTTAATATGTTTGTCTACACCATGTCACTGATGATTGGTACTGCCGGTCTACCACACGTAATTATCCGTTTCTTTACCGTGCCGAAGGTTCGCGACGCACGTACATCAGCAGGCTGGGCTCTGATCTTCATCGCAATCCTTTACACTACTGCACCAGCGGTATCAGCGATGGCTCGTCTCAACCTAATGAATACGGTAAATCCAGCTCCGGGTCAGCACCTAGCGTATGACGAGCGTCCTGCGTGGTTCAAAAACTGGGAAACAACTGGACTACTCGGTTTTGACGATAAAAATGGCGATGGCAATATCCAATACACTTCAGATGCGTCCACCAACGAACTGCGCGTTGATAACGACATCATGGTATTGGCTAACCCAGAGATCGCTAAACTACCAAACTGGGTGATTGCACTTGTGGCAGCAGGTGGTCTTGCAGCTGCACTATCTACCGCAGCAGGTTTACTACTCGCCATTTCTTCAGCTATTTCCCATGACTTAATCAAAGGGGTTATCAATCCGAACATATCCGAGAAAAAAGAGCTACTTGCTAGTCGAATATCAATGGCAGTAGCGATAGCAGCCGCAGGCTATCTCGGTTTAAATCCGCCTGGATTTGCCGCAGGTACGGTAGCACTCGCCTTTGGTCTTGCCGCTTCATCCATCTTCCCTGCATTGATGATGGGCATCTTCAGCAAGAGCATCAACAAAGAAGGCGCAATCGCCGGTATGATTGCGGGTATCAGTATTACGCTGTTCTACGTATTCCAACACAAAGGCATCCTTTTCGTTGCTGATTGGAAATATCTAGAAAGCTGGGGAACAAACTGGTTCCTAGGTATTGAGCCAAACGCGTTTGGTGCTATTGGCGCACTATTTAACTTCATCGTCGCATTCGCTGTATCCAAAGTAACAGCAGAAACGCCACAAGAAGTAAAAGACCTAGTCGAACACGTTCGCGTGCCAGTAGGTGCTGGTAGTGCAGTGGATCACTAAAAACTAATCAAAACCACAAAAGCCCCGTTTGGAACCAGCCGTCCGGGGCTTTTTTATTCTCACTTTTCAGTTACCATATTCGCAGTATGTCGTTGCAAGGAAGCCAAGATGTTCAAAAACAAGCACTTTATTCTCGCTCTACTGATTGCGCCAGTTCTCTCTTTGATCGCTTACTTCGGTACCGATATGGCCCTCAGCGAGAAGCCCCACGCGGCGCAAGAAGGGGAAACTTACAAACTCGCGAGTAAGTCTAATTGTCGTTACACCAGCGGTCTGTGTGATATGGAAAATGGCGATTTTAAAGTGAAATTTCGCTCGGAAAAACTCACTAAAAATAACTTAGAATTGTCACTCAACGCCGCTTACCCACTCGAAGGGGTTAAAGTTTCTATTGTGAGTGACAAAGAGAAAAACGCTCAACCGATTGATATGAAGCCCGCCGATCAAGCAGGCCAAAGCTGGTACATCACCTTACCAAAGCCTGCATCTGCAGAAAGCTGGTTAAGAGTCGTCATTCAATCAGGCGGCACACTGTATTATGGTGAAACGCAAACCGCATTTGTGAAGTACGAAACCTTATTTACTGAATAACGCTGACAAGCTAATTCACCGGCCTTCAAACGACAGTGACTTAGTTTCACTCAGCATAAATGAATTCCTACTCAGCCGACGCCTTTGCGTCGGCTTTTGTTTCCGTAAGTCTTTCTTCAACAACCTCTTACTCTAAAAAGGGTTGCCAACTCACAAGTTAATTGATAATAATTATCATTACATTTAATGAGAGGTGGTTATGGACAACAAACGGGACATCTTTAACGCATTTTTTAAAGCCCAAGATAGATTCCTTCTCGCCGCACCACATGGCTTTGAGCCAGACGTGATTCATGACTATATTCATTGGGGAATGGTGTTGTCTTCCTGTTATGAACACGATGCCGATGAAGAAAATCTATTGTTGTGTGAGCTGTTTTTACGTCAGGTTTATTTCCATTTACTAGACGCAATTCAAGACTCAACTCGCAGTCGTATCTTCCGTCGTGTCTGTCTCGATTCTATCCATACGCCATTATTTTGCCTCAAACGCTATTACTACCAGTTTGAACAAGGCGACGTGAAATTTCTCGCACTACAACAACAATTACGCCTGATTCAAATCTCACTCGATTAACCAAAAGGATCCCTACCATGAGCACCGAATTCCGCATAGAAACTGACAGTATGGGCGAAGTAACGGTCCCTGCAGATGCTCTCTACCAAGCCCAGACTCAACGCGCCGTCGATAACTTCTCATTCAGTCAACATAAAATGCCATCTGGTTTTATCAAAGCGTTAGCATACATCAAGCAGACTGCGGCACTCACCAACGCACAGCTAGGGCTGCTTGAGGGAGATATTGCCAACGCGATCGCTGACGCAGCTCAAGAAATTATCGAAGGCAATCATATTGAGCAATTCCCAATTGACGTGTTCCAAACGGGATCAGGCACTAGCTCAAATATGAATGCGAATGAAGTAATTGCAACACTGGCCTCCCAGCATCTAGGCGGCACTGTCAGCCCTAATGATCACGTCAACATGGGACAAAGCAGCAACGATGTGGTACCGACGGCCATTCAAGTTAGCGCAGCATTAGCCATTGAAAAACAGCTCTTCCCGGCCCTGTCACACCTAAGCCAAACACTAGAGTCTAAGCAACAAGCATTGAAAGATGTTGTAAAAACCGGTCGCACCCACTTAATGGATGCGATGCCAATTACCTTTGCTCAAGAACTTGGCGGTTGGCAGTTCCAAATCGAGCATGCAAAACAAGCGATTGAACAAACACTTCCTGCTGTAAAAGCCTTAGCCCAAGGTGGTACGGCGGTTGGAACGGGGATCAATGCCGATCCACGCTTTGCAGACTTATTCGCTAGCAACCTAACCCAGTCAACTCGTATTCAGTTCACGGCCAGTGATAACTTCTTTTTCAATTTAAGCAGTCAAGATGCGATCGTCGCTCTGTCGGGACAGCTCAAAACAGCAGCAGTTGCGATCATGAAGATCGCAAACGATCTTCGTTGGATGAATTCAGGCCCATTGGCTGGTTTAGGTGAAATTGAATTACAAGGCTTGCAACCGGGTTCTTCCATCATGCCTGGCAAAGTAAACCCTGTGATCCCAGAAGCCGCAGCTATGGCATCAGCGCAAGTCATTGGTAATGACACCACCATTACCGTCGCAGGCCAAGCGGGCAACTTCCAGCTTAACGTCATGCTGCCAGTTATTGCTCATAACGTATTGGAGAGCATCGAGTTACTCTCTAACAGCGCAACCGCTTTAGCTGACAAAGCCATTGCGACGTTTGAAGTTCGCCAAGATAACTTGGATGTAGCACTCGCCAAAAACCCAATTTTGGTCACGGCTCTCAACCCGGTCATTGGTTACCTAAAAGCGGCAGAAGTCGCGAAAAAAGCCTACAAACAGGGACGCGCGATTATTGATGTCGCGGAAGAAGAAACTGATTTGGATAGAGCCACACTAGAGCGATTGCTTAATCCAGCCAAACTGACCCAAGGCGGCGTCGCAGAATAAACGGCAAACTCAGCCTATCAACTAAGATTACAAATATCGAGACCTCCATTCGGAGGTCTCTTTTATAGTGATTTTTCAAACACTCCAATCCTAAGCGACTCGATTGAGCACCGAACGCAGCTTAAGCGGCTTAACTGGCTTAGCAATAAAGCTGAACCCATTTGCTTTGATGCCATCAAGCATATCATCGGTACGATCTGCACTGATGATGACGCCTTCAAAGCTGTGGCCTAATCTCAGGCGGCATTGCTGTAGCACTTCTAAACCAGTACGACCATCATCAAGTCGGTAATCGGAGAAAATTACATCCGGAATCCAACCATCCTCAAGCGCTTGTAGACTTTCAACTAAATCAATCGCAACTCGTGTATCGCAGCCCCATCGGGAAAGTAAGTTTTCCATGCCGACTAGAATGTCAGGCTCATTATCGACACATAGGATTCTCAGATGACCAAGTTCAGATTGCTTATTCATCGCCACGTGAACTGGATGAGGCTGAACATGATCAGCTTTATCTAGGGTGATGGAAAAAACACTGCCTTTTCCAACCCAAGAGCGCATCGAAATTTCATGCCCAAGTACCTGAGCAATTCCTTTCGAAATCGCCAAACCAAGTCCGAGACCTTGGTCGGAACGAACTTGAGTTCCGCGATTAAACTCTTCAAAAATCTCTTGCTGCTTCTCTTCTTCAATCCCCACTCCATTATCCCATACATCAATACGCACTCGCCCTTTCACGCGGCGAACACCGAGTGCGACTTTGCCATTCGGGTTATAACGAAACGCATTGGTCAGGAAGTTTTGCACCACACGGCGCAGCAGTTTGGGATCCGACTTAACCATGAGTGAGGACGGAATCATGGTGAACTCTATACCTTGCTGTTTGGCTAACGCACTAAACTCAGCATTCAAATTCGATAACACATCATTTAACGCAAAGCCATGCACGTTGACTTCCAACTTGCCCGATTCCAAGCGCGAGATATCCAGCAAATCTCCAATTAAGTCTTCGGCAGCCTCTAAAGCACTTTCAATGTGTGCTGACAGCTTTTTGGCTTCGCTGTCTTTGGCGACTTCCGATAGTGAAGATGCGAATAGACGCGCCGCGTTGAGCGGTTGCATCAAGTCATGGCTTACTGCCGCCAAGAACCGTGATTTGGACTTCGATTCCAAATCCGAGCGCTGCGTCGCTTCCACCAGCTGCTTGTTAAGTTGTTCTAATTCTCGAGTCCGCAGACGTACCCTTTCTTCCAATGTCTCGTTGGCGTCTTTCAGTGCTTGCTCTGCATCACGGAATACGGTGATGTCGGTAAAGCTCATCACAAAGCCACCACCTGGCATTGGGTTACCTTGCACCTCTATCACGCGACCATCGGGACGAACCCGAGAAGAGGTGTGCCGAGTCCCTTGCTCAAGGTGATAAACACGGCGACGGACGTGGTCATCAGGGTCACCAGGGCCACACAACCCCTGCTCTGCATTGTGCCGAATCACATCCGCAATCGGTCGACCTACTTGAATCAGGCCTGGCGGAAATTCAAAGAGTTCTAAATAGCGTTGGTTCCACGCAACCAAGCGTAGTTGCTTATCGACGACCGCAATACCTTGTCCAATATGCTCAATCGCGCCTTGGAGTAAACCCCGACTAAAATCGTACAGTTCAGAGGCTTCATCGACGATAGTCGCCACCTCTTCAAGCTGCATGTTTCTTCCTTGCAGAGCGGAAGTAAGTACTAACTTAGCAGAAGATGCTCCAAATACCCCTGCTAGCACACGCTCCGTATGCCGAATCAGAGAAGATGGCGCTTGTTGATTCGGCATCAACTCTTCTCGTTGCTGGCTCCAGTAGGCTTGAAACGCCGCTTTAACTCGCGTTCGTCCTACAAATCTGGATGCTAGCATTTCCAGTTCTGCAACCGTAACGCGGCTCTGGTACAGACTCATATTTTCGCTTTCAGGCAACGGTGTACCAACGAATGATGCCGATTGTAAGCGCTCACTTAGGCTTGGTCGGGTAGCCATAGAAACCACAACAAAACACACTGCATTAGCGACCACGCTGAGGATCATCCCCCAATCTGAAATCGCGATATCAAAACTAGCCAATACCTCTGGTGGCGTAATCAACCAGATCAGGAAGTTATTACTGGAGTCTCCGGCAAGCATGTCTGTTTGGCTCATTAACGTAATCAGCCAGGTAGCAAAACCCACCGCGAGGCCAACATACACACCTTTCTTATTCCCTTGACGCCAATACATACCGCCAACCAGCGCAGGAGCGAATTGCGTGATAGCCGCAAACGAGAGAAAGCCGATAGCAGAAAGTGAATGAATGGTGTCCAACGCTTGATAGAAACACCACGCGCCAATCAACAAAACTAAAATCAAACCACGGCGGATCCGCAGTAATAATTCAGAAAAATGGTGGTGGTTACGCTGCGTCAGTCGCATGCGACGCAATAGCAATGGCATAACCAAGTCATTCGAGACCATGATCGCTAAGGCAATCGTCGATACGATAACCATGCCGCTTGCCGCTGAAGTACCGCCTAAAAACGCAAGCAAGGCGATTTCACTCGCCCCTACCGACATCGGTACACTGATGACATAAGTATCAGGCGAAGCGCCACTCAAGAGACCTTGCCCTACCCACGCAATAGGTAAAACAAAAATCCCCATTAAGATCAGATAAATGGGGAACAACCAACGAGCCACGTGCAAATCTTGAGCACGTTCATTTTCCACCACCATCGTATGGAATTGTCGCGGAAGGCAAACGATCGCCAGCATCGTGAGTACAGTATGAATCAATATAGTCGGGATATTTGGTGACTGATACGTCTGTGCGGCAACATCAATTAAGCTCAAATTCTCGGTGTTCATCGCCAACCAAACAATGAAGACACCAACCACTAAAAAAGCCAGCAGTTTGATAATGGATTCGAAGGCAATTGCCATCATCATCCCACGATGGTGTTCCGTGTTATCAATGTGGCGGGTACCGAATAGCATCGTAAAAATCGCCAATGCGACCACAACAAACCACGACACGCTATCGTTTTGATAACCAAAATCAGTAGCCAGCTCCGGAGCAATGATTTCAAGCCCCATAGTGATACCACGCAGCTGTAAAGCAATGTACGGCAAAATTCCCGCAACCGCTATGAGCGTAACAACCACGGCCAAGCCTTGGGATTTACCGTAGCGTGCTCCGATAAAGTCAGCAATCGACGTGATGTGTTCCCGTTTAGCAATCAAAATAAGCCGAGCTAAAACGCGCCATCCGATGGTAAACACTAAAATGGGGGCAATATAGATGGGCAAGAAAGACCAAGGATTACTGCTGGCCTGCCCGACCGTGCCGTAGAAGGTCCATGATGTACAGTACACCGCAATGGAAAGACTATAAATCCAAGGCCGCCAGCGCGCTAGCCACCTTTTCTGAATGTCGCCGTACCACGCGATGATAAATAAAGCTCCCAAATACGCTAAAGAAACGGGAACCACCAGCCATCCTTGCATCCGATATCCTTTCTTGCCTTTCTTGCTACTTTTAAAGCAAGAGAATAAAAAAACCTCTCCATGAGGGAGAGGTTTCATTTAACACTGCTTTGATAACGGAGACAAAGCTTAGTTTTTAACCTTTGTTACATAAGTCTAATTCTGTGTTTCAAGTGGCTTGTCTGATACATCAACCACCTGATGTGGGTCTTGCGAATCAAGCTTGACGAACAGAGCCAATAACCCCATCGCGGCCATGCCCCAGAACACAAGCGGTCCCCAGTGCTCATAACCCCAGCCACTCAATACGGTCATTAACGCGATAAATGCGCCCAACGGAATCGCGTTATACAACGCTTGCAACGCTACGATCTTATTTTCTTCGGAGTTTTGGATATATTGGATCGCGGCAATGTGTGCGGTAGCGAAAGTCACACCATGCAATAGTTGAACAATCACCAAAGCAATAATTGATGTTGTCGACGCCGTAATCCCCCAACGCATCATTACACCAACGGCAGCAGCAATAAACAGCGCGCGTATTGACCAACCTACGAATAAACGCTTACTCAGTGCAAACACTGCCACTTCTGCGGCCACCCCCAAGCTCCATAAGTAGCCAATGACATCTTCCGAGTGACCAGCGGCCTTCCAGTGAATCGCACTAAAGCCGTAGTAAGCCGCATGACTGCCCTGAATTAGTGACACCAACACTAAGAATTTTAGTATCGGCTTGTCGGTCAAAAGAGCGGTCAGCTTTGGACGTTCTGCGCTTTGCCCACCGTGCGTTACAGGCATTGGGTTAGTCGGTCGCATAGCAAACAGCAACGAGATAAACACGCCGCACATCGCAGTGTACAAGATCATATCGGAGCCAAATTCAGCCACCAGGTAGCCCACTGCCGTCGAGCCTGCGATAAAGGCGATCGAACCCCATAGCCGCGTGCGGCCATAATCGAGCATTTTCAGGCGAGCGTAGTAATTTGCCATCGCGTCCGACAACGGAATAATCGGTCCACAACAAAGATTGAACAACACTGTCGCTAGTGCCATTAACCAAAAGCTACCACCCGTAAAAAAGTGAAATCCAACAAAAAGGAGGGCAGCGAAACTCAACCAACGTAAAGCAGGCATAAGATGTTCGACTTTGTGTACTCGTGGGGTGATCACGATATTGGCAACACAACGTGTCGCAAGGCCTAACCCGACCAGCAAACCGATATCTGTCGAAGATACGCCCTGATCCTTAAACCAAAGTGACCAAAATGGCAGATACACGCCATACGCAAAGAAGAATCCGAGAAAGTACTGGGAAATCCAGCCATACGGAGAAGGTTTCAACATTACAAATATCCTAAAACGGGAACACCAACGTTCGAGCCGGGAATTATGGATCGCCATGCGTATTATAAAAAGGGAAGAATAAGAAACTTATCGTTTCCTCGATGGAATACTAACTTTGCGACATTTGGCATCTTCAAGCGAAAACATCGTAATTTAGACCAAAGTCGTCTGGCTTCCGGTAAGAAATTTGTCAGACTTAGAGAGTGTTCCTTCCATCATTATTGGGTGTTCTCATGCCTGACAAATTTAACATGCAATCTCCACCGTTCGATCGCTTAACTGAAGCACAACAAACGCGACTGCGATCGTCTCTGGACGTCGCCTACTATCGAGCTCGAGATGTTATTTTATCCTGCGGACAGAAGAACCCCCACTTACATATTCTGATCAAAGGCGCGGTAGAAGAGCGCTCCAACGATCAACAGGAAGTGTTCGCACATTATGCCAACGACGATATGTTCGATGTACGCTCGTTACTTGAAGACAAGGTACGTCATCACTACATCGCGCTTGAGGACACGCTCTCTTACCTACTGCCGAAAGAAATTTTCCTTGCCCTTTACAACGAAAATGGCCAGTTTGCAGCCTATTTCGATAACAATTTATCGAAACGGCAAGAGCTCATCGAAGCGGCCCATCAACAGCAAAACTTAGCGGAGTTTATTCTCACTAAAGTTGACCGCAGCATTTATCACCCACCGATGATCCTCGAACCAAATACACCAATTAACGAGGTAACACGTTCCTTAAAAGAAAATGGGATTGACGCTGCATTGGTTCAACTCCATGGCGATGATCCACGATTGGAAAAATGGCCATCAGCCCACCCGTACGCAATAGTGACTCGTACTAATATGCTGCATTCTGTGATGTTGGATGGTTGCGCGCTCGACACACCAGTGGGTGAGATCGCGAGCTTTCCTGTTTATCACGTTGATGATGGTGACTTTCTATTCAACGCCATGATCACAATGACCAGAAACAGAATGAAACGCCTCATGGTATGTGAAGGTAACAGAGCCGTTGGCATGCTGGATATGACCCAAATTCTTAGCGCGTTCTCAACCCACTCTCACGTGTTAACGCTCAGTATTGCTCGAGCAAGCAGCGTGGTAGAGCTCGCTTTGGCCTCAAACCGCCAACGTCAATTGGTCGAGAGCTTATTGAAAAACGGCATCCGCACTCGCTTCATCATGGAGCTGATCTCAGCCGTAAACGAGCAAATTATCGAGAAAGCGTTCGAGTTAGTAATACCACCAGCCTTGCACGACCATTGTTGCTTGATCGTACTCGGCTCTGAAGGCCGAGGAGAGCAAATTCTCAAAACCGATCAAGACAATGCCCTGATTATTCAAGATGGTCTGGAATGGCCTCATTGCGAACAAGTTATGCAATCCTTCACACACACACTACAACAGCTCGGTTATCCACTTTGCCCTGGTAAAGTGATGGTTAACAACCCGAAATGGGTCAAAACACAGCAAGAATGGATAAGCACCCTAAACCACTGGATAGCTAAAGCTGAACCACAACAAATCATGGACTTAGCCATTTTCAGTGACGCCCATGCTGTTGCTGGGAATTGCGAGCTGCTGGCTCCAATTGCGGCGCATCTTCGTGACACAATGAAAGATCGCATGTTGATATTGTCTGACTTTACTCGCCCTGCCTTGCAGTTTTCGGTGCCCCTAACTCTATTTGGCAACGTAAAAAGTGCTAAAGACGGATTGGACATTAAACGCGGCGGTATTTTCCCAATTGTACACGGCATTCGCACCTTGTCTTTGGAATATGCCATTGAGGAGAAGAACACGTTTGAGCGCATTGAAGCTCTGAGAAATAAGCGCATCTTAGAACCCGAAACAGCAGATAATCTCAACGAAGCACTAAAATTGTTCTTTAAACTTCGCCTTAACCAGCAACTCAAAAAGCAAGAAGCGTTGAATAACATTGATATTAAACAACTGGATAGAACTGAGCGTGATTTGCTTCGCCACAGCTTACATGTGGTGAAGAAATTTAAGCAATTTTTAGGCTTCCATTATCAAATTCGTGATTAACCCTGATTTTCATAAATCACAGAGGCGTAGGCAATGAACTGGTTACAACGCAAATACTGGCACTACAAACTGAAAGGTTCGCCTTATCAGTCGCTGTTTTGCACGCCAGATAAAACAGAATACGTCTCTCTTGACTGCGAAACCACCAGCCTTGACCCAAATCGCGCCGAGCTGGTGACTATTGCAGCCACCAAGATCATCGACAACCGCATCATCACCAGTCAACCATTTGAAGTCCGCTTACGCGCGCCGCAATCGCTCGACTCAGGCTCGGTCAAGATCCATCGAATTCGCCACCAAGACTTAGTCGATGGCATCAGTGAAAAAGAGGCGCTGCTCGAGCTGCTCGACTTTATCGGCAACCGACCACTTGTGGGCTATCACATTCGTTACGATAAAAAGATCTTAGACCTTGCTTGTCTGCGGCAACTTGGCTTCCCACTTCCTAACCCACTGATCGAAGTCAGTCAGATTTACCACGATAAGTTGGAACGACATTTGCCGAATGCCTATTTCGACTTAAGTCTGGATGCCATTTGTAAACACCTCGAACTTCCTATCCAAGACAAACACGACGCCTTGCAAGACGCGATTTCTGCCGCTTTGGTCTTTGTCCGCTTAACGAAAGGCGATTTACCCAACCTAACCGCGCCGTATACATAAAAATCAGTTGACCTAGCTCCCAGAAATGCTTTTGTTTCAGCGATTTCCCGGCGCTTCCATCACTCTCATCCTAAAGTCTAATTGTGGAAATACGCGCGGTGACTGACAGTTATAAGCACAACGTCGTCATTACCACGACCAAGTTATTTAGAACCAAAAAACAGCCCTACAAAAATATATTCAAAATCTTATCTAGATTGGTGTAAGGCCGAGAAATAAGGCACAAGGAGAGAAGCCATGAGCGAAGCCCACGTTTATCCGGTAAAAGAAAATATTAAAACTCATACACACGCGGATAATGATACTTACTTAGCCATGTATCAGCAGTCGGTAACCGATCCAGAGGGCTTCTGGAACGAACACGGCAAAATCGTTGATTGGATCAAACCTTTCACCAAAGTAAAAAGCACTTCTTTCGACACTGGCCATGTTGATATTCGCTGGTTTGAAGATGGCACACTGAACGTCTCGGCTAACTGTATTGACCGTCATCTTGCAGAACACGGGGATGACGTCGCCATCATTTGGGAAGGCGATGATCCAGCCGACGACAAAACACTCACTTTCAACGAACTGCACAAAGAAGTGTGTAAATTCTCCAACGCATTGAAAGAGCAAGGCGTACGCAAGGGCGACGTGGTGTGTCTATACATGCCAATGGTGCCAGAAGCTGCAGTGGCTATGCTCGCTTGTACCCGTATTGGTGCGGTTCACACCGTAGTATTTGGCGGTTTCTCACCAGAAGCACTATCCGGCCGTATCATCGACTCTGACGCTAAAGTCGTGATCACCGCAGACGAAGGCGTACGTGGCGGACGCGCTGTTCCACTGAAAAAGAACGTGGATGAAGCACTAACCAACCCAGACGTAAAAACCATCAATAAAGTCGTCGTGCTTAAACGTACAGGTGGTGATGTTGAATGGCATGAACACCGTGATGTTTGGTGGCACGAAGCAACAGCCAACGTTTCTGACGTTTGCCCACCAGAAGAGATGAAAGCCGAAGACCCGCTGTTCATCCTCTACACATCTGGCTCGACAGGTAAACCTAAAGGCGTACTACATACTACAGGCGGTTACCTCGTCTACGCGGCAATGACCTTTAAATATGTCTTCGATTATCAACCAGGTGAAACCTTCTGGTGTACCGCGGATGTGGGCTGGATTACAGGCCATACTTACCTAATTTATGGTCCACTAGCGAACGGGGCCAAAACCATTCTGTTTGAAGGTGTTCCAAACTACCCAAGCACGGCTCGTATGAGTGAAGTGGTTGATAAGCACCAAGTGAACATTCTCTACACTGCGCCAACCGCTATTCGTGCACTAATGGCAAAAGGTAACGAAGCGGTAGCAGGGACATCTCGTTCAAGCTTACGTGTGATGGGTTCAGTAGGTGAGCCTATCAACCCTGAAGCGTGGGAGTGGTACTACAAAACGATTGGTAACGAGAGCTCGCCTATCGTTGATACTTGGTGGCAAACAGAGACCGGCGGTATCTTAATTGCACCACTACCAGGCGCAACAGATTTAAAACCAGGCTCAGCAACTCGACCATTCTTCGGAGTCCAACCTGCACTGGTTGATAACATGGGCAACATCATTGAAGAAACCGCAGCAGAAGGTAACTTGGTGATCCTTGATTCATGGCCAGGTCAGATGCGTACTGTTTATGGCGACCACGAGCGCTTTGAACAGACCTACTTCTCAACCTTTAAGGGAATGTACTTTACTAGTGATGGGGCTCGTCGTGACGAAGACGGTTACTACTGGATCACGGGCCGTGTTGATGACGTACTAAACGTGTCGGGTCACCGCATGGGTACCGCTGAAATAGAATCGGCTCTTGTCGCACATCATAAAATTGCTGAGGCCGCTATTGTGGGCATTCCGCATGATATCAAAGGCCAAGCTATCTACGCTTACATTACCTTGAACGATGGTGAATTCCCGTCAGCAGAGCTACACAAAGAAGTGAAAGATTGGGTGCGTAAAGAAATTGGTCCAATTGCAACACCAGATGTACTGCACTGGACGGATTCCTTACCGAAGACTCGTTCTGGTAAGATCATGCGTCGAATCCTGCGTAAAATTGCAACGGGTGATACTAGCAACCTCGGAGACACATCAACGCTTGCCGATCCGAGCGTTGTAGATAAACTTATCGCAGAGAAAGCAGAATTGGCATAAATTCAACCAACTGTTTTAAAAGCACTTTAAAAACCGCCATCACTCATGGCGGTTTTTTGCTTTAGTGCACAAATTGGCCACACAAAAAATATGGCAATTATGTTGTTTTTGTTAACTTGGTTACAGAAACGAGAGTGGCTATTAGGAGATTAGACCAGTAAATTGCTGCTAATTGCTATGAATTAGCTATAATCTTGGTCGATTTTTTAAAATTTGCTCGGTTTTAACAAAAAAATCGTGCTGAACTATCGTATATTTGGGAATATAAACGTTCCACTCACGATAAGGGAAGATAGCAACACAATGTCTGCAAAGTCACGGATTCTTGTTCTAAACGGACCAAATCTTAATCTATTGGGTCTGCGCGAACCGACACACTATGGTCACAGTACCTTAGCTCAAGTTGTGGATACTCTTACAGAGCAAGCCCATAACGCTGGGGTAGAACTGGAACACCTACAATCAAATCGTGAGTACGAACTGATTGAAGCCATTCACGCTGCCTATGGCAAGATTGACTTCATCATCATCAATCCAGCGGCTTTCACTCATACTAGTGTGGCGCTGCGAGATGCATTACTTGGCGTCGCCATCCCATTTATTGAGGTGCACTTATCAAATGTGCACGCACGTGAACCATTCCGTCATCACTCTTACCTGTCAGATAAAGCAGAGGGTGTGATTTGCGGTTTAGGCGCACAAGGTTATGAATTTGCTCTGTCTGCAGCGATCAATAAGCTTCAGGCAAAGTAACCCTAACACTCTGCAACCCTACGAGGGTTGTCTTAATCACAAGATAAAAGAGAAAGAAAAGATGGATATTCGTAAAATCAAGAAGCTAATTGAGTTAGTTGAAGAGTCTGGCATTGCTGAGCTAGAGATCTCTGAAGGTGAAGAGTCAGTGCGCATCAGCCGTCATGGCACTGCAGCCCCTCAAGCACCAATTCACTACGCAGCAGCTCCAGCGGCGGCACCTGCTCCAGTAGCAGCGGCACCAGTAGCGGAAGCGCCAGCAGCAGAAGCTCCAGCAGCAACACCTGCAGGTCACCAAGTTCTTTCTCCAATGGTTGGTACTTTCTACCGCTCTCCAAGCCCAGACTCTAAAGCATTCGTAGAAGTGGGTCAGAAAGTAAATGCTGGCGATACTCTATGTATTGTTGAAGCAATGAAAATGATGAACCAAATCGAAGCGGACAAATCTGGCGTTGTTACAGCAATCCTAGCTGAAGACGGCCAACCAGTTGAATTCGACCAACCTCTTGTTGTAATCGAATAAGCGGGGCTTGCCTTATGCTAGACAAAGTAGTCATCGCGAACCGAGGTGAAATTGCACTTCGTATTCTTCGCGCTTGTAAAGAATTAGGTATTAAGACCGTCGCTGTTCACTCAACAGCGGACCGCGATCTTAAGCACGTACTACTCGCAGACGAAACCGTATGTATCGGCCCTGCTCGTGGTATCGACAGCTACCTAAACATTCCACGCATCATTTCTGCAGCAGAAGTGACTGGTGCTGTGGCTATCCACCCAGGTTACGGCTTCCTGTCTGAGAACGCAGACTTCGCAGAGCAAGTTGAGCGCAGTGGTTTCATCTTCGTTGGTCCAAAGGCAGACACTATCCGCCTAATGGGCGATAAAGTATCTGCTATCAATGCAATGAAGAAAGCAGGCGTTCCTTGTGTACCGGGTTCTGACGGCCCTCTAGACAATGACGAAGAGAAAAACAAAGCATTTGCTAAGCGCATTGGTTACCCAGTAATCATCAAAGCATCTGGCGGCGGCGGCGGTCGTGGTATGCGTGTTGTTCGCGCAGAGAAAGACCTTATCCAAGCTATTGCAATGACACGTGCTGAAGCAAAAGCGGCGTTCAACAATGACATGGTTTACATGGAGAAATTCCTAGAAAACCCTCGTCACGTTGAAGTTCAGGTTATTGCTGACGGTCAAGGCGGCGCAATCCACCTTGGTGAGCGTGACTGTTCAATGCAACGTCGTCACCAAAAAGTAGTGGAAGAAGCTCCAGCACCTGGTATCACAGAAGAAATGCGTAAGTACATCGGTGAACGCTGTACTCGTGCATGTATCGAGATCGGTTACCGCGGCGCAGGTACGTTTGAATTCCTATACGAGAACGGTGAGTTCTACTTCATCGAAATGAACACTCGTATTCAAGTAGAGCACCCAGTAACAGAGATGGTTACTGGCATCGACCTAATCAAAGAACAGCTTCGTGTTGCAGCGGGTCAGCCTCTGTCATTCACTCAAGATGATATTAAGATCCGTGGCCATGCGATTGAGTGTCGTATCAACGCAGAAGACCCTGAGCGCTTCCTACCATCTCCGGGTAAGATCGAGCGTTTCCACGCTCCTGGCGGTATGGGTGTACGTTGGGAATCTCATATCTACACAGGCTACACAGTTCCACCTCATTACGATTCAATGATTGGTAAACTGATCACTTACGGTGAGAACCGTGATGTAGCGATTGCACGTATGAAAAACGCACTGGGTGAGATGATCATCGAAGGCATCAAAACTAACGTGCCACTGCAATTCTCCATTATGAATGACGAAAACTTCCAACACGGTGGTGCAAACATCCACTACCTAGAGAAGAAGCTTGGCTTACAATAAGCCTAAGCAAACGTCTTAAAAAATGCCCACTCCCGTGGGCATTTTTGTTTTATATGTACGCGAAGGGCTCAACATATAAATCGGCTTATTTGGGTATATACTCAAACAAATCGTAGAGTTCTGGTAAACTCTGCGCCACTTCATTCACTTTAAGAGCAAAAACCAATGCCTTGGATTCAAATCAAACTCAACGCGACCAATGAAAACGCTGAGCAAATCGGCGATATGCTAATGGAAGAGACTGGCGCGCTGTCTGTTACATTCTTAGACGCGCAGGATACACCTGTATTCGAACCTCTACCTGGCGAAACTCGCTTATGGGGCGATACTGATATTCTGGCACTGTATGATGCAGAAGCAGACACTAACTTCATCATCGACCAAGTTAAAGCGAGCAACATGCTGGCTGACAATTTTGCTTACAAAGTAGAACAGCTTGAAGATAAAGACTGGGAACGCGAATGGATGGAAAACTTCCACCCAATGAAATTTGGTGAACGCTTATGGATTTGTCCAAGCTGGCGCGATATTCCAGATCCTGACGCTGTTAATGTTATGTTGGATCCAGGCCTTGCATTCGGTACGGGTACTCACCCTACAACAGCACTTTGTCTTGAGTGGCTAGAAAGCATGGACTTAAGCGGTAAGACCGTTATCGACTTCGGTTGTGGCTCAGGTATTCTTGCGATCGCAGCGATCAAACTGGGCGCTGAAAAAGTGATAGGGATCGACATTGATCCTCAAGCCCTGCTTGCTTCAAAAGACAATGCTGAGCGTAATGGCGTTGCAGACAAACTAGAAGTTTACTTACCGCAAAATCAACCTGAAGGTCTCGTCGCTGACATCGTTGTGGCCAACATCCTTGCGGGACCTTTACGTGAACTTGCACCTATCATCAAAGGACTAGTTAAGCCAAATGGCGACCTCGCTATGTCCGGCGTATTAGACACTCAAGCTGAAGATGTTGCGAACTATTACCGTGACGAGCTTCACATTGACCCGATTGTTGAGCAAAGTGAATGGTGTCGCATCTCTGGTCGTAAGCAAGGCTAGACAAGGTTTTCAGAGCTAATTGTTTGAAATTCATACAATTTACAAAAACAATTTGTAAATGCTCAAATATTAGTCTTTTCACGCAGTGAAAAAATGCGTAAAATGCGCGCCCTTGCTGGTACAGAACTGTGATGACGTTTTGAAAATCGGAAACTATCAACTTAAGAACAATCTAATCGTAGCCCCTATGGCTGGTGTAACGGATAGACCGTTTCGCGAGTTGTGTCTTCGCTATGGTGCGGGAATGGCCGTCAGTGAAATGATGTCTGCTAACCCAAAACTATGGGGAACGTCAAAGTCGAAACAGCGCATGGTACACGAGGGCGAATCGGGCATTCGCTCTGTACAGATTGCGGGTTCCGATCCACAGCTTATGGCGGACGCAGCTCAATTCAGTGTTGAGAACGGTGCACAAATCATCGACATCAACATGGGCTGCCCGGCAAAAAAAGTGAATAAGAAGCTAGCGGGCTCTGCTCTGCTTCAATACCCAAACATTATCGAAGAGATTTTGAAAGCGGTCGTGAATGCAGTGGACGTTCCTGTAACGTTAAAGACTCGAACTGGCTGGGATACAGACAACAAGAACTGTGTCCAGATCGCTAAATTAGCCGAAAACTGCGGCATACAAGCTCTTGCTCTGCATGGCAGAACGAAAGCATGTATGTACAAAGGTGAGGCCGAATATGACAGCATTAAAGCGGTAAAAGAGGCGATTTCAATTCCGGTTATCGCGAACGGTGATATCGATAGCCCGGAGAAAGCCAAATTTGTACTGGAGTACACCGGTGCGGACGCTTTAATGATTGGACGCCCTGCCCAGGGTCGTCCTTGGATTTTCCAGGAAATCCATCACTATTTGGAAAACGGCACCACAATGGAGGAACTTCCAACTGAGGAAGTGAAAACCATTATGCTTGGTCATGTAAATGCTCTGCATGAGTTTTATGGGGAGTTCTTAGGTCCACGTATCGCGCGCAAGCACGTTGGGTGGTACCTGAAAGAGCATGAACAGGCAAGTGAGTTTCGCCGTACCTTCAACGCTATCGACGCAGCTCCGCTGCAAATTGAGGCGTTAGAAGGTTATTTTGATAACGTTGCATCATAATTAAGAGAAGAGCTAGACCGAATATGTTCGAACAAAATCTGACTTCAGAAGCATTAACAGTAACTACAGTAACGTCACAAGACCAGATTACTCAGAAGCCTTTACGTGACTCTGTTAAAGCGTCTCTTAAAAACTACCTTGCTCAACTAAACGGCCAGGAAGTAACAGAACTATACGAATTAGTTCTAGCTGAAGTTGAACAGCCACTACTAGATACTATCATGCAGTACACTCGCGGTAACCAAACTCGCGCAGCAACTATGATGGGTATCAACCGCGGTACTCTTCGCAAGAAACTTAAGAAATACGGCATGAACTAAGACCGTTTTTCAAAAAGTATTTGGAACAAGCCGTTACCTTTTTAGGTAACGGCTTTTCTTTATCTACTAAAACACTACGAATAACGCTCACTTTGTTCAGTATTACCAACTGGCTTTAAGATAACTACTGCTGAGCCAAACAATAGGAAAGCCACGAAAGCGACCCATTCATTGCCTACAGAATACGCGAAGCCCGCCAAGGCAGACCAAATCGCGACACCAAAGTGCATCATACTCATTCCAGAAGACATTAACACACCTCGATATTCATCAGATAAGCTTGCGATATGTGCTTGTAATGCCGGAGAACCAAACCCTCCAGCAAGAGACCAGAGCACTAGAGCTGGAAGATAAGCGGTCACCGTACTCATCTCATTTGAGAACACCCATGCACTGCAAGGTATGCACACCATTAAAGCCACTCGCATAACGGCTCGAGAGCTACCAAGCCAGCGAGAAGCTCTCGCCACGCACATATTTCCAACCACACTCACGATCCCTAGAGCTGCATAAATAGCGCCCACCCAACCGAGCGCCAAATCACTGGTATCTCGAATATGAAGGCCTATCAGGTTAAATACACCAATACCTCCCCCTAGGCCTAAACACATCGCTAGAATCGCCCTCAACGCGCCTGGAAGATGAATGACGTCTGTGATAGGTGGCAGAGTATCTGACTTCTTGGACTCATTATGCTTGTTGTTCATGGACACTACGCTCATGGCACCGACAAAAAGAGCCGCAACGCCCAAAATAATAAAAGCGGCACGCCATGATAAAAGCTGGGTCAACAATGCTCCGATCGCCGGGCTAGTTATCATACCTAGCGTTAATCCCGCCTGAACCATCACAATTTGACGCATCGCTCTATTACCCTTCGCGTCTCCCGCTAACGCGAATGCAATTGGTAACATGCCTGCACTTGCAATACCAGTGATCACTCGAGTTGCAATAGCAAGTTCAAAATCATGAACTATGCCCGTCGTAATAGACGCAACCCCAAATACAAAGCAAGCAGGCACCATGATACGAATACGCCCAACTCGGTCTGATAAACGGCCCAAGTAAGGAGCGCAAATTGCTATGGCTAAACTATATGCTGTAATAAATAAGGTCACCTGACTCGGTTGAACACTTAAATCATTTCCGATAGGTTCAAGAATAGATCCAAGCATCAACTCATCAGCACCAACAAGAAAAGCCACGAGAAATAGGATCATGGACTGCATCATAGCTCCACCTCCTGTTCTGTTTCCGATTCAGCACAAGTGAGCAACGAAATATCTAAAACTCTATCAGGCCAAGATTGCAAAAATGCCTTCTCATGAGATACTACAATCACGCTACCGGAAAAGCGCTGGAGAGCCTCTTTAAGCGCATTTTTACTGCTGCTATCCAAATGTGTTGTTGGTTCGTCCAACAGCAAAACATTGCATTTCTGAACCGATAAACAACACAACTTCACCCGAGTTTGCTCACCACCGCTCAATGTATCTAAGTGGCGCTGCGTCTTATCCCCCGTAATCCCAAAGCGAGCTAATAGCTTGCGTGACTCTTTGCTTGAGATTGTTGGCGCACAAGAGCACAGCTCCTGTTCAGGTGTGTTCTGAGGATGGCGCCAAGACAAATCTTGAGAAAAATAACCAATCATTGCACCTTTTGCCAATACCACCTCACCAGAGAGTGGCTCGATCTCCCCCATCAGGGTTTTAAGTAAGGTCGACTTACCCACGCCGTTAAAGCCAGCAACAACCAACTTTTCCCCGCGCGCTAACGTGATATCAAACACTGGAAGCAGAGGCTGCTGATAACCGATCATCAACGCTTTTGCGTCAATCACATTCGGTTGCCCAATGGGCTGGTAAGCAAAGTCAAACATCGATACTTTCTCTACATTATTCAGTTGAATACGTTCGATTTTATCCAGTTTTTTCTTACGCCCTTTAGCAAGACTCGCGTTAACTCCAGCGCCATTTTTGGCAATAAATTGCTCTAACTTTCGAATTTCATTTTGCTGAGCCTTATATTGCTTTTCTATCAAAGCACCATCGTGATGCTTTTGCTGCATTGCTTTGACATAAGTGCCGCTGTATTTTCGAACCGTTTGATAATCAATATCACAAATACTGGTCGCTACTTGATTAAGGAAATCAACATCATGAGAAACCAGTAAAACGGTGCCAATGTAATCATTGAGAAACGTGACTAGCCATTCAATGTGCGGAGCATCAAGATAGTTTGTCGGCTCATCAAGAATTAACACATCGGGGTTGCGAAGTAACAACCTGCCTAAAAGGACTTTGTGTCTTTGACCGCCACTTAGCGAGACAAGCGGTGTATCTAAGCCAAATTGATAAATGCCAAGACCTACAGCAACTTGTTCAATTTTGGTATTAATTGCATAGAAGTTTTCATCTTCTAAATATGCCTGTAGCCGAGCGACTTGGCTTAAAAGAGATGTAGAGTGAGACTCGGTCATCGCATGATACAAAGTCCAAAGCTTTTGCTCTGCAGCGTATAAACTCTCAAAAGAGCCCTTTAAACACTCATGAACTGTCAGCACATTATCGATCTTAAAATGTTGTTCTAAATACCCTACCTCAAGGCTTGGTAACCATTCAATGCGGCCCTTATCTGCAGATAATTCACCGAAAAGCAGTTTCAATAAGGTGCTTTTTCCAACACCATTCGCTCCGGTGATACCTACTTTCTCTCCCACGTTAATACGAAAGGTCACGTTGTTGTATAATGTCTTATCGGCTATCTGATAAGACAAATTTTTAACTTGTAAAATACTCATGTTTTCAACCAAATAAAAAAGGGCCGGTGATCAATACCGGCCCTTATTTCAATACTGGGAAATGCTTTGTAGCTGCTTAACAGATACAAAAAGGCCGATGATGAAATATCACCGGCCATCTCTTCTCTTTTATCAGGTGTACAAGCACCTGCGTATAACTTCAGCGAAGCTACCCACACATAAAACACCTGATGAAGATTAATTTAAGACTCCGAGCAACACTTCATCGCGTTTTTTGCACGGAGTTCAGCCTTCTTACAAAGCTTTTAAACAAGAGATATAACATGATTTACTGTCGAAAAAATATTCGATGTGAAGCGTACACCTTTAGAATAAAAAGTACCAGATAATTATTAAAAACTATCGTGACTTAGACGAAGATCCACTGAAAGAAGACCTTTCCTCAGTCAATGTGCTAGGTGAACGACTTACTCAGCAAACACAGCTATGAAAGCACCTATACCGCTCACGTTATACGTACGTAGTGGTGGCTTTGAAGGTTGGAGAGGGTTAGAGGGAAGAAGTAGCGAATATACTTTAAGACACTGGCTTAAATAGATCGACAAAACAAAATCCATGTTTGGAAAGTTTTAAATGCGCTGAGTTTATATTAATAAGCGCCTATGGCTAAATCAAAACATCTAAAGCAGAGAAATCTCCCCCGAAAATAACATAACCTATTGAATAAATTTTCCAGGTAATAATAAAGGAAGCTTTGGTAAGTTAAGCACAGGGGCTCAAAACTAGCGCTCGAGACTGCAGAAACCACACAAAACTGCGTTCCACTTCACTCATAACAGGGCTTAGAAAGCATCGCCAGAGGGAAGCCGGCCTCTCGATGCAAGGTTTCAATATGAAAGTGGGTTTAAGGTAAGTCGGGGAACCAAAACGA